>NZ_JACHVC010000001.1:300000-435001 GCF_014230145.1 Pelagicoccus albus
TCTGCGAAGAGCTTCGCGTAGAATATATCAGCGATTATATCGGATATAGGCATGCATCGCTTCCATGTTTTTTGAACCAGTCGTATTTGTTTTTTGGTCATGGCTTTAAATGCGAATTGTTTGGGTTATTGACTGACTTGCGTCATGAACCGAACTGCCTGTTTGACCTCGTTATCGCTAAGTTCGCTAAAGCCGCCCTTGGGGGGCATTTCGGTATAGTCTGGCCCAATAAAGCCGTTTAGGGCGTGATCATACAAGGTGTCTAGCCCCTTTGCGATGCGAGGCGCCCAAGCGGTTTTGTCTCCAATTTTTGGAGCTCCAGTAAGGCCTGTAAGATGGCAAGTCGTACAGGTTTGACTCCATGTCTTTTGTCCTGCGGCAAGATCCGGATCCTCCAAAGCGATCGTAGTGGGATCGAACTTCTCTGGGACTTCCGTCTCGTTCGCGCAAGAGATTAGAATGAAGGCGGCAAGCGTCGAAACGCTTGCCGCAATTGATTTGGATATTCCGTTGTTCACGCTTCCCTGAAGCTAGTTGGATTTATCCGACGTTCTATTTGTTTAGAACGTCGTCTTTGGTGGAATGCGCTATGGCTGCGGCCTCTCCAATCAAATCGTCAGGCACGCCTAGTTCTTGCAAGGTTGCTCCTAGGTTTTCCATCACGGCTTGGAAATGGCTTTCGTTAAGGCCCATGTCTTCGACCAAGCGTTTGTGAGCCGCTCGCATGTTCTTGCCGGAGTAACCGGCTGAACCGCCGAATGCGAAGGTTAGGAATTTCTTTTGGTGGCTCGCCTGGCGTTTCATGTCCACGCCCTCGAAAAAGTGCTTGATGCGTTCGTCTGCCAGTACCTTTTGGTAGAAGAGGTCAACGGCAGCGTCCACTGCGGCTTCTCCTCCGATTCGATCAAATAGAGTAGGTTTTTCTTCGGTGTCCATTTGTATTTAAACTTTGGATGTTGATGTCTTGAGCTTAGTCGAGAGGGATACGTATCACTACGCCGCCCATTACATCGCCTAGCTTGAAATCGGTCTTGGGAGAGTCCTTGTGTTCATTATGGCAATCGACGCAGGCTGCCGCGACTCCAGTATCTGCATACACGCCAGTGAAGTAGTTGACGCCTCCCAGTGTTTCTTCCGCGTAGTAGTTCTCTCCTGGATTATCGATTACGAATTGGAGGCCTGCCTTTTCAGCTTCGGTCTTAGGAGCGTTCTGCTTGTTGATCGGCCAGATGGATTGCAGGGAGTAGCTGAAACCGGCGTCGGCTTCCTTGGCTACCATCTCGGCTCCCATACGGAACATTTGAGCTGGAAGGGGAAGGGCCTTGTCATCTGCCCAGTGTTCCGAGGCCGCGATGACCTTGTCTTGCTTTACCAGTCGGTTTACGACGTTGCGAGTATACACAGTGCGGTCAGACTTCATCACGAGGTGTAGGCCGTCTGCCATCTTTTGTGGAGAAATCCCTCCAGTTGCAGCGTCAGCGGAGCCAGCGCAGCCGGAAAGGATGAGGGTACTTGGTACAGTCGCGCAGGCTAGCAGCGCGACATAGGCGAGCGTTTTTTTGTTCATTTCGGATTAGGTAGGTGTGTTGTCGTTGCCCCGAAATTAGCAGCGCCGGTGCCAAAAGAGTATTTAGAATACTTATTTGGGCTATCAGTTGTCTTTTTTTGAGAAGACCTTAAAAAACTGAAATTTTGATTATAATTACTCGCCTTTAATGAAAATTATTAATGGCAATGCGTTTCCTGATTTCTAGAAGCTGTTGCATTTTCGCGAGCCTTAGTTGCCAGCGTAAATTAGAGCGCTCACCCAATTCCGAAGGCTTCTCTGATCCGGCTCTTGCCTGTTATCAAATCAGCGAGCGAGTATTTCTCTAACTCTTTATAGAAGGCGTTCTCGGCGCTTCTCAGCACGCCCTTGAGAGTGCAGCATTTGTTAATGCAGCAAGACCCTCCATCTGAGGCGAAGCATTCAACCAAGGGGATATGGCTTTCTGTTTTCCTTACTAGAGTGCCAATGTTTATATCTTCCGCTGCTTTTGCGAGCCGAACGCCCCCTTGGTTTCCTCTCGAGCTTATGATTACTTCGTGTTGCGAGAGGAAGTTTGATATCTTGGCCAGTGTGTTTCTGGAGATGGAGTAAGCTTCTGAAATTTCCAGGAGTGGGACTACTCTCTCTTCGTTGATCCCCAAGTATATTAGGGTACGAAGGCTGTAGTCTGAGAATTTCGTTAGCTCCATCGCTGAGGATTATCCTAGAGGCGTGCAGGAAGGCCGGCGGCGGCCAGGCGTTCTTTCGCTTGTTGGATCGTATAGGTTCCAAAGTGGAAGATTGACGCGGCGAGTACGGCGGAAGCTTTTCCTTTTTCCAAAACATCGACCAGGTGGTCGAGGTTGCCCGCTCCTCCGGATGCGATAACGGGCACTTCAACAGATTCGGAAATGCGGCGGGTCAACTCGCAGTCGTATCCGGCCAAGGTGCCATCGGCGTCCATACTGGTGAGAAGGATTTCACCCGCTCCCAGCGAAACGGCTCTTTTCGCCCATTCGATGGCGTCAAGGGGAGTGGGATTCCGTCCACCATGGGTGTAGACTCGCCAGGAGTCGCCGTCGCGCTTGGCGTCGATGGCGAGCACGATGCACTGGTTTCCGAACTTGCGGGCGGATTGAAAGATCAGGTCCGGGTTGTTGATGGCAGCGGTATTAAGGGAAACTTTGTCTGCTCCCGAATGCAGCATCTTTGTGATATCGTCGACGGTGCGTAGTCCGCCGCCAACAGTAAGAGGCATGAAGCACTCGGATGCGGTCCGCTCAACGACGTCTCGCATGATCTGCCGCTCGTCGGAGGAGGCTGTAATGTCGAGGAATACCAGTTCGTCGGCGCCTTGTTGGTCGTAGGCCTTGGCTGATTCGACTGGGTCTCCGGCGTCGCGGAGCTCTTTGAACTTAACGCCTTTGACGACACGTCCGGCGTGTACATCGAGGCAAGGTATGATCCGTTTGGCTAACACTGGCTGTTGGGTGGAAAAATGAAGGAAGCAGTAGTTAAAGCTTCTCGATAATGGGACAATAAAAAAGGGCGACCTCTTGGAGAGTGTCGCCCTTTGGAGAAAGATTTTCTCGTTCTTACATCGCTTCGCCGACCGCGATGATATCGGGATCGAATGAAGCCGCGAAACGATAGGTCTGACCGGGGCGCATGATGAGCGGATGGTCGCGCTCGAGGATTTGCAGGTAGTGCAAGTTCCCGTAGTTGCCGCGGTAGGCGCGATCGTTTGTCACCACCTCGGTTTCCTTCCAAGTGCCTTGGAAGTCGTCCTTTTGGATGGCGCAGCGTAGCCCTTCTGCTCCCAACATCGGGGAGGACTCCACGCGGTAGCGCGAGTGAGGCGAGCCGATGGCGAGCATGTAGCGGAAGCGGTCAAGAGTGACTTGATTCTTAACCGTGTAGATGAACTCGCAGGAGATCTGGTTTTTGGCGAAGGTCCAGTTGACTTTCACGCTTCCCAGTCCGGAAACGATCTGCTCTTCGGTGTTGATCCACTCAGGCTGTTCGTAGCGGAAGTAGAAGGATCGCTTAAAGCCGAGGCCAGTGGTGCACTTCTTGCCGTAGTAGGATGGAACGAATACGTTGTCGCCTACGGTCAGCTCTGGAATCATCACCGGCACGAATTGGCCGTTGGGCCAATCGAACACACCCGGGGAATGCGGGAAGGCTTGGCAGTCTGAAGTCGGGTGCCCGTTGTTGGACATCAGTGGCATTTGGATCTGCAGCCTGGACTCGACGTTGCGGTAGAGGAGGAGGCCTTGTTCCTTCTTGCTGGACTTGTCGAAGATGACGAAGCGGCATCCAGACTTGAAAGGCTCTGGAGCGGCTGCCGCAGGCGCGTCGATCTGCTTCGACAGGCGAGCCCACTGACTCAAATAGCGAGCGCCGTCGAAGTTGGCCATGCGTGTTGTGTGCAGGCGGTACGCGGTACGCTCGTCGTCACGAACTACCAGGTAGCCGTGCTCTTGGTCGAGGAAGGTCTCGTAGAAGTAGTAGAACAAGCGACGCAGCAAGTCGAAGTACTTTGGACGTTTGTCGTCGGGTACCCAACCATCGCGGAAACCTTGAAGGAGGAGCGAGATGAGGTGCATCTGGCCGTAGGCTCCTGCGTTTTCGGAACAGGTCCAACCTAGTCCGTCTTCACGAACCATGTCAGGAAGCAGCTTGATGTACTTCTCTGCGAAGGTTCTGAGGGAAGGCAACTTGCGTTCGCGCAAGCCAGGGTTGCTGTGAAGCTGAAGGGCTTGGCGTGTGAAAACGAAGGCTTGTACGCCGTAGAGGGAGAATGATCCGCCGATCCCGTTTTCGCCGACATCGTCGAAGTAGCCATTGGAGCTTGTTTCCTCGATGCGGGACAGGAAGCGCTCGATGAGGCGTCCTGTTTCGTCCTTCTTGGATAGGCCAAGTGAGAAGCGGCAGACTGCCTTGGCGACGTTGAAGCACTGCCAGTGGTTGTTGTAGTCGCTGCGGTTGAGCAGCAAGCGGTCTAGGTTTTCCCGTGTTTCGTCTACGAGGCGTTCCCACACGGGGTTACGCTCTTTGGAGGGACCGAAAGAGAGGAGGGCTAGCGCTGCATAGGCGAGACCGTTTTCTTGTGGCGGGTCGCGGAAGGCCTGAGCCGTGATACAGCGGGCCGCGAGGTCGATGAGATCCTTGCCGTCAAGCTCGGTTTCTCCGGTTGCTCGGTAGAACTCTCCTATGGCAAGAGCGGCGTGGCCGGACTCGTCCAAGCGAGAATCTTCACCTTCGATGGGTGTGATGGTTCCATCCGGATTGATGGAATCCAAATTGTGGCTGAGCATGGAGCGAGCCATGTCAAGGCACTGTTCGGAGAAGCTATCCATTTATTTTCGAGAACTAATGTGGTGCTCGCCTTGAGTCCTGCGAGCAGAGGAAACGTACTTTTTCACGCGACGAATCGCCGCAGTTCAAGCGTTAAGCGCGTTTGGCGCCTGTTATTATCAAAAGAACTGCGAATTCGTTGGTTTATCTACTGATGAGGTCTAGGAGGTCTTGGTTAGAGTCGGTTTTGGAAAGTCGAGTGATCATGGTCTCGGCCGCATCCTCTGGTTTCTGCTGCACGAGGGCGCGGCGGAAGAAGTGGATGCTTTCGAGTTGCTCTTCCGGGATGAGCAGCTCCTCGCGGCGCGTGCCGGAGGTGGCGATGTTCATGGCCGGATAGATGCGCATATCGGCTATCTTTCGATCGAGCACCATCTCCATGTTGCCCGTTCCCTTGAATTCCTGGAAAATGAGTTCGTCCATTCGGCTTCCGGTCTCGATGAGGGCGGAGGCGATAATGGTCAGGCTGCCGGCTTCCTCGGTGTTTCTCGCGGCGGCAAAGATTTGGCGAGGTTTCTCGAGGGCGCGGATGTCCAAGCCGCCCGACATGGTTCGGCCCGACTTTTTGGCGGAGTTGTGGGCGCGGGCGAGTCGAGTAATGGAATCCATCAAAATGACGACGTCTTTGCCGGTTTCGACGAGGCCCTTTGCTCTTTCGATGCAGAGATCGGCTACGCGAAGGTGGCTTTCCAGCTGCTCGTCATTGGACGATGCCCAGACTTCCGCATCGATGTTTCTCCGGAAATCGGTAACTTCTTCGGGTCGCTCGTCGACGAGCAGGACCATGAGATGAATTTCCGGATG
Organism: Pelagicoccus albus; assembly: GCF_014230145.1. NCBI lineage: Bacteria > Pseudomonadati > Verrucomicrobiota > Opitutia > Puniceicoccales > Pelagicoccaceae > Pelagicoccus > Pelagicoccus albus. Next base: position 305,693 of record NZ_JACHVC010000001.1, read on the forward strand.
GTTGGCGTTGATGCCTTGAGCAATGTGAGTGAGGAGGGTGGTTTTTCCGGTTCTGGGAGGCGCTACGATAAGACCGCGAGTCCCTTTGCCGATAGGGCAGAAAAGGTCGATGCAGCGGGTGGTCATGCGCTTCTTGTCGGTTTCCAGCTTGATGTGCTCCTCGGGGGTGATGGTGGTGAGCTGGGTGAAAGGGGTGAACTTGCGGCGTTCCTCGACGCTAACCCCGTCCACTTTTTCGATGAAGCGGACTTTGGGGTTTTGAAAGCGAGGGTCCGTCGTCGCTTGGGCGACGATATGGCTTCCGGTACGTAGCTTGAATCGACGAATAAGCTCCTTCGGGACAAATGGGTCAGTAGGGCGTTGGCGGCCGTTTTTGCTCAGGTCGAGCAGCTGTCCGGTCTTCTTCTTCGAGATTTCGAGTACGCCTTCTACGGTGATGGTTTGTTCGTTTTTTTCTTTTTCGTTATCCATGTGGAGCCGAAATGTTTGCAGCGTTAGTTGGATGTTTTCGTGTCGGTTTTTCGAATACGAGAGCGGCAAACGGGGTCATTTGCGGTGTTGTATCAAAAAAAGAGTGAGGAGATTGTACTGATTTCGTTCCAAAGCTTGACCGTTGAAGCAGTTGAGGGACATTATCGCTTCCGCTTAATACCCCCCCTAACCCCAACCCAAAGGATCAAGAAAGTGCCAAACAAGACCACTTCATCTGCGAGTCTTGGCGAAAAGGTTTCGCCGTCTTCCGAATTCAAAAAGCAAGCAACCGTCAAAAGCATGGCCGAATATAAACGGCTCTACGCGGAGTCTGTTTCCGATCCGGAAAAGTTTTGGAACGCTCAAGCGAAGGAGCTGCTTTTCTGGAGAAAACCATGGAAGCAAACGCTTGAGTGGAAAGAACCCCAAGCTAAATGGTTCGTCGGTGGCAAGCTAAATGTTTGCGAGAACTGCGTCGACCGTCATGTGGGAACCCCTCGCGAGAACAAGGCAGCCCTGATTTTCGAGGGTGAGCCTGGGGATCAGCAGACGTTGACCTACAAGCAGTTGCACGTGGAAGTATGCAAATTTGCCAACGTTTTGGAGTCTCGGGGGATTAAGAAGGGCGATCGTATCGCGATCTACATGCCGATGACTTGCGAGGCTGTTGTCGCCATGTTGGCCAGCGCTAGAATCGGGGCAATCCATACGGTGATATTTGGAGGCTTTAGCTCCGAATCGATCAAAGATCGCGTCAACGACTGCCAAGCTAAGCTTGTTGTGACCGCGGATGGCGGGTGGCGTCGTGGCTCGGTGGTCGATCTGAAGATGCATGTCAATCGAGCCATCCAAGATTGCCCAACCGTCGAAACGGTCGTGGTCGTGAAGCGGATCGGCAATACGCGTGTATCCATGAAGACGGGACGCGACTACTGGTACCATACCGTGATGGAGGGCGCTAGCCACAAGCACACAGCCAAGGCTTTCGATGCGGAGACGCCACTTTTCATTCTTTATACAAGTGGCAGCACAGGAAAGCCAAAGGGGGTCTTGCATACCAGTGGAGGCTATCTTCTCGGTACCACTATGACATCGAAATATGTTTTCGATCTCAAAGACTCCGATACTTATTGGTGTACCGCGGACATCGGCTGGATCACGGGGCACAGCTACGTGACTTATGGTATTCTTTCCAATGGCGCAACCAACTTGATTTACGAAGGAGCTCCCAACTATCCGGATGTTAATCGCTTTTGGGACATCGTGGAGCGTCATCGCGTTACGATTTTCTACACAGCTCCGACTGCGATTCGCGCTTTCATGAAATGGGGCGACCATCACGTGAAGAAGCATGATCTGAGCTCGCTGCGCTTGCTGGGCTCCGTCGGCGAACCGATTAATCCAGAGGCTTGGAAATGGTACTACAAGACGATCGGTGGTGGACGTTGCCCCATCGTCGATACTTGGTGGCAAACCGAGACAGGTGCGATCATGATTACCACCTTGCCAGGGGCTGCGTATTCAAAACCTGGATCCGCTGGACTGCCGTTCTTCGGCGTTGTGCCCAAGGTTTTCAACGATGCTGGTGAAGAGGTCAAAAAGGGCGAAAGCGGAAAACTCGTGCTCACTCAGCCATGGCCTTCGATGCTCAGAGGACTTTATGGAGATCGCAAACGTTACAAGGAAACTTATTGGAGCGAGTACAAGGGAATCTATTTTTGCGGCGACGGTTGTCGTCAGGACAAGGATGGCTATTTCTGGATCGTGGGTCGTATCGACGATGTATTGAACGTTTCAGGACACCGTATCGGTACGGCCGAAGTAGAAAGCGCTTTGGTCAGTCACGGAGCGGTGGCGGAATCCGCGGTAGTTGGAAGACCGCATGAGCTGAAGGGAAGCGCTGTGGTTTGTTTCGTAACTCTGAAGGAAGGGGTCGAGCCGACCGATGAGTTGCGGCGTGAGCTTCGCGAACATGTGGGTGAAGAGATTGGCGCCATCGCCAAGCCGGACGAAGTTCGGTTTGCTCCGGCTCTGCCAAAGACTCGTAGCGGCAAGATCATGAGACGTCTTCTCAAAGACATTGCCGCTGGCAGGGAGATCGCTCAGGACACGACGACTTTGGAAGACTTAAACGTCGTCAAAGCCCTGCAAAAGGGATAGCCAAAACGTAACTGATTTTCACGACAGAGGCCGAGCTCCCAGAGCTCGGCCTTTTGCTGTTTTAGGGGACTGCTCTCCTCGGACGGAAGTAGAGTGCATTACTCATCGAGGAGCTGTGATCGTTCGCAGCGAGTTTAACTCCTCTCATCCGGTAATGGATGAGGAATGACTGGGGTGTTTAGGGACGGGCTAGGGTTAAATAGCTAAAATCGTATAAAATCTGCCTCATCGGGATAGATTTACAAAAGATTTTGCCGAAATAAGAAGCTTATGCTCCGACTTTTTCAGTCTTCAGTTTGCAAGTTTTTCTCTCTGGACCGCAGAGAGAGGCGTAGCCTGAACTCTCGCTCTGGTTTTTCCTTAGTAGAGGTGATGGTTGCGTCCACTATCATGGCCGTCGCCATGATCAGCGTCTTTTCGCTCTCTCTTCAATCGAGCAAGTTGGGCGATGAGGCACGCTTGCGAATGCAGCTTTTGCAACACACCCGATCCGAGGTCGAATCTTTGATCGCCTTACCCTACACATCCGCCGCTTTGCAGGAGGGAACTTACGAGATCTCACGAGGCGGGTTCACGGGCGAGTATACCGTGTCTGTTCGAGCGGGCACCGATGGAGACTGCAAGGATATCGTGGTTCGTATGGATGGACTATCGGGCAGCGACACGATTTCGATCGAACTCAGAACTTTGATGAGCAGTACGCTTCATGGATAATAGAGGTTCACGTACTAAATCCGGTTTTACGCTGACGGAGCTTCTCGTTGCTCTTGCCATAACGGGATTGGTCTTCGGCGGCATGGTGGGCGTGATGGTCTCGCAAGGCCGTTTGGCGGTCTTCAACCAAGCCAGTAATCGCAACCTAACCGATTCAGCGATGATCGTGCAAAAGCTTGTCCACGGACAAGAGGGCTCCTGGGGCTTTCGCACTGCATCCAAAATAGCATTTGCTGTGGTTCCGACGGCTGAGGTTGATTCCAGCGGGTCAGTCGGTTGGCAGGCTGTGTATCGCCACGGTATCGAATTCACAAGAGAAGTGCCCTCGGATATGGCAATCGAGGAGCAGACGCTCGTATATGATCCGAACGCGGATACCATCACGCTCAACGGTAATGTGATTGGTGAAAACGTCGTCGATTCTTACCTGGTCTACAACAACCCGATCGTTGCCATCGGGGTGCAAACGCAGAAAGACGGAACCGGAGTCGAACACATGTTCGAAGCTTCGTGCGCATTGCGAAACTAAAGGAAATGAAGCTCCTCAATTCAAATTCGTATTCTTTTGCTGGTGACGGCCGACTCTCCAGCAAGCGAGGTAACGCCTTGATCACAGTGCTGGTCATGATCGTCTTTCTGGGAGGGTTAACTACCGTTTCGATCAAAGATTCGCTGCATGCCTACAAGCTTGCCAAGCGACAGCACATCCTCGACCAAGTGCTTTACGCTGCGGAAGCAGGCATAGAGGAAGCCGCCCGCAAACTAAATTCCGAAAAGTACTACGGGATGACTCCGGTGGTTTTTGTTCACGAGCTGAGTGAGGACCTGGAAGCGACCGTGACTATGACTCCCTTGGACGCGCAGAGCCAAAACTTCAGATTAACCTCGGTCTCAACCATGGATGGCATCAGCCGAACGGTTACGGTCGAGAAGGCGACTCGTCCCACTTACATGGAGTACGGGCTCTATTTTGAGGACTTCAACAATCTGTGGTGGATCGCCGGCAGCATCACGGATGGAAAAGTTTGGACGGGGACAACTCAAAGCATCAGTGGAGCGAGTCTTGCTAATGGTGAAAAAGAAGGGCCCATCTTCAGAGATGTGAACGAGACCTTGTCCGGCTCGTTTGGAGGCACTCCTGAGTATGCTTCTTATCTCTCCCCCGATATTACCCTAGATGAGTACGAGTACAGCGACCTGCGTTTTTGGAGCGACTACTCGGAAGGCTATCGAACCGAAGTCAGTAAACCCGCGCTCGCCTCGGTCGATTTCGACGAGATCGCAAACGCCTCAAATGCCTTGAGCGTTACCGTTGAAGACATATCGGTGGATGATGTTTCGTATGACGATATCCCAACTCATGGTGCGATTATCTTGAAGGGGCCAACGGAGATTCGATTCGACGTGGTAACCGTTGGTGACCAGGAAGTGGGTATTGTTGCAATAAAGAATAAAGACGCCTTTGGGAACGCATCATGGCATGAGCTCTACAGCGAGTCTCTCGACGTCATCGTGGTCAACGACGATTTGACCACCAATAACAAAAATGAAGTCGATGGAACCGTGACCATTAGCGAAAGCTCGGACCCCAGTATTCTGAAAGGGAACCTCGCGATTGTATCCACCCAGGACACTACCATAAAGGGGGACATCATCTATAACGATCAGGCCCTTGAAACCTCCGGAGACAAGCTACTGATCGCGTCGAAAGAGAACATCTACATCGATCGTACGGACAAGAACGATATGATTCTGCAGGCGGGCTTGATGGCGGCGGGATTGAACTCGTCGGGCTATATCGGACTCAAGGACTACGACAAGTATGGGGTGCGCGGTAATCTCTATTTCACGGGGAGCATGATCGGCGGCAAAGTGTATCCGTTTGGCAACTTCAGCTTCACCGAGGGTATGCTAAATGGGTACAAGACCCACCGTTTTTACGATACTCGTTTTTTGACCGATCCTCCACCTTTTACGCCCTCGCTCAGCAACGAAATCCAATTCTCAGGTTGGCACTAGTTTAGATCAATGTCTCAAGGAATAGTCGCAACAGTTAGCCAGTTTTGGCGCAGCCCATGGTCACTCGTTCTGTCCGGAATCGTGATCGCCTCGGCATTGTCCTATTATAGTCGATACGCGGATGACTTGGCAGAAGCGGATGTTTCAACGGAAAATTTGGAAGACGCGGATTCCGATCATGTTCGCTCTACAGGTAAATTTAGAGAGGTTCCCAATCGATCGTTTGTGGCAAAGCCTAAGGAAGCTCCCCGAACGACTGTTCCAGAAACCGTTACTACTGATAAGCTCGTTGTGAGACAGCTCGACCGTCATGCCCGTCTCCAAGAGCTCGGTTATTACAGCCGGATTCTCGATAATCCGAATACGCATCCGAAGATCAGGCAGCGTATCCAAGCCGAGTACGATCGTTTAGAACAACTGGCTGGGCACAACCGCCAACTTCTTGCCTTCATCCGCAGTTCAGCTTTGCCACCCCCCTTGGATGAACAAGGACGCCCTAAGGCAAAGCTGTCCGCAGCTCTCAAAAACATGAAGGAGACCGGAGCATGGGAAGATATCCATCAATCCTATGTGGCGGAGCTCGAGCGTTTGGCTACTGACCCAAGCACTCCCTCTGCGGATCGGCCGACAGAGGACTATATCAAAATGGTCAAAGAGGGAGGTATCCTCCCCATCGGGTTTTAGGGGGCAGGTTCTTCGCCTCTTTGAATGGCGAGTTACCGAATTGCTATTTTCGCATTTCGCCCTGAACGGGGCGATTTTTTATGCCGAGCGTTTTCTCTATCTCGGCTTCGATGAAGTGGGCTTGCTCTGCTTGGCTCAAGCCCGATAGGAGCTTTGCTTGGCGATTGTCCTGATCAAGGTAGTGGATCTGGTAGGTGACGTTGGTGCCGTTTTTTCCGCGCGTGATCTTTTCTGTGCTGTAGACTTGCCGGATTGATTCTACGGGTACGCTTTTGTTTCCGAAGGTAGGTACCGGGTAGTGCTTGATACTGAGCGTGTATCCATCGATCCGGACGTCTGTTTTGTTCAAAAAGAGCGCGACTGTGTAGTAGATGAGTGCTAGCCCCACGGTGGCATGAATAGATCCGAAAGCGGCCATCATCCATTCGCCCTTGCTGAGGGCGATGCCCATCCACACCACCATGAATCCATTCCAGAACAAGCTGAATAGCAGAAGGAAGTAGGCGACTGCGCTTTTCCAAGTCCTGCGAATGACCACGGCGTCGTATTCACTGAGTAATTCAATGCTCTTGGGTAGGGGAATGAGTGGATCGGGGGAGGACATCGATAATACAGGCTTCCGTGCTCCGGTTGCCTTTACGCAGGAGCTAACTAGGGGCTGCTGAAGTGGCAATCGCTTTGCTCCATTTCTAGGTAAATTTTCGGATGGTAATGCGAAAGTAAAGGGTTTCCGGCACGTCAGTTGCTAACAGTGGGTGTCTATGTTTATTACGCAGGTTGCAGACCGCTGGTTTTTTACCACTCAATCCGACCATAGTAACCTAGTAGGCCAGATCGCCGCGATGTGGGGGAATTCGGATTTCGACAGGCCCGAACCATTGCGGTCGATGATTCTTGCGGCTGCCGAGCACGATCATGTCTGGGTACGGGAGGACCATCAGGGAATTTTGAAACACGACGGAGTCCCCTATGACTTCGCGAATCTACCGTATGACCGACACACCTCGCTTTACGCGGAAGGTGCGAGACAAGTGGGTTCGAGGGATTCTTATGCGGGGCTGATGGTCTCTCTTCACGGGATGGGAATCTACAATATGCGCCACGGTACTGATCAGACTATGATTCGCCGTCGCACCACTGCGAGAGACGAGAAAATTATCGACGATTACATCGATCGAGAAGAGTGCTACCAGTCTGTCCTGAAATCGGACTTAAAGAGCTCGCACGCGGAGTACTTGGAAGATGAATCCTTTTGGACCAATTACCATTTGCTGCAGGTGTGGGATCGTTTAGGAATTCTTTTGAGCAAATACGAGCAGGGCGACTTTGTCATCGAACCTACTCCGACGAACTATTCGGGAGGGCGGACTCGGCTAGAATTCAAATGGTCTGGGGATTTTCGCTATACTGTCGATCCGTATCCATTTGCCTTGCCCGAAGTCAGTTTTTGTTTTCTCGCTCGCTGGCTTGATCGCATCAAGTTTGAGAACGACGAAACGTACCGAAGGTGTCTCGACCTTACGCCTCGAGTGGCGGTGAACTACACCTTTGCTCCAATTAAAGCTTAGTTTAGACGAGTGCCAACGCGGTAGCCGCTTCCTGTAGTAGCGAAGCAAATACGTGGATGCGGTAGGCTTTTGATCCATGGGCGTCGTCTTGCCAGCTAGGGGAGTCTGCTGAAAGACCGCAGGATTCGAGCCACTGCTCTGCGGTCGATTCCAAGTGGTCTTGAGGAGGTCGGATTGCTATTTTGCGAGGTCTGTCAGCCCAGGCGAAAAGCGTTGCGGTTGGAGTTTCCCCATCGGGGGCGAGAGCAATGATTCCGGCTGCAGCTCGGCCTAGGCTTCTCAGATTGACCTCTCGGACAAATGATCGAGGAAGTGCCGATCGGAGCGGAAGTCGAATCCCCGTCAACATCTCGTCCGGCTGAGCAACTGTTTTGAAAGGACCAACCAGAAAGTCCTCAACGCTAAGGATGCGGGTCCCAGTTCTTTGAGACTGCAATTTAACCTCGCCTTCCAAGGCGAGGGCCAAAGCGGGAAGCTCGGCGGCTGGATCTGCAAACGCGATCGATCCTCCCACGGTACCTCGGTTGCGAGTTGATGAAAATCCAAGGCTGGGAAGCAATTCTAGGAATTCCGGGAAGTATCCTTTAATGGCGCTATCTTCTTCTAAATCAACCTGCCTTGTCATAGCTCCAATATGTAGGTATCCGTCTGATACAGAAACACCGAACAGTTCCTCAATCCCATTCGCGTCGATCAACTTTTTGACCCGGATTGTGCGAAGATTAAGTTGGGGGATTAGGCTCTGGCCGCCCGCGAGAACTCGAGCCTCGCCCGAATGGGCGGAAAGCAACTGCAACGCCTCCTCGAGACAATCCGGTCTTATGTATTCAAAGGGTGGAGGTTTCACGGAGATTTGAGAAGAGGAGGGAGGGAGTTAAGGGGATCTTTCGAATGTAGAGGTCTTGTTCGGAAAATGCGTCATCCACTGCCTGGGCAATGACAGCGCTCACTGGGATCGTTCCCGCTTCGCCTGCTCCCTTTACTCCCAAGGGATTTTTAGTCGCAGGGGTCTCTACGTGATCAGTAACCACCTCCGGCATGTCGGGGGCCGTTGGCATCATGTAATCGTGTAGATTGGTCCCGCTGAGTACTCCTTGGGAATCGTAGTTGAGGCTTTCATACAAAGCGTGCCCGAGCCCCATTGAGAAACCGCCGAGGATCTGACCCTCCAAGATCATTGGGTTTATCACTTTGCCGCAGTCGTGTACGATCACGTAGCGAAGCACTTTTATTTCGTAGGTATTGGGGTCGATCTCAACGATCGCCGCATGCACTCCGTTGGCAGTAGCGCCCATCTCTGGGCCGAAGTAGCGAGTCGCTTCAAGCCCCGGTTCCGCATCGGGTGGCACCGCTCCCCGTAACGGGTTCGCCTCGCGAGCGAGCTCGCCAAGACCCATTTTTCGAGTTGGGTCATTGACCACCTGCACAAAGCCGTCTGACAGCTCCAGTGACCCTGCAGGAACGTTCCACTTCAAGGCGGCCATTTGTAGAATCTTGCTTCTGACAGCTTGGGCAGCCGCGTGACAGGCGTTGCCGCCGACCACAGCCCCTCGACTAGCGAAGGTGCCGGTCCCCCAATGGAAAATTCGCGTATCCCCGGTAGTGACACGGATCATTTCAAGCGGCACTCCGAGTTGTTCCCTTACGATCTGAGCGAAGACTGTGAAGTGCCCTTGCCCTTGTGTGCCTATTCCTGTTGCTACGGCTACTGACCCATCGCTACCCACTGTGACTCGAGCTCCTTCGTATGGACCTATTCCCGAGCCTTCCACGTAGGCGGCCAATCCGATGCCCACTCGCCGTCCTTGAGCGAGATAGTCGGCTTGTTCTTTCTGTTTGAAAGATTCGTATCCAATATGTTCGAGAGCGAGGTCGAGAGCTGGCTCGTAGTTGCCGCTGTCATAAGTTAAGGCTGAAAAGTCTTGGTAGATAATACCGTGCTTATGGGGGAAGTCGTCTGGCTTCAGGAAGTTTCTACGGCGTATCTCGTGAGGGCTTAGGTTTAGCTTTTTCGCCGCTTTGTCCAAAAGGCGCTCCATGGTGAAAACTCCATGTTGACGTCCCGCTCCGCGAACGGGAGTGACCGGAGTTTTATTGGTATAAACAGCTTTGAAACGGCTCTTGTAGTGCGGGACCTTATACGGTCCGAGCAGGGTGCATTGGCTGTTTAGGGGAACGGTTAATCCATAGGGGTTGTAAGCTCCCGTGTCGTGGATGAAGTCGTCCTTCACGCCGATGATCACTCCGTCAGCTGTGAGAGCCATTTCAGCATGATGCACCTGACCTCGCTCCTGAGTGGTTGCCACGAAATTCTCGGTTCGGTCTTCGATCCACTTGATTGGACGTTTTAGCTTCAGGCTCAGCCACCCGATTACCATCTCTTCCGAGTACATGATCATGATCTTGGGACCAAAACCTCCACCGATAAAAGGGGCGACGACTTCCACTTGCCCCTCTCTCAATCCAAGGTAATCGGCGAGCAAGTTACGCAGCGGAATAGGCGCCTGTGTGGTTGCCCACACTGTCATCTTTTCGGTGTGAAAATCGTATTCGGCCACGTAGCCTCGGTTCTCCATAGAAGCGGCCAAGGGGCGCTCGTAGTGGAAAACGTCTGACACGATGAGATCTGCCGAACTAACGTTCTTATCGTAGTCGCCTTTTTGCTGCAACGCTTCTGCTGCCAGATTACTATCCAGATCCTCGTGGATAAGGGCAGCGTTCTCGCTGAGCGAGTCTTGGAAACCGACTACAGGGGCGAGTGGTTCGTATTCAACCTCAACCAGTTCCGCCGCATCTTCTGCAATGTAGCGACTCTCCGCCACCACAACCGCCACCGGTTCCCCGGCGTAGCGAGTTTTGTCGCTCGCCATTGGCCACTGGGTTCTCTGGCGAAAAACGAGATCCTGAATCGGGGGAGGGGGAACGATCAGTGGGCCAGATTTGTAGGTATCGCCCATATCCTCGGCGGTAAATACTCCGCACACACCATCGAGTGCCCTAGCCGACTTTGTGTCGATAGATCGAATACGAGCGTGGGCATAGGGGCTTCGGACGAAGCAGAGATGTAGCATTTCGGGACGTTGCACATCGTCCACGAAGAGAGCTTTTCCAGCTAATAGTTTCGGGTCCTCCAATCGCCGGCTTCTTTGGCCAAAGGAATGCGGCTTCATTGCGATTTCTCTGCGATTTCGCTGGCGCGACCTAGAGTTGCTAGGGCGGCCTTCACGATGTTTTGGTAGCCAGTGCAGCGACAGAGGTTTCCTGCCAACTCCATGCGGATCTCTTCCTCGGTCGCCTCGGGATTGCGTTTTAGGAAAGCGGTCAAGGTCATCAAGATGCCTGGGGTGCAGAATCCGCATTGCAAGGCGTGGCAATCTTGGAAGCTCTTTTGCAATGGCGTCAGCTCGCCACCATTCGCTTCAGCCAAACCCTCTACTGTGGTGATCTCGACGCCTTGGCATTGGATTGCCAGCGTTAGGCAGGAGCGAGCGGGAAGGCCATCCATGAGCACAGTGCAGGCACCGCAGACCCCTTGTTCACAGCCGACGTGTGTGCCGGTGAGAGACAGCTCGTGCCGAAGGAAATCGCTCAGCAGGGTCCGAGGTTCCACCTCTTTGCTAACTGGGTTTCCATTGACGGAAAGTTCTAGCTTTGTGACGTGAGGGTTCAGATTTTTCCTCCCTTTTTAGCTAGTGGCTTGGAACTGCCAAGTGGAGCGACTTGTTCGAACTTTGAAACTGGCATGTACAAAGCAGTTTTAGCACAACCCGTTCCAACTGTAGGGTGTAGCTTGGTTAAGGGAGGCTTGCCTGCTTTTTATGCTACTGACGCTTAGCGAGAGGCAAAAAAAGAGGAGACTAGCCGGTCTATGACGCTGCCAAGTCTCCTCCTTATCGAAGTGTGTAGACCGCCGATTTTAAATCGGCAGGCTATCGGAACGATTGCTACCAGTTTCCGTTTTCGCCATCTTTCAAGCCCTTGGCGAAGGCGCAGAGAAGTTGGATACAGTACTCGGCGTCCTGCAGATCGATCACTTCGCTTGGAGTGTGCATGTAGCGAAGAGGCAGGGAGATGAGTCCGGTCGCAACGCCTGGTCCGGCAACCTGAATGGCTCGGGCATCAGTTCCAGTTGGGCGTGGGTCACCCTCGAGCTGGTAAGGGATATCGTTAGCCTCGGCGGCATCTATCAGCTTCTGGTAGACGATCGGGTTAATATTCGGCCCTCGCGTAATGATCGGTCCACTTCCAAGCTTGAATTCTCCAAACTTGCGCTTGTCGCAGTCGGGATGGTCGGTGGCATGACCGACGTCTACGGCCACGGCAAAAGTTGGGGCCGCGTTGAAGGCGGATATCATGGCTCCGCGAACACCGACCTCTTCTTGGGCGTTGGCGACTGAGATAACCTTAGCCTGCAGATCGGCCTTCTCCTTGGAGAGGCGTCGAAGGGCCTCGCCGACGATGTAGGAGCCGCCCTTGTTGTCGAAGGCACGCGCTGTAGCTACTGTACCGTGCAAGAATTCGAACTCGTGGTCGTAGGTCGCCACGTCTCCGATCTGCACTCGGGAAAGGGCTTCCTCTTTGTCTTCGGCTGCGATGTCGATCCACATTTCGTGAATCTGAGGGACCTTTTCGCGATCCTTGGCATCCATCAGGTGCACCGCACGTTTTCCGGTGACGCCCTTTACTATGCCGTTTCTTGTTTGGATCAAGACGCGTCGGCCAGAGATGACAATGCGGTCGTGACCTCCAAGTGTGTTGAAGTAGAGGAATCCATTTTCGTCGACGTAGTTGATCTGCAACCCGAGCTCGTCCAGGTGTCCGGCGAAAAGTACCGAGGTGTCGTTCTCTGGATTCAAAATTCCAATACGGTTCCCGATGGTGTCCTTCTTATAAACGTCTGCAACGGGTTTGACGTATTTGTCGTATACGGCCTGCGATTGTTGCTCTGCCCCGGAAGGGCTTTTGGCTTCGAGCAATTCGAGAAGGAATTCGGGAGCTTTTGGTTCTGATGTCATAAAATGGGTGTAGTTAAATATAGGTTAGGCGACGCTATAGGTTTCGCCGTTTTTCAAGGTAGTCGCATCGCTCAGAAGGTCCTTGATCTTTTGGGCGACCGCTTCTGGCCCTGGGACGAGTCCGTCCTCTTTGAGTTTAATGAAGCGAGCAACGTCCGGAAAGACCTCAGGCGGCACATTGCGGATTTGCTCCTGCATGGAGGTTTCCATGACGCCTGGATTCAGGTTGATGAATGTGGCTGGGTACTTAGCTGTCGCCTGCTCCGCTGCGATGGTCCGGACCAGTTGCTCCTGTCCTGCTTTAGAGGCGCAGTAGAGCGACCAACTCGCCTTCGCTTTTTCGGGCAAAGCAGCTCCGCTGGAAATCTGTACGAAGACTTTGGGTACGTCTAGATCTTGTGTGTGACGCAAAAAGGCGGAGGCGGCGACGGCAGAGCCAGACAGGTTTGTGGCGATTGTTTGTTCGATGTCGAAGGCGTCCAGGTTTTGAGCTGTGTTGAGCTGCCCAAGGCGGCCTGCATTGGCGATGAAGATTATTGAGTCAGAGCTCTGCAGGTCTTCTTCGGCCAGAGCGGTGTCGATGATGGAATCAGCCAATTGCGGTTTTGTGAAATCGCAGCTGTGAAAGATGCCTTGGAAATCTCCCTGCCCACGTCCGAAACCCACGATGCGAGTGTTTTCGTCTGAGAGGGTTTGTGCTAGGGCACGTCCTAGCCCTCTGGATACGCCGGTTATGAATATTGTCCTCATCGTGCTCTTTCTGTTCGGATTTTGTGCGGGCGACTACAGTTCGTCGACGATGTCTTCGAGCGGGTAGCTCATGATCTCCGCAAGGGTAGGATGGTACCAATGCGTCTTCAGCAAATCGGCCGCAGTGAGGTTGTTGGAAACCGCTACGGATAGCGCATGGATCAGCTCTCCCGCATCTTTGGATACGATCTCGGCACCCAAGATGCGTCCGCTTGGTTTTTCGCCAAAAATGCGAACGAATCCATACTTCGCTTCCATGAGGATCGACTTGCCGTGATCGTCGAAAGGGTAATCCGCGGCGATGTAGTCAATACCGCGTTCCTTCAGAGCCTTTTCTGTCAGGCCGACGCGAGCGACTTGAGGATCTGTGAACACTACATCCAGCATGTGGTCGTAGTTTAAGGGGCCGGGGCCCGGTTTGCCAAAGGCGTGCCTTGCCGCGTATTCACCCTGCAATACAGCGGTGTGAACGATTTCGAACGGTCCAGCACAGTCTCCCGCGGCATAGATGTCTGGATTGGTGGTACGCTGATGCTCATCGGTCTTGATCTGGCCGTTGGGGAGCAAGGCGACACCGGCTTTTTCCAGACCGAGATTTGCGGTATTGGGCCTGCGGCCCATCGCATTGACAACGTAATTTGCTGTCACTGATTTTTCTTGTCCTTCGTGGTCGAATACAGCGGTAAATCCTTTGCCTGTCTTCTCCACGCTCTTCAGCGTGGTGCCGGTGTAAAGATCGAGCCCTTCGTCTCGGAACGCTTTTTCAACGGTTCTGGAAACGTCTTCAGCCTGATCTTTCAGGATGTGCGGGCTGCGTTGAATTTGAGTGACCTTGGTGCCGACTCGGTTGAGGAATTGAGCGAGCTCGCAGGCGACTACACCACCTCCAAGAACGATTACGGATTGAGGGAGGAAATCGAGATCCAGCACTTGGTCGCTAGTCCAGATTTCAGAATCGTTGAGACCAGGTACTGCAGGAATGGATACGCTTGATCCGGTCCCGATAATGAATTTCTTGCCGGTTAAGCGAGTGCCATCGCTTAGTTCGATGGTGTTGCCATCAATGAACTTGGCGAAAGAACGGTAGAGGTCGTATTTTCCGGAAGTCATTGATTCGACTCGGTAGTCGGAAAAATCCTTTATGGTCTCTACCTTGCGTTTATGCAGGGCAGTCATATCGACCGTCGCCTCTGGGATGTTCAGGCCGAATTTTTTCGCGTTTTGGGCGAGATGAAGGACTTCGGCCGAGTAGATCAAGGTTTTCGAAGGCATGCAGCCCCGCAAGATGCAGAGTCCTCCCAGCTCTTCCGCTCCGTCTATCACGGCAACGCTGTCGCTGTAACCTCTTGCCACGCGAGCTGCGTTGAATCCGCCTGATCCGCCTCCGATGGCGATGAAATCGTATGTTTTAGTCATGTCGGGGTTTTAGAAATTCGTGTGAATGGATGCCGCGATATCTTGGGCCGCGGTGGCTCCCTTGAGTTGTTTAACGAGTTCGAGAGAGAATTCGACTGCGGTTCCCATGCCTTGGGAGGTGGTAACATTTCCATCCGTGACAACCGGAGCTTCGCTTGCGGATGGCAGGTCACCCCGCACTGAAAGGTGGGATGTCGCCTCGCGACCTTCGAGAATGCCGTGTTTAGCTAACACTTTCGGGGCGGCGCAGATGGCGGCCACCCGTTTACCTGACTGGTTCTGCTTTACGAGGATTTTGCGCAAGGGCTCGTTGTCGAGGAGCTGTAAGACTCCAGGTCCACCGGGAAGTACGACCAGATCGAAGGAAGTGGGGTCGAGTTCCGCAATAGAGGTGTCCGCTGAAAAGTTGATCTGGTTACGGCCAGTAATGGATAGCTCTGAGCTGACGCTAGCGACGGTGACATCCATTTCGGCTCGCCTCAGGATATCGACTGGCGTGAGAGCCTCGATTTCCTCGATACCGTCGAAAACGAGGACCAGGACGCGTGTTTGCTGATCTGACATATGCTTTATTTGTCGCACGCTCACCTGTGCAAGCAACCCATTTTGCAGCTTAGAGATCCGAAGTCGCGGTATGCGGTGGGGCTGCTGGATGAACTTAGATGTCGTTTCACTTCCGTGTATCTTCTTTTTGTGATGATGATATCTCGGCAAGACGTGTCTCTTGGTGGTTTTGCTGCCGCGACTGCCAAGGTTTTCTGAATTTCATTAGATTTCCAGATTTGGAATATCAGGATAAGTGTTGAGTGAAACGAGACTAAGCGAAATTACGCTTTGTGTATCCTGAAAATTATTGACCACCAAAAATGGCTTGGATTTGTTGAGACCTTAAATCCCCGTTGTTTTGTCCCACCCAAATTCACTGCCCCTCTTCGATATCGGCGACCCCTTCGTCGTTTGTTTCCGATGTGATCTGGCTACGGCTGATACTCCGAGGCAGGACGGCTACACTGCGATAGCAGGTCATATGGCTAGACTATGATCGACCACATTTTATCGCCGCAAAACACGCTGTTCGCCATCGCACTAGGGCTCTTTCTGCTGATCTTCATGGTTCAGGCCCTCAGTTTTGTAGTAGGCTTGGAGCCTTTTGGATTCTTGGATAACTTGTTGCCGGATATTGAAATTGATGTTCCGGAGGTAGAGAGTGTTGGGGTCGTAGATAGCATCCTTTCGATGCTCAGGCTGGGGAAGGTTCCCTTTGTTTTTACCCTGATTGTTTTCTTGTTCTCGTTTTCCCTGATCGGGATTTACGGGCAATTAGCCTTAGTCCGACTCGGTTTGCCGATGCTCCATTGGGCTCTCGCGTCGCCCCTCGCTTTTCTCGTTAGTTTGCCGATCCTCCGTATCAGCAATGCGTTTATGGCCCGCTGGTTGCCTAAGGATGAGTCGTATTCGATTTCCTCTGACGCGTATGTTGGCTGCCTAGCGACTGTAACGATTGGCACTGCGACTAGCGAACGTCCGGCAGAAGCGAGAGTCGATGCTCCGGACGACAAAACTCACTACATACGCGTGATCTCCGACGATGCTGAGAAGGCCTTCTCGAAAGGCGACCGAGTCTTGGTCATCAAGAAAGTTTCGGGAGGGCTTTTCCTCGTGGTAGAGCCCGACGAATGCCTCCTTTAACCCCCTCATTGTTACCACTGATGCAAATAGAACTGCTTCTCCCAATCACCCTAGGTCTTGTCCTATTTTTGACCTTCCTGTTCATTCTGTCGCGTTTCTATAAACGTGCCACCAAAGAAGTCGCTTTCGTGCGAACCGGCTTCGGCGGAGAGAAAGTTATCCTGGATGGAGGTTGTCTGAAATGGCCCGTTTTCCATGAGATCATTCCTGTCAATCTGCGTACGCTGCGCTTGCAGGTGGATCGCAAAAACGAGGAAGGTCTTATCACCTTGGACCGAATGCGTGTCGACGTGACGGCGGAATTCTACCTCCGCGTGAAACCGGAGACGGAGACTATCGCGAAGGCAGCTCAAACGCTCGGCGAACGCACGATGAACCCGGACAAGCTCAAGGAGCTGCTGCAGGGTAAGTTTGTGGATGCTTTGAGAGCTGTGGCTGCGGGACTATCGATGCAGGATTTGCACGAGCAGCGAGCCGATTTTATTCAGACGGTACAAAACGCGTTGAGCGAGGACTTGCTCAAAAACGGACTTGAGCTCGAAACGGTTTCGTTGACGGCGCTCGATCAGACTGGGAAAGAATATTTCAAGGAAACAAACGCCTTCGACGCCCAAGGTTTGGCCAAGTTGACGGACATTACCGAGTCCAAGCGCGAGGAGCGGAATCGAATCGAGCAAGAGACCCGTATCAAGATTGAAACGCAGAACCTCGATGCCGAGAAACGGAGTCTGGAAATCAAGCGCTCCGAAGAGTTCGCCCGCTTGGAGCAGCAGCGCGATATCGAGGTCGCTCGCGCTCAGCAGGATGCGAAAATCAAGTCCGAAGCCGCCGAACGTAAGAGAGAGGCAGAGCAAGCTCGCATTGAATCCGACCGAGCTGTGCGCGAATCGGAAATCGAGTCTAAGCGAGCCATCGACGAGCGAGACATTGAGTCGAAACGCTCGGTGGAAATTAAGAATCAGGAAGCTTCGATCATCGTGGCGAAAAAGTCCGAGGAGAAGTCCAAGGCTGAAGCCGAAGCAGCGAAGGCGCGATCCGGTTTCGTGCGGGAAGAGGAAAACGTGCTGACGGTTAAGGAGACCACCATTGCGGAAAGAGAAAAGCAGATTCAATTGATCAGAGCTAAAGAAGAGGCCGAGAAGCTGGCATTGAGCGTTACGATCTCGGCCGAAGCTGAAAAGCAAGCAGCGGTGGATCGGGCGGACGCAGTATTGACCGAAGCCAAGGCAGAGGCGGAGAAGATAAAGATAGTAGCGGAAGCGGACAACAAGCGGCTAGAAGTGGAGGCCCACGGTCTCCAAGCGATCAATACGGCGAAAAACATCTTGGATGGGAAGATCGTAGAGTTCGAGCTGCGCACGCTCATTGCCAAGATCGCTCCTGAAATTGTAGCGGCCTACACGGAGCCGATGAAGCAGATCGATAGCATCAAGATTCTTCAAGCAAACGGATTTGGAGGCGGAGGTTCAGGTGGGGCCAATGGCGTTGCGAGCAGTGGAGGTTCCATTCCGAATCAACTCACGGATGCCATGCTAAACTATCGGATGCAACTGCCGGTGATAGACAAGATCCTAGCCGAGCTTGGAATCGATTCCAGCTCAGCGGAGGGGATTTCCAAGATGATTGAATCTTCGGTTTTGCCGAAGGAGCCGAGCGTCGAATCGAAGTCCGAAGTAGAGTTGCAAGAAAACGGCGTTGAAAAGTCGGCTAACTAGCTGATCTCAGTTTTTGTTAGAGCGTATCCAGAAATGGGTACGCTCTTTTTGTTGGAGAATTCGCTCCTTACGATTTTCTTGCATGTCGGTTTGGCCTAGAGGAGAAAGGGGAATGAAGGATTTTTCCGGGAAGCGGTTGCTCGTACTGGGGTATGGATATTTGGGTCGGTTCCTAGTCGAGGAAGCCTTGAATGTGGGAATGCAAGTTCTCGCCGTGTCTAGAAATCCGGATACGCTTAGAGAGTTGGAGAAAACGGGGGCGGAAACGTTTTGCGGAATGGTTGACGACTCGGCTTGGCATGAGGTGGCGGGAGAGGATGTCGATTTTGCGGTCAATTGCGTAAGTTCTGCCGGCGGGGGCTTAGCAGGCTACCGGCAGTCCTATGTGGACGGAAACAAGTCGTTTTGCGCTTGGGCGAAAGGATACGGCTTCGCAGGTACAGCGGTTTACACGAGTAGCGTGAGCGCCTACGGCGACGCCGGAGGAGATTGGGTTGATGAAGTGAGCGCTCCGCTGCCCGGGAACGAACGGGGCGAAATCGTGAGGGAGTCGGAACGCGTCTTCCTAGAGGGCATGCCAACGACGAGTAAGGTGGTCCTGAGGTTGGCCGGTCTCTACGGTCCCGGACGTCATCTGTTGCTCAATCGCCTATCAGATTCGCCCAAGGAGCTGCCCGGCTGGGGAGACTATTTTTTGAATCTCGTACGAATTGAAGATGTGGTGTCCGCAATTTGGTCCTGCTTCTCCCTGGAGGGAGATTTGGCTGGCGTTTATGGGGTTGTGGACGACCGGCCCGTTTTGAAACAGGAGCTTGTTTCTTGGCTGGCGGGCGAGCTCGGCCTAGAGGTTCCGGTCTTCACTGGCCAGGCAGATCAGAGTGGCAGGTCTGCTCGTCGCTTAGGTGAATCCGGCCGGCCCGCAAATCGGCGTATAAGGAACACCCTTATTTGCGAAACCACAGGCTGGCGGCCGCGCTTCAGCGACTATCGATTAGGATTTGGCGATTTGATGGAGCGGGGATAGGAGTTGACGGAGGGCGATGCCTGAGGCAGGTTTCGCGGCTGATTTTCGTGTAACGAAAACCCCATAACCGCAAAGAGAGGATTGAATTATGGCCGGTGTAGGCAAATTGATGAAGCAGGCTGCAAAGATGCAGAAGAAGATCGAAAGCGCTCAAGAAGAGCTAACCAAAGCGGAACTAGAGATCTCTAGTGGTGGAGGCGCAGTCGTGATCAAGATCAATGGCCAGAGCGAGTTTCTATCTCTGAAGATTGACCCTGAGCTTCTGAAGGAAGAGGCGAGCTTGGTCGAAGAAACTCTCCTGGAGGCAGTTAAAGAAGCGACTGCCAAGTCCAAGGCTTTTAACGAAGAGCAGATGGCCAAGGCGACCCAAGGCTTTAGCATGCCTGGCTTGATGTAGGGATCCTGTTCGCTGCAGATTTATGACACCTGCGTTTGAGGCTTTGCAGAAAGAGTTGAAGCGACTGCCCGGTGTGGGGCTTCGCTCTGCCGAACGAATGGCGATCCATTTGCTTTTGGAAAATCCAGGAGCGGCTCAGACGCTCAGTGATGCGATCACTTTTGCCCGGGAGCGGGTCCGTAGCTGCTCGAATTGCGGGAACGTTTGCGAGGAGGAGCGTTGCTCGATCTGCGAGGACTCGCGTAGGGACGATAGTGGCTCCTTGTGCGTGGTGGAGCATGTGAGTGATCTAATGGCGATTGAAAAGTCGGGCGCTTACCGAGGTCGCTACCACGTGCTGCACGGAAAGCTTTCACCGATAAACGGGATCGGACCGGATCGCCTGAACCTATCAAACTTTGAAGCAAGAATAGCAGAGGAAGGGGTGAAGGAGCTTATCTTAGCGTTGCCCAATGACGTAGAAGGCGAGGCCACCTGCCATTACCTAACCGACTTAGTTAAAACTGAGTCGGTGGAAGTGACCCGTATCGGTTTTGGGCTGCCAAGTGGAGCATCGGTGCTTTATGCGGACTCGGGCACTTTGAAGAGTGCGCTTGACGCTCGCCAACGGTATTAAAAGAGCCTTTTTTCATAGGATGCTCATCGATGTCTCAGGAGAGGTGGTCTACGACCAAACAAGGATCGAGGAATTGTTGCTACGCGACAGGAACGGTCGACCTTTGTTGAGAAGGCTGTTCGAGCTTTATCTGTCCGAGACGCCTCGATTGTTAGAGGAGTTAGAAAAAGCGATCGCCGACAAAAACGGATCAGATGCCTATGACGTGATCCATCAGATGAAAGGCTCGGCTGCCGCTCTGGGAGCTCGCAAGCTTTACTTGATTACAGAATCAGCTTTGCCGCTTTGCGAGGGTGGGAAGGTTTTTGAGATCGAGGATTTGGTGGAGCGAATCGAAAGCGAATCGGACACTTTTGTGCAGGCGATTTCGGAAGTGCTCAACTCCCGAGGCAAATAGGCACAAAAAACGCGACCCTCGGCTGAGAGGTCGCGTCTTCGAAAATCCAGTTTGCTCGGAGCTCTAGTCTTGGCTGACCAGCTTCAGCTTCACTGCCAAGCGGGTCATGTCGGTTGCCCCTCTCAAGTTCAGCTTGCGCATGATATTTGAGCGGTGGGCGTCGATGGTGCGTACGCTCAGGTTGAAGGAGCGAGCGATTTCTTTGGAGCTGTAGCCTTCTCCCACCATTTGGAGGACGTCAGTCTCGCGAGGCGTGAGCATCTTGAGGCTATCGTTGTAGTCCTTGTTGGTGATTGGTTGGCGGAGCAGCTTGTAAGCTTCAGGCGAGTAGTAGACGGCTCCCTTAAGGATCTGTCCGATGGCGTCCTTGAGGCTTTCGATCGAGCTATTCTTGGTGACCAGGCCGTTCACGCCGCGTTCGACGGTGTTTTTGACGATTTCTGGTGTGAAGTGAGCTGAGACGAGGATAACCTTGCACTCTGGGGTGCGGTCCTTGATTCGGTTGAAGACGGTCAGGCCGCCTAGCTTCTTGATCTTCAAGTCAAGGATGACTAGGTCGGGCTGGAGGTCGAGACATGCTTGTAGGCCTTCTTCTCCATCCTCGAATTGACCCACTACGTCTAGTCCGAAGTCAGTTCGGACGATTGATTCTGTTAATTCGCGAAATAGTATTTGGTCTTCAATGAGTACGACTTTCATTCGTTCTGCGGTCTTAAATATACGGGCGTAGAGGCGTTCGATTTCGTAGGTGTCAGTTCTTACGCGTTACGTAATAATACTGTCCTGCACACCACAAGTAATGATGAGTAAAGAAACGTAAGCAACATGTTTGTTGCGGGTTTTAGCCGGATTAACGATTTCTTCCAAGAAATGTCGGAGGGTTACAGCCTCGAAACGTCTCACTGCTTGTTTCGAATGCGATTTGAGGGAAATGCCTTCAAGGGTAACTGAGGGGAATCTGCGATCCCGTTATAAGTCCGATTACGTATGGTCTTTTATCGGAGTCTTATTTTTTGTTGAATGGCGGTGAAAAAAGGCTAACCCCGATTCTTTGTTTCGCTCGATAGCATTCTTCCAACAAACCTAATGGCACTAAGCAGAGTTGTAATCACCGGAGTTGGCCTCACATCGCCCAATGGAAATACGCTTCAGGAATTCCGTCAGAGTCTTCTAGAAGGTCGGGCAGGAATTAGTCGCATCGATATGCGTTATATGGGGCAAGTCCTCGCTGGTGTTTGTGATTTCGATGCAACTAAGTATCAGAAACGCAAAGAATTGCGCGTCGGAACAAGAGCAGGGAGTGTCTCAATCTATTGTGCGAGAGAGGCTTTGGCAGATGCGGGTATCGCGGTCGAAGATCTCGTTTCCGATCGGACTGGCATCTATGTGGGTACCACTGAGCACGGAAACGTGGAGACCGAGAACGAGGTCTACAACATCTCTCAATTCGATTACGATACGAAGTTTTGGTCCCACCACCACAATCCCAGAACAGTCTCTAACAATCCTGCGGGCGAAGTCTCCCTAAACCTCAAGGTTCACGGGCCGGCCTACACAATCGGAGCGGCCTGCGCGGCGGGTAACCTTGGCTTGATCCAGGGTATGCAGATGTTGCAGCTCGGAGAGGTCGATTTTGCGATTGCTGGAGGTGTTTCGGAGAGTATCCGCTCCTTCGGCATATTTGCTGGTTTCAAGAGCCAAGGCGCGTTGGCGGATCACGAAGACCCCAACAAGGCTTCACGTCCGTTCGACACGGCCCGCAACGGTATCGTCGTTTCAGAGGGGGGAGCATTGTATACCCTAGAGCGACTCGAAGACGCTCAGGCTCGAGGCGCTAAAATCTATGGCGAGATTGTGGGCTACAACATCAATTCGGATGCAACCGACTACGTGCTCCCAAATCCCCAGCGACAAGCCGAGTGCATGAGGGGGGCTCTCAAGAAGGCTGGAATGGAGCCGGGAGACATTCATATCGTTAGCACTCACGCCACGGCGACGCCGATGGGAGATATCCAGGAGTGCGAGGCGGTTCGAGAGGTTTTCTCCGATTGTCCCGACACCCACATCAACAATACAAAGGGCTATATTGGGCACGCTATGGGAGCGGCAGGGGCTCTAGAGCTGGCCGGCAACTTGCCGTCTTTTGAGGATGGACTTGTTCACCCCACGATCAACGTCGACAATTTGGACCCCAAATGCGACTTGCCCGGGCTTGTGATCAACGAGGCCAAGCAAGCGAAACGGGTTGACGCCATTCTCAATAATTCCTTTGGTATGCTCGGTATTAACTCGGCGCTGATCATCAAGCGCTTTTCGAACTAGCAAAGAACAACTTACATGACCAAAGACGAATGCAAGCAAGTGGTGCTCGACATCATCGCAGAAATAGCTCCAGACGAGGATCTTAGCGATGTAAAAGGCGATGTGGCCCTACGTGAGCAACTGGATCTCGATTCGATGGATTTTCTCGATATCGTGATGGAACTTCGTAAACAGCACAGCATCGAGGTGCCCGAAGCCGACTACGTCGAACTTGCTTCTCTCGACAGCTGCGCGGAGTACCTGACTCCAAAGTTCAACGCACTCGTTTAAGACGCGCCCGCTTAGAACTATTTTAATGGATTGGCCCACCGTAACGGTTGGGCCATTCTTGTATCCGTAAGTTGAGTACCGAATGGCAGAGCACTACGACGTAGCGATAATAGGAGCGGGAATGTCTGGATTGTCGGCGGGCATACGGGCCGCTCATTTTGGCAAGAAGGCTATCATCTTAGAGCAGCATAATGCTCCTGGTGGATTGAATAGCTTTTATGCGAAAGAAGGGCGCAAGTATGACGTCGGACTGCACGCCATGACCAACTTCGTACCCGCCTCCGAAAGGCGGGCCATCTTTAACAAGCTTCTTCGTCAGCTTCGCATCGATCGAGCAGAGCTTGATCTGATAGAACAAAAGTCATCGCGGGTCGCCTTCCCGGGGGTTAATCTGCGATTTGGAAATGACGAAGGCTTGTTGGAGAGTGAAGTCGAAGCGGCCTTTCCAGGTCAGGTTGATGGCTTCAGGAAGCTAAGCGAAACGATTCGCGATTTTCCAGATCGAGATCTGGAGCAGCCCTATCAATCGGCCCGTTCGTGGATCAAGCAATTCATCTCGGATCCGCTCCTCGAGGAGATGATTTTTTGCCCGCTCATGTACTACGGGTCCGCTGTGGAAAATGATATGGATGTGGGGCAGTTCGTTATCATGTTTCGGTCCATTTTCCACGAGGGACTAGCGCGCCCAGCGGAAGGGATTCGCTTGCTCATTCGTGTTGTCTTGGATCGTTACCGTAAGCTAGGTGGTATCCGGAAAATGAAGACGGGCGTGAAACGTCTGATCGAGGAAGGGGGGCGGATTAGCCGCATCGAGCTAGATAACGGCGAGGAGATCACGGCGGATGTCATACTTTCCTGTGCTGGTTTGCCGGAAACTTACTCGCTGGTGGATCCTTCAATTATCGCGGATCAGTCCAAGGATGCGGGTAAACTCGCCTTTTCTGAAACCATCGCAGTCTACGAGACATTGCCGGAAACTTGGGGCTGGGGCGATGATACGATCGTATTTTTCAATGATTCGGATCGTTTCGTGTATGAGGCCCCCGAGGAGCAAATCGATTTGCGAAGTGGCGTAATCTGCTTGCCGAACAATTTTGAATTTGGGGATCGTCCTTTGAAAGAGGGGCTCGTTCGGGTTACCTGTCTTGCCAATCATGACGCTTGGTGCGGCTTCTCGGAAGAGCGTTACCAAGCGGCGAAAGAGGAGTGGTTCGGCCGTATCCAGAATTCTATCCTACCCATGATGCCTAAGCCGACGAGGGATCATTCTGGAGAGCTCGTGGCCACGGATATGTTTACGCCGAAGACTATCAAGCGATTCACGCGACGGGCGAGGGGGGCTATTTATGGTTCTCCTCGGAAGGTGAAAGATGGTCGCACGGATTGGGATAATCTGTTCCTTTGCGGAGCGGATCAGGGCTACCTTGGTATTGTGGGCAGCATGTTGAGCGGTGTGGTGATCGCCAATCAGTATGTGCTCAAAGGCTAGTCTCTCCCTTGGCTAATAGAAAAATATAACGTAGCACACTAGCGCTGCGAGGCTGGCGAAGGCGGCTGCTCCGATGAGCAGGCAGCCTTTTTTGGTGTCCGCGACGGCGTTTTTTGTGTCGGGTCCGAGTTCTGAATATAGGTCTGCAGCCACTTGATTCTGTGGGGAGGACTCTGGATCAAGCGACTTTTCGACAGGGCGATCTTCGGGAAAGGCTTCAGCAAGCCTGTTTTCTCGTTTGCTTGGAACCGAAGGCGTGGAGGACAGCTCGACTCGAGCGATTTCTTGGTCGATCCAATTCAGGTGCTCCAGAATCAAGCTCTTCTGTCGTTTCAGTTGCCGTAGTCGCTCGTCGTCCATCGTGTTGGGGGTTTGATCGGCAGTTTGGCTGGCCGGTTAAGGAGTGCGATGGGACGAAGCGTAAAAAAAGCCCTCTCCGGATGGACCGGAAAGGGCTTCTGAAAAGTTTGTCGTTTAAACGCTTAGGCTTCGACTGCCACCTTCCGGTGTTCTCTGTCGAAAACGACCTTGCCGTCGGAAAGCGCGAACAACGTGTGGTCGCGACCCATGCCTACGTTCTTGCCGGCGTGGAAACGAGTCCCGCGCTGACGTACGATGATGTTGCCGGCGATGACTTCTTCTCCGCCGAACTTCTTAACACCGAGGTTCTTTGGGTTTGAATCGCGTCCGTTCTTGGAAGTTCCTTGTCCTTTTTTATGTGCCATGACTGGTAAGTGCTATCGCTCTAGCTAAAAGGTTGTGGGTTAGGACTCGATTGAGTCGATCTTGATTACGGAAAGCTCTTGGCGGTGTCCGCGGCGGCGTTCGTAGCCTTTGCGCTTCTTCTTCTTGAAAACCACGATCTTGCGGCCGCGCTTGTTTTCTAGAATGGTAGCGGAGACTTTTGCGCCGTCGACGAAGGGAGCGCCGAGCTTGAATGCATCGCCTTCGCCCACTGTTAGGACTTCGTTGATTTCGAGCTTTGAGCCGGCTTCCGTCTCTGGGTAGCGGTTCACGATTAGAACGTCGCCTTCTGTGACGGTGTACTGTTTGCCCTGTGTTTGGATAGTTGCCTTCATCGGAAAAATTGGAAACCGCGTAATAAGGTCGCTTTGCGGTGTTTGATCAATCTTTTTATCGGAAAATTTTCCGAAAATGGATGTAGAAAGAGTTCGCGGTTATTTCAATGAGCAGTCGACAGTGCAACATTATGCGAAGGCTGTGGCCAATATTGGGCTGTGGGAATCGGAGAAATTGTTGTTTAGCAAATACTTGTCGAAGGAAGAAAAATTGCTGGATTTAGGCTGCGGGGCTGGTCGGGTAACGATTGGGCTCTGGGAGGAGGGCTTTAAAAGCGTTCTAGGAACAGATCTGGCGGAGTCGATGGTGGCGGAATCTCGGGAGATCGCGGACTGTCTCGGGTGTCCATTTACCTTCCAAAGGGAGGATGCAACTCGTCTGAGCTTTGCGGACCAGTCGTTTGATGGGGTGATTTTTGCCTTCAACGGCCTCATGCAGATTCCAGGCAGGGCGGTACGCAGGCTCGCCTTGCAGGAGATATATAGAGTGTTGCGCCCCGGCGGACGTTTCTTGTTTTCCACTCTAGATCGGGAGGATCGCCTCTACTCCAAGGTTTTCGCAGTGAAAGACGATCCTGAGCATGATCTTTCCCGGAACCCAAATCTCATCGATTTCGGTGACCGGCATTTCGAATCGGAACACGGAACGACCTTCATGCACGTGCCGACTCAAAGCGAGGTCTGCCAGGAGTTAGAGGCAGTGGGCTTTCACGTGCTGCAGACAGCGATGCGCAGCGAATTGGCCCACGAGTCGGATCGGGTTTTCGATTTTTCAGAGGATTGCCGAATGTGGGTCGTAGAGAAAGCCCGTTAGTTTCAAGCTCTCGATTGGCTACATTCTTATAGAAGAAAAAGCGCTTTACCCGCGGGGGGGAGCAACCATAGTGCGTGATTTCCCAATTTTAGACCTTCGTAACAATGAGCAGAAAAAACTACTTCAACACACTGACCTTGGCTCAAAAACTTGAGCAACTCGGCCGTTGCCGTTTCATGAACTCCTCCGAATTCAACGGAGTCGAAGCACTCAAGGGCAAGAAAGTGGTCATCGTGGGTTGCGGCGCTCAGGGCTTGAACCAAGGCCTCAATATGCGTGACTCCGGTCTCGACGTTAGCTACACCCTCCGCGGAGCAGCGATCGAAGAGAAACGCCAGTCTTGGAAGAACGCGACCGAGAATGGTTTCGCAGTTGGCACTTACGAGGAAATGCTTCCTAGCGCTGACCTGGTTCTCAACCTCACTCCAGACAAGCAGCACACCGCGGTTATCAACGCCGTTCAGCCGCTCATGAAGAAGGGAGCCACATTGGCTTACTCCCATGGTTTCAACATCGTCGAAGAAGGCATGGAGATCCGCAAGGACTTGACCGTTATCATGGTCGCTCCAAAGAGCCCTGGAACCGAGGTGCGCGAAGAGTACAAGCGTGGATTTGGCGTACCAACTCTTCTCGCGGTTCACACCGAAAACGACCCAGAAGGCAAGGGCTGGGACATCGCCAAGGCTTACGCTTGTGCCACTGGCGGCGATCGTGCCGGCTGTCTCGAGTCTAGCTTCATCGCTGAAGTTAAGTCCGACCTCATGGGCGAGCAGACAATTCTCTGTGGCTTGCTGCAGGCCGGTTCGCTTCTCGCTTACGACAAGATGATCGAAGAAGGAATCGAAGCGGGCTGGGCATCCAAGTTCGTTCAGCACTCCTTCGACACCATTTGTGAGGCTCTCAAGCACGGCGGTATCACCAACATGATGGATCGCCTCAGCAATCCAGCCAAGCTCAAGGCTTTCGAGCTTTCCGAAGAGCTAAAGGACATCATGCGTGACCTTTTCGACAAGCACCAGGAAGACATCATGTCTGGCGCGTTCTCCAGCGGTATGATGGCTGACTGGGATAACGACGATAAGGATCTGCTCACTTGGCGCGAAGCGACCAACGAAACAGCGTTTGAAAAATCTACTGCTGGCGACGTAGAGATCTCCGAGCAAGAGTACTTCGACAAGGGCATCCTGATGGTTGCTTTCGTTCGTGCCGGTGTTGAGCTTGCCTTCGAGTCCATGACCAATGCAGGTATCAAAGAAGAGTCTGCTTACTACGAGTCTCTGCACGAAACGCCTCTGATCGCCAACACCATCGGGCGCAAGAAGCTCTACGAGATGAACAAGGTTATCTCGGACACGGCTGAATACGGTTGCTACCTCTTCTCTTACGCGGCGGTTCCATTGCTCGCTGACTTCATGAAGGGCATCAAGACTGACGTGATCGGCAAGGGCCTCGAGTGCAGCTGCACCGCAGTCGACAACCAAGAGCTTGTAGCTGCCAACGCCAAGATTCGCAGCCACGGAGTCGAAAAGATCGGCACCGTCCTCCGCGGACACATGGGCGCGATGGCCAAGATTGCAGTTGGCGGTTAAGTCTAGTCCGTAGTTGTTATTTCAAGACGTCCCGTTCCAAAGAGCGGGACGTTTTCTGTATTCGATTTGCTTCTTGGGCTTGGTTCCGCCTGCTTGGTCCCTTGCTTCGAGCAAGGGCCTTTTATCGCATGATATCGGTTAAGAGGGGTGAGAGTGCTCGCGGCCTGACTCTGTGGACCTTTCTCTGGAGATTGACCGCAACTTTTTCCTGAGTTGATGCGTCTACCATTTCATCTGCAGCAGATATCCTCCTCCGCTTGTAGTGTTTTGAACTAAAACCGAATCTAATTCTATGAAAAATCTGTCCCTCCTAGCCCTAGGTCTCAGCCTCATCGCTCCGAACGCAATGGTCTTCGCCGATCATCATGAAGGCGAACACGAAGAAACTCCTCTGCAGGAAGAGATGAGTTCTATGAACAAAGCATGGAAGTCTATTCGCCGTGCTGCCAAGGATCCCGCCGAGTTTGCCCACGCGGCTGAAATGGTTGGGACCATGATCGAGCATGCCAAGAATTCCATAGATATGGACCCCATCTTACTTGCTGAACAAGAAGGGGAAGAGGCGAAAGAAAAGTTCATGCACGGTTACCAAGAGGGCATGCAGGAGACTGTCGTTCTCTTGGAAGAGCTCAAAGCAGCTTTCGAGGTGGCTGATCAGGCGGCAGTCGTCGCCACTATGGATAAGATCAATGATGCCCGTAAAAAGGGGCATCGCTCCTACAAGCCGAAGGACGACTGATCCTGCCGAACCACTTTTAACCAACACGCGACCGTCGAGATGCTTTATTAGCTTCGGCGGTTTTTTGTGCTTTCGTGAAATGCCTTAGGACTTGGGAAGAGGCTTTTGTCGAAGAGGGTACGCTTACCGAGCAGTCTCAGAGCTTTCGACTAGACTGGACATTTCGATCTTCCCAGCTATCCCCGCCTTCATGAGCACGGAAAAGTCATTGGTTGTCGCCTACTACAAGTTTGTAGACCTGCCCGATTTCGAGGCGAGGAAGGAGCCCTTGTTGAAAGTTTGCGAGGACAACGGCGTCAAAGGCACGATCTTGTTGGCTCGCGAGGGCATCAACTCCACCATGGCAGGTCCGGAAGCAGGTGTGGAGGCGGTACTCGACTATTTGCAAAACGACCCTGCTATCGGTGAGCTGGTGGTTAAGCGATCTTGGGCAGACGAGTGTCCTTTTTATCGCATGAAGGTGCGTCTGAAGCAGGAAATTGTTCGCTTAGGCCTTCCGGAGGTGAACCCCAACGATCAGGTGGGCGAGTACATTTCCCCAGAGAAGTGGAACGAACTGATATCCGATCCCGACGTGATTCTGGTCGATACTCGCAATGACTATGAGTACGAGATCGGCACTTTTAAGGGAGCGATTGACCCAAAGACCAAGTCTTTCCGCGAGTTTCCCGAGTACGTCCGCAAGGAGCTAGCCGACAAGAAGGACAAGAAAGTCGCGATGTTCTGCACCGGCGGTATTCGCTGCGAAAAGTCGACTTCCTATCTACTCAAGGAAGGCTTCGAAAAGGTGTACCATTTGGAAGGTGGAATCCTCAACTACCTCGAAAAGGTTAACCCCGAGGAAAGTCTCTGGGAAGGGGACTGTTTCGTTTTCGACAACCGTGTCGCGGTGGATCACTCGCTCAAAAAGGGCGACTACGAAATGTGCCGGGCGTGTCGTCACGCATTGACCGAGGAGGACCTGAAGTCGGAGAAGTTCGTCGAAGGCACGAGCTGTCCCCATTGTTTCGATACGTTATCCGAGGAACAACGCCAACGTGCAGCGGAGCGTCAGAAGCAGGTCGAGATCAGCAAGGCTCTCGGTCGCAAGCATATCGGGGCCACGCAGCTCGAGCGTGAACAGTGGCGTGACATGAAGCTCAAGCAGCGCGAAGAGGCGAGTCGCAAATCTGGCGGTTGCTGCGAATCGTGATGCTCTGGCCCATCTGGTTTTAGAAGTGGCTTGGAAATTCTCAGGTCCTTGGGCCGGTGTCGAGACGAGCTCTTTTGCCAAAGATAATCAAGTTGACCGAGAGGGCGAAGCCTACGCAACCGGCTACGGTGAGGGTCATGGCGTGAAGGAAGTGCCAGGGAGCGAGTCGTGTTGCAGGATCGGCCTCGTACCACGCTTCCCAGCCGAAAGTGAGTAGGGCGTACAGTCCAGCTCCGAAGAGCAGAGAAGCGATCACTGCTCGGGCGTCGACATCCCTGAAGAGGAGGCCGGTAATGAAGGAAGCCAAAATTGGCATGCTGAAGAGTCCGATGAGCTGTTGGATCAACTGGATAATACTCTCGGCTCCCATGTAGAATGGAACTAGCCCGATGCCAAGCAGGGCGAAGAGGATAGAGACCGTGACGCTGAGTTTTGCGACATTTTTTGTTGGATTGATGTAGCGTTGATGGAGGTCGCAAACGTAGAGAGCGGCGGAGGAATTAAGCGTCGAATTGAAGCTGGTCATGGTAGCTGCGACCATGGCGGCTGCGAAGGCTCCGGTTAACCAATGCGGGAGCGTATCCGCTACGATGCGGCCGTAGGTGCTGTCTCCGGTTTCTCCATACAGCTTGTAGGCACAGAGGCCCGGGACGATTACGATGGCGGGGACAAGAGTGAGGCGAATGATGGCGGCCGCGTAACAACCCTTTTGGGCTTCCTTCAGCGAGCTAGCGGCCAAGGCACGCTGGGTGATAGTTTGGTTGGTACTCCAGTAGTAGACTTGCACGAGAATCAATCCGGTGAAGAGCGTGTGCCAAGGAACTTTAGAGGAGGAGTCGCCGATCAGTTGCAGGCGTTCTGGCGGGAGTCCTGAAAGGTCCCAATCGACGGCAGCCAAGGCGAGGAATACTACCACGAGGGCCATGCCAAAGAGCAGAACTCCGCTATAGGTGTCCGAGATCGCGACAGCTCGTAGTCCTCCGAAAATGGCGTACAAGGCTCCCGCTATGGCGATGGTAGTAGCGACCAGTATCAAGGGCATCTCCAAGCCGAAGAGCGATATGAGAAAGAGGGAGCTCGTGTAGAGCATGATGGGCAGGAAGATTGCCACGTTGCCGATCAGGAAAAGGAAGGCCACTGTGGCACGAAGGTGTGGTTCGCCAAAACGTCTCTCCAGCAGCTCGGTGACGGTCGTGCACTCGTTCTTGAAATAGATGGGTAGAAAGACTTTGGCTAAGAGGTAGAATCCAATGACTCCGGCTAGTTCCCACCAGACGACGATTAAGGTTTGGTTTCCGTTCCAGCCGACCAAGGTGTCGGTATTGATGTTAGTAAGAGTCAAAGAGCCTGCTACGAAGACCCAACTCAGTCCGCCGCCGGCCAGGAAATACTCTTTAGCATCGGTTCCGCGTTCGCCTGATTGGCGGCATTTTAGGAAGGTCAGCAACGCGATGCTGGCGGTGATGAGGGTAAAGACGAGGGTCTGTATCATGGCGGGGAAAGGGGATTAGGGGAGAGCTTCCATGTAGGTCCCGAAGCAACGTGAAGTCGAAACTCCCTTCCTCGGACCGTCAGCGATTTTGAAATACAGAATATCCTGCCGGGGGGCGGACACAACGAAACCCCGCCGGC
Source organism: Pelagicoccus albus (assembly GCF_014230145.1). Classification (NCBI taxonomy): domain Bacteria; kingdom Pseudomonadati; phylum Verrucomicrobiota; class Opitutia; order Puniceicoccales; family Pelagicoccaceae; genus Pelagicoccus; species Pelagicoccus albus. The sequence goes on from NZ_JACHVC010000001.1 coordinate 337,454, forward strand.
TTGTGGCCGACGAGGTTCTGTGGATGGAAGATAAATGAACGTTTCGCCTACGAGGCGAGAAGGGCTTCGAGGTCCTTTTCCGGCGTGGTGATGGGCTGAATATTAAAGTTCTCCACGAGGAAATCCAATACCTTAGGAGTGATGAAGGCCGGCAAGGTCGGGCCGAGCCGGATGTCCTTGATTCCAAGATACAAGAGGGTGAGTAGGATGGAAACCGCCTTTTGCTCGTACCAGGAAAGCACCATGGATAGCGGGAGTTCATTGACTCCGCAGTCGAATGCTTTGGACAGGGCAACCGCGATCTGAATGGCGGAGTAGGCGTCGTTGCACTGGCCGATGTCGAGCAAACGAGGGATGCCTCCGATGTCACCCAGTTCTTGGTTGAAGAAACGGAATTTTCCGCAGGCGAGGGTCAGTACGACGCTGTCCTTTGGTGTCTTGGCCACGAATTCAGAATAGTAGTCGCGGCCCCCATTTGAACCGTCGCAACCACCCACGAGGAAGAAGTGTTTGATATCGCCAGCCTTCACCGCCTCGATGACGTTGTCCGCGACGCCCATAACGGCGTTGCGGGCGAAGCCAACCATGACGGAGCCATTTTCCGAATCTTCCTGATAGCCCTCCATTTCCAAGGCTTTGGCCACGACCTCGGAGAAGTCGTTTTCTTCGACGTGTTTGATACCCGGCCAGCCGACTAGTCCCGTCGTGAAAACCCTATCCGCGTAATGGGGTCCAGGTTTTTGGATACAATTGGTGGTAAATAGAATCGGGCCCGGAAAATCTCCGAACTCGAGGCGTTGGTTGTGCCAAGCGGTTCCGAAGTGGCCGATGAAGTGATCGTATTTCTTGAGCTCCGGGTAACCGTGGCAAGGGAGCATTTCGCCGTGCGTATAGACGTCGATGCCTTTGCCTTCTGTTTGTTTCAGTAGCAGTTCGAGATGGGTCAAATCGTGTCCGGTTATGAGGATACACTTGTTCTTGCGGTGGCCCAAGGGGACAGAAGTCGGGACAGGGTGACCGAATCGACCGGTGTTGCCCTCGTCCAGAATCTCCATGGCTCTCAGGTTGATCTCGCCCGCTTTCATAGCGGCGGCCACGCAATCCTCTAGACTCAGCCCTTCCGCGCCGAGCGCTACAAGCCCATCGTAGATGAAGGAGCAGACATCTGTATCCACTTTTCCGAACTTCGCGGCGTGATCTCCGTAGGCGGCTATTCCTTTGATTCCGTACAACAGGATTTGCTTCAACGAACGAATGTCTGGATCGGAATCGAGCGTTTCGACGAGCTTCAGCTGTTTTCCTTGCTCGACGAGCAATTCGCAGTCTGAAGCCGGTGCAAAATTGATAGACGGATGGTTCTGTGGAATTTCTACGCCAGCTTCGGTCAAGCGTTGAGCGAAGGCTGCACGTCGTTCGACGGTTTGGTGGATGAGTTTGGCTAAGCGTTGCGGGTCGAAGTCGACATTGGTCAAAGTCGTGAAAATGCCTCCCATGACGAAAGTATCCAAATCTTGGTCTATGATGTCTGCCCCACGAGCTGCTACCGCGAGGTGAGCGATGCCCTGTAGGGCATGGATGAGAGCGTCTTGAAGGCCGGCGACCTCCTCGTTTTTCCCGCAAACACCTATGGTGCAGCACGCCTCGCCGCGGGCGGTTTGTTCGCATTGATTACAAAACATGATTCTTGGTTCTCCGGTTTGGATTAAGGAGGGAGTGCCTGAATCATAGGGGAAAGTGGCGGTGATTTCCTTGAGCCAGATCAAGAAAACGGAAATAGGACCTATTTTTCGTCTATTGGAGTAAAGCTCTCGTTGCGCTCGCCTCTTGAATGCGTAGCACTTGCTTCGCAATGGACTTGGCTAAAATCGAAACCGCACTCTCGCGCACAACCCTCTTCCAAGGCCTGGCCCAAGAGGATCTTTCGAACCTCGCCGAGATTTGTTTCGAGCGAGTTTATGAAAAGAGCGCTGTCATCATGAGTGAAGGGCAGGCGGCCTCTGGATTTTTCATCGTCGCGGAAGGAGAGGTCAAAGTCTACAAGAGTAACTCGGAGGGGAAGGAGAAGATTCTGCATCTCTGCGGTCCGGGCGAGTCTTTCGCCGAGGTAGTTGTCTTCTACGGCAAGCCTTATCCCGCCTCGGCGAGTGCGATCAAGCGTACCCGTTTGTTGGCCATACCGCGTGATCGTTTCGTCGCCTTGTTGGAGAAGGATACTTCACTCTCGCTGAACATGCTGGCGAATCTTTCTATGAAGCTGAGGCGGTTTTCTTCGCAGATCGAGGATCTGGCCCTCAGGGAAGTGCCAGCCCGTATTGCTTCGCATATCGTGTTTTTATCGGACTCGCAGGGTGGAAAAAGCCGTGTCACTTTGAGGACTTCCAAAGCCCAGTTGGCCAATCTTCTCGGAACCACGCCAGAGTCTCTCTCGCGGACGCTGGCGAATATGGTTTCCCGTGGGCTAATCGCTCTGGAAGGTCGATCTGTGGAGTTGCTTGATCTGGACGGTTTAAGAGATCTGGCGTCCTAGGCACTGCTTTCACCGAACTTTTCTAGCAGAGCCGAGGTTGGGGTGTTCCCAGAAGAAAAGGCGCCTCCCATGGGAGACGCCTTCCTTTGCATCGTTTTTTAAACTCAGACTACATATCAAACGATAGTGAGAGAATAAACTTTCTTGGATCTACGATGCGGTAGCCGTAGGGGCTTCCATTGAAGTCGACGGCCACAGTTTGAAGGTGTCCGCTTTCGAAGGCGTTGACCACGTTGAGCTGGATCTTCATGTCGATCGACTCGTTGCGGATCTTGCGTGAATACGCAGCCCAGAAGTCGACATAGCTCTCGGCTGGAGTGTAGATAGGACGATCGATATCTGGGATATCGAGCACGCCTTCCGTAACGCCGCTAGATTGGCCGTAGTAGCCGATCGCCTTTTTCCCGATCCAACGGTAGCTGCCGCCGACGGATACGCCCTTGAGCTTATCGTCGGTGAACTTGTAGTTGGTGATCAGGTTCCACTTGTACCTTGGCTGGTTGGCCACGACGGTTCCGGCTAGAGCTCGGTCCGAGAGTACTGCCGGATTCACTACGAGGTTGTAGTAGTTGGTGACATTGGTCCAACCATTGACAGCGTCGTCAGCACGCACGGTCGAGTTGTAGCCGTAGCTGGTGAGGAAGTTGCTCAAGTCAACTGCGGTACCGCCGTCGGTGGTGTAGGTGGCAAAGCCTTGGTAGGCTGAGTCCAAGTAGTCGCTCGCTTGGGCGCTTGCCATGATTGGGTTACGCTCGTTGTACCAGGCGGTGAACTCTGGGGCGATATTGTCGTTGATGGTTTCCTCTTTGGTTGCGGTCGCTTTGATGGTCCAGTTAGGCATCGGATTGTAGTTGATCTGCAATTCGTAACCCTCTGCGGCGACTGATGAGGTTTGGCCAAGGGTACCGCCTAGCTCATTGTAGTAGTCGTAGTTTTGGCCCCAAATCGCTGCTGCTGCATTCTGAACCGCAGTCTCGTCTGCATCACTCAGGATGTCGTCGGAGAAGGCGGCGCTATCGGTTGGGTCAAGCCCCATGTTGATCTTGGCGATGGTGCGAGCCCAACTGCGGAATTGTCCCACATCGATCAAGTCGCGGTAGCGAGCCAAAGCGAGCTGGGCTCGTACGGCAGCATTTTCGTTGGAAGCCTCGAACTTGCTCAAACGGGCGAAGAGCTTGTTTTCGAACATGGAGAACTGGATACCGTAGTCCTTGCCTTCTCCGCTTGGAATAGGGAGCTGAGTCCCAAATCCGTCCACGTAGGAAACATCAGGTGGGTTGAATGTATCCGAAGTGTTGTAGGTGAATGCCAAGCTGTTGAGGAACTCGGAGAACTGGTTGGCGCGGCTGTCGATGGACTTCCATCCGCTGAAGGGGCGGAAGACAATACCGAGCGTGCTGGTGTCCTTTTCCCATGTTTGCCAGTCCGCGTAGTTGTTCCAGAGGGTCTCTTTGTTGATGTATCCATCTGTCCATTTATCTTCATTGGTCAGTCCCGATAGGCTAGTTGACCGGGTATCATCCTTGTCGTTACGAATACCGTAAGTCGCGATGATGCGGTCGTTCCACAAGCGGCTGGTGCCACCGATGTTCCAAGAGGTGATTTCATTCTGGAATGCGGAGGTTCCGACTTGGTGGTTGTGGAAGGCCATGCTGTAGGAGACGTCCGTCCATTCGGAATCCTCCCAATTGTATACCATCTGATTCGCGGTAAACGGCGTAGTCATCGTACCACTACCTGTGTTAACCATGGCTTCGGTGCCAGGTGTGGATAGATAGAAGGTACGACGGATTCTGGAGCGTTCGTAGTTATAGCCGGCTACGGATTGATCAGGCATGTAGTTGATCATTCCCAGATCGACTTCGTTACTGTCGGTAAGGAAGAGGCGAAGTCTTTCGGTCTTGAGCGTTTGCTCTTCTTTGGAGGCGAGGGCGATGAACTGGTGACTGCCCAGCCACTTGGTCCAGCCGTCGTTTCCAGTGAAGTCCGGAGTGTAGGCCAGCATGGCGCGATACTGATCGTTTTCGACGTCCTGACTGAATTGGTCAGGGTCGACATCTTGCATGTACACGCCTAGGTAGTACGGATTGTCGGAACCGTCTGGCAGATACATATTAGTATCCACGTAGAGGGCAGGAGCATTGAGCTGGGAAACCGTGTAGCTCGCCACGTTTTCAAACTCTTGATGGAACCAACCGGCCGAAAAGTAGAGTTCGTCGGTGAACTGCTGTTCGAACTCCAGGTTATAGGTCGTAGCCTCTTCCGATCCGAAGTTCATCTGAAGTGTATTTACTTCGGTCCAATCGTAGATAGACTGGTCGGTGACCCCTGGATAGTAGGCACGTACTAGATTTGTATCCAATTGCGAATACAGGTTCGAAGAGGTACCGTTTTGATCGTAGGCAGCTGCGTTCGCCGCATTCGCATAGATATCAGCACTTGTTGGTCCCGCACTTTCGCCGAAAGCGCTGCGGTACTTGGCTGGCACTTGGAAGAACCAATTCTGGATCTGTCCATCCGCGACTTGCATAGTCGGACGACCTGTTACTACGCGTAGAGCAGGGACGTAGAGCGGGGAATTCGGATTGGTCATGGCTCCGTATCCATAAATGTTGACCCCGTTGTAGTTGAGCATGTTCTCATCGGCCCACAGGCTGGCATCGTAGTCGCTTAGCGACATGACGTAGGCTTGGGTGTCGGTGATGGATGGGGATCCTGCTTCACGCGTGTAGGGTCCGACGACTTCGCCCGAGTCCAAGTAGGTGACGGTGCGAGTTTGCGAATCGTAAACAGGACGTCCCGCATCTTGCCATTCCGTGACATAGTCGATTGGCGTGATGGTATTAGGACGGTTGTTTTCGTTTTCGTAACTCTCGAAGTTGACTTTCAGTGTGGTCTTTTCGAACGGCTTGTAGGTGATGGCTGCGTAGAATCGGTCGCTTTCGTCGTAGGATGGCTTGCGAACGAATTCCGTACGGTCGGCTAGAAGCGCTCCCGCTATGGCCAGTTTACCCTCAATCAAAGACTTATTGAAAGTAAGGCTGGCTCGCTGGGAACCGTTGTCGTCGAAGCGGAATTTCACGCCGAGCGAATCATCGTCCAAATTCGCTTGCAGGCGGGTTTGGTTTACCACGCCTGCTGGGCTGCCTACTCCGAAAAGCATTGAGTTTGGACCGCGGCTGATTTCCACGGACTGAACGTTGTAGGAATCCAGTGGGATCTGCTTTACCGCACGATAGAAGTTGACCGAGGAGTCAGGACTACCAAGACCGCGCACTGTGTTAGAGGAAGCGTTGGTAGTTGTGGCTCCTGTGAAACCGGCGGCGAAGCCCGCATTGGTATCCGCTAAACCATCACCGCGAGACGAGGTAGTGCCCGGCGTGTAGGTTGATGAGCCTTCAGTGCCTGCCTCGTAACGGAATAGGTCGTTAACGTCGAGCGAGGCGGTATCTTCGATTTGCTCCTTTGTTACGACTGTGATCGATGCAGCTATGTCGGCGATATTTGTCCGCATGCGAGAACCCGCCAAGGTGTTTTGCTGGCGATATCCGATATCGTCTTCATCGGCGGATACTTCAAAAGGAGACAGTTCGAAGATTTCTTCGTCGCTGTCATCCTGAGCCATGGCGTAGGAGCACAGGGCTTGAGCCGTTGCGAGGGCCAAGATCGGGCCCGTGCGGAACGGTTTGGGTAGGTGTATTTTTTGGGTTAGTTTCATGGAGTATCTTTTTGTTTGTCTTCCGAGTAGGAAAATTTGGGTACGCAGCAGCGATTGCGGTCGACCGTTTAGTCGTTCGTCGGGGGTATGTGCGTAGTATTCCGTCTTCTAGCTTTTAGGTAGCGAGAGCGGTGGGTAGGGTAGTTAGAGTAGTTTGTTTGGGGGGGCGGGTGTTTCGTACAACTTGTATGCAAGCGACTACTTCGGCAAGGCGATCTAGTCGATTTTCCGACGTTCGGATAAACAAAGCGGATATCTCGTCCGTTTTGTATTAGCGCCTAGCGCGTGCCTCTCTGGTCCTAGGGACGAAAAAATGATGACCCGAGTGTATTCGCCCTAATGATACGTAGGGAAATGGTGCGGGGCTAGTTCTTTGTTGAACGGAAAGAGTCCGATGCTAGACGAGGCGTCTAGTTTGCGGAGTCTTTTTGGGGTGCTGTTCCTTGTTTGGAACGGATTCTAGGCTTGGCGAGAATTTGGAGATAAAACGACTCTCGGTTCTGTGCCGCCGCTTGGTCGATATACTTGATCAACTCAGCTACATGTATGGCTTTGGCAGTCTCTTGTTCGGATCCGTACTGGCATTCGAAATCCCAGTAGTCGGTGCCTTCGGGCAGTTTTTTCTTACGCTCCCGTTTCAGGTATTTCCGAACCTCGTTTTTGACGGAATCGATCCAACGTTCGTACTGAAGTTTCGCTGTGCGTTTGAATGTCTTTTTCATTGTCCGAGAAGAGGAGCCGTTGATGAGGATAAATTCAGCGAAAGCGAGATGAATAGACGATCGTTTTGCAACGTCTCAAAAAGCGTTACCGTACGATTTTGACGGTAAGTATTAATACGATTTGTATCCTGAGGATAATATCGTTTTCTAAAGTCCAGCTACCCTGAGTATGAAAAAGAATCCCCTGCTTTTCGTCTCCGTATTTATTGTCGGAGGTTTATTGGGCTCTTGGGCCACTGTTTCCTTTGTTGCTCTGTCTTTGGAGTCAAAGGAGGAGGTCACAGAGCCGAGCCCAGATCGTCCTTTGGCGGATCGATCTCTTGCGGAAGGAATGGTTGATCCTATTACCCAAGGTGCGGATGGATCTGCCCAGCCGGGGTCCCTGGTCCTTAGCTTTTCTCAAAGAGTAGAAGCGGCGACTGCCTTCGATTCGCACCGGAGGAGGCAATACGAGCTTGAAAAGTTATTCGAGGAAATGACTCCAGAGCAGGCCGAGGGAGTTCTAGCTGAAATCCTAGAGGTGAAGGAGCCTAGATTGCGTGGCAGTTTGATGCGGCCTTTTTTTGTGAAGTGGGGAGAGATAGACGGAGAGGTCGCCTATGCCAGAGCGATCGAGATGGCTGGCCGAGACCGAGGTGACGCTCTATCTGCCGTATTGGCTGGATGGGCACATACCGATGTCCATGCGGCTTGGGCGGTTGCATTACCTATTTTGGAGGAATCATCGAATTGGTATTCGAGACATGCGCGTGGCGCGGTCGCCGAAATGGCGAAACAGGACCCGAATGTTCTGCTGGAGTTGATGGCTTCGGATAGTTCGAATCGGAAATACGCTTCATTTGGGAATTCTTTGATAACCGAAGCTTTCGAAAACGGGAGCCAGACGGAGCTACTGTCTAAATTCGCGATGATCGAAAGCGATGTAGACCGGAACCGGCTCGTTAGCCAGTTGTTTCAACGTTGGGGAATTTTAGATACAGACTCACCTCTGGAAGCTATGGCGGCTATTGATGACCCCGAAGAAGCCAAAAGCGCTTTTGAGGGCTTCCTGAAAGGTTGGGTTGAAGCAGACAAAGATGGCGCCTTGAGCTACGCTTTTGACAACCTAGATGACCCGGCGGTGAAATCTGTATTTGCCTCCATGGTACAGTCAACGTTCCGAAATAGCGGTGAGAGTGAGATTTTCGCTTTGGTTGAGCGCTTGGAAAGCTCGGGACTTATGGGTGAATACGCAACGCAGATCGGTCGTCAAGTGGCGTTTATGCAACCAGAGGTCGGACTGCGGATAGCGGATTCGATAGAAAGTTCAAAAGAGCGTGAGCAACTGATACGGAGATCATTCAACGGACTCTTGAATCAGAATTTTGATAAGGCCGTGGATTATTTGGAGCAGGTTCAGTCACCCGAGGAGAAGAGCAAATTGGTTGCCAGTATGGGGTGGTCACTCGCAAGAAGGAGTGACGGTGGAGCGCAGCTTGTTTCAATTGTAGACGACCTGCCAAGTGGCAAAGTTCGTGGGCGTTTGATCGAGAAACTTTTACTGGGCACAAGCCGCCCGCAAATGGAGCTCACTGATGATTATAAGGAGGGCTTGGCGATGTTGGCGGAAGCCGAAGGCGATTTATCTGATAGGGCTAAGGAGGCCTTAAAATCCCTCACAGCCCCAAGACCTTGAAGGTTTGTTGTATCGATCAATACATGACGTGGAAAGATGCCCGTGGTATGCTTACTGCTTGATCTGCTCCATGTTCAAAACCTCTAAGCGTCGTTTTCTTATCTTTCAAATTGCGATACTCCTTGGCTTCGGATCCAGTTTCTTGAGGGCTGATGTTCCGACAAGCGAGCTGCCGATATTGGTCGGGACGGAGATTCAGAGAATCGAATCGGAAGACATTGGTGACGAATTTTACTTTTATGTTCGAGTGCCTCCTGAAGCAGCGATTGATCCGGGCAGGAGCTTTCCCGTTATTTACGCTCTCGATGGTGACCATTCCTATCCTTTGATGTCTTCGGTGGCGACGCAGCTAGGCTGGTCAGGTTCCGTGCCACCAGTGATTATTGTAGGCATCGGGTGGGGAACACTGGATCTTAATGGAGGCAATAACCGGTCGCGAGACCTCAGCCCGCAACCTTATTCTGGAGCGGCGGACAGTGGAGGTGGTCCTGCTTTTTTGAAGTTCCTCGAGACGGAGGCTTTCCCTCTGATCGAGGAAGAGTATCCTGTCGATACGGATAAGCGTTATCTTTATGGTCACTCGCTGGGAGGCCTTTTTTCTCTCTACGCCTATTGCGAAAAGCCGGAGCTTTTCACCGGAATCGTGTCGGGAAGTCCCTACCTGCTAGGGCAGCTAGATTTTCTAAGCACTGCTGCAGCTTCCTTTGAAGGAAAGAGAGACTGCAAGCTGGTCGTGATTAGCGGAGACGAGGAAGGGAAAGCTGAGTTTCTCGATGATCTGGAGCCACTTGAAAAATTGCTCGAGACAACTTGGGCGACCGAGGGGAGTTATGAGATCACGGTTCTGCCCGGCTTCGACCATTTTACCATGGTCGCTCCATCAATAAGTATGGGCCTAAAATCTGTGTTTGCTGAATAGATTTTAGATAACCTGTGGCACTTCTAGTTTAATTGCGAGTGTCGCCATATTGATGCGGAAGTACTTATTGAGCGGTGAAGCTTCATCGCTCCAGTCATCTTCGTAAAGGTCAGCGATTACAAATCCGGCGGCAGTTTGGCCGCCGATTTGGTCTTGAAGGCTGTGTCCAAACTCGTACGCGATTTTATCCCTCTGGATTTTCTCTAGTTTCTCAGGCGGAAGGTCGCTTTTGTCCGAGTAAGGTATTGAATATTTTACTACAGGCTCACCTGCGTTCTCAAGTTCGTCGTGATCGAAAAGGAAAAATGCAGGATTCATAAATCCAGAGAGAAGCCGTCCATTTGGTTTTAAAACTCGAAAACACTCTTTCCACACGGGCAGTACGGATTCGACGAATACATTGGAAACAGGATGGAAGATTAGATCGAAAGAGCTGTCGGGAAATGCCGAAAGGTCAGCCATATCTCCCTGTTTGGCAGTTATTTCGAGTCCATCTCGTTTCGCAACGAGCAGGTCTTTTGCGAGTTGTTCGTCTGAGTTGTCGAAACTGGTAACCTTCGCTCCAGCCGCGGAGAGGATAGGAGCTTGCTGTCCGCCGCCGGAAGCAAGACACAACAGTGCTTTGCCTGGCAGGTCGCCAAACCATGCTTTAGGGACGGCTTTGTTTGGAGTAAGGATTACTTTCCAGTCCCCCTTTCGGGCGGATTCAATTTCTTCGGAAGAAACAGGCGTGCACCATTCGCTGCCCCGAATCGATTGCTGATTCCAAGCTTCTCGGTTGTAGCTAACGGTGTTCATTTGTATTCGGTGGCCTGCTACTTCGTTTATTGATTCGTGTATTTGGGATTACGGGTGCCGCCGTAAAGTTCGTATTCCAGTAGACGACATTCGATAGGACCGTTGTAGAACTCGATTTTACGCTTGGTTTTGAGTCCGACCCTTTTTCCTAAAGTCTTGTTTCCGGTGAAAATGTATCCCCAGTATCCTTGGCAGCTTTGTTTAAACAAGTCGCCGATCGCTTTGTATATCGTTTCAAGCTGTCTCTGTTCGCCGAGTCGTTCGCCGTATTCAGGATTCAATACGATGACTCCAGGCTCATCCGGAATGGGTGATTCTCGGAAATCGCAAACTCGGAAGTCGATGAGATGGGCGACGCCCGCTTTTTTTGCGTTGGTTTCAGCGGCCCGAATGGCCTGACGATCGATATCGGAGGCGATGATTTGAAAGGGGAGTGAGTCAGGGATGCGTTTGCGGAGCTCCTTGCGAATCTCTTCGTAACGCTTGGCGTCGTAGGGCTTGAAATGTTGAAATGCAAACTCGTGGCGCTGTTGCTGGCCCGGAACGCCAGAAGCGATTAGGGCTGCCTCGATTGCCAGTGTGCCTGATCCGCACATGGGATTTACAAAGGTAGATTTTCTGTCCCAGCGAGTCGCATTGATGACGGAGGCTGCCAGATTTTCGCGCATGGGAGCAGCTCCCGGCATGGAACGGTAGTTCCGGTTGGAAATTGGTATGCCGGAAGTGTCCAAGTAGATGCAGACCTCTTCCTCGTGCCAGTAGAGGAAGACGACTCCGCGATCGCGTTCGTTGCCGGAGTTGGGGCGATCGCCGGTGACCTCTCGCATTCGATCCACGATTGCGTCCTTGAGGCGGAGGTTAGGGAAGTTCGTATTTACCACGGTATCGTTTCGCACGGATGAGACGATGGAGATGTAGGCATCCTCCTCTGGAATCCATTCTTCCCAAGGCATTCGTACGGCTTGATGGTAGAGATCTTCTCCATCGCGAGCCATAAAATTGTCTACTTCCCAAAGCACGCGGAGGCCGGTACGAAGTGTCAGGTTGAGCCGAATACAGTCTTCGTAGGTTCCGGTTGTGAATACGCCGTTGGAAACGAGCGAGGTAGGTTCGTAGCCGAGGCTTTTGAGTTCTTCTGCAAGGATTTCGGAACAGGCTTTAGGGCAGGTGACGAGAATGGTACGTTTGTACATTGGAAAGGTGAAATAGGTTGGGAGGCGTAGGCGCTAATTTGCAGACAGGGCTTTATAGCGGGAATCTGCCTTTTTAAACATGTATCCGCCCCAGATTACGGGACCGAGGGCGATAAGTGTGGCATCCCGCATGAAAACCAAAGCGGCAAGGGTTAGGGTAATTCCAACCCCCAGCCAGATGAGCCCCTCGCTTCGCTTGGACTTCGCTTTGGCGAGGTCAGCATTCAGCTTCATTTCTTCGATACGGGCTTGGGATTCCGCTCGGCGGGTTTCGTCGTCCTTGGTTTCCGAGACCTCGCCATCGGACCAAACTTTCTCGTGCAGAGGAAAGGCGTCCTTGCCTGCTTGGATAGCCTCATCTTCTGAGTTTGCTGAAATGGTTTTGCTTCGGACGCTCCCGAGCTTGGTGCGGATTTGAATGCTGTAGATAGGCATCTCTGGAAAAGGACCTAGCCTCTTATTTTCATCCAAGGGTTGCGAGACGCTTTTTCGATATCGGCCTTGGGAGGAGGTGAGGGAGCCTCGCTTGTTCTCCGTTTGAGTGACGAAAAAACGCCCGATTCTCTCGAATCGGGCGTTGAAACTGTTGTGTAGTACGCTGCTTTCGCGGACTACTTCTTCTTGGCTTCTTCGCGTTCCGCGGCGGCCTTGATCACTTCGTCGGAGACGTTGCGTGGGCAAGCTGCGTAGTGCGAGAACTCCATGGAGAACTGGCCGCGACCGGAGGTCATGGTACGGAGGGATCCGATGTATCCGAACATTTCGGATAGAGGAGCGTCCGCCTTGATTTGTACGCCAGTGGTGGTGGATTCCTGTTCCTTGATCATGCCGCGACGACGGTTGAGGTCGCCGATGACGTCACCGATGTTCTCTTCCTGAACGAAGACGTCTACCTTCATGATAGGCTCGAGGATCTGTGGGCTCGCCTTTGGCATGGACTGACGGTACGCGGCCTTGGCTGCGATTTCGAAAGCGACTGCGGAGGAGTCGACAGGGTGGTAGCCACCATCTGTGAGGGCAACCTTGACGTCGACCACTGGGTAACCAGCGAGGACACCTCTTTCGACCGATTGCTTGAAGCCCTTTTCGACTGCTGGCCAGAATTCCTTAGGAACGTTACCACCTACGACCTGAGACTCGAACTGGAAGCCGGAACCTGCTTCACCTGGTTCGATGGTGTACTCGATCTTACCGTACTGACCGGAACCACCAGACTGCTTCTTGTGAGTGTAGCTGTCGGAGATCGGAGCTTGGATAGATTCGCGGTATGCAACCTGTGGCTTACCAACAAGAACTTCCGCTCCGTAGGTGCGCTTGAGGATGTCTACCTTGATATCGAGGTGAAGCTCGCCCATTCCCTTGAGGATGGTTTCGCCAGAGTCCTCGTCGGTTTCGACGCGGAAAGAAGGGTCTTCTGCAACCATCTTGCCCAAGGCGACGCCCAGCTTTTCAGCGTTGGCCTTGTCCTTAGGAGTGATGGCGATCGAGATAACGGGGTCCGGGAACACCATTGGTTCGAGGGTCGCAGGATCGTTTTCGTCTGCGAGAGTGTGTCCGGTCTGAACGGTCTTCATACCGAGGAAGGCAACGATGTCACCCGCTTGGCAGGAATCGACTTCGTTGCGGTCGTCAGCGTGCATTTCGATGATACGACCGATACGCTCAGTCTTGCCGGTGAAAGTGTTGAGCAGCGTGGAGCCCTTGGCGATCGTTCCGGAGTAGATTCGGAAGAAGGTGAGTGCCCCGTACTTGTCGTCCATGATCTTGAACGCGAGGGCGCGGACCGGACGCTTAGGATCGACCAAGCAGAACTGGCCGGTTTCGTTACCTTCGGCGTCAACCTCTGGCTGCGGCTTTACTTCTGTCGGGCTTGGTAGGTAGTCAACAACTGCGTCGAGCACGTTTTGCACGCCCTTGTTCTTGAAGGAAGAACCGCAGTAGGTTGGGAAGAAATCAAGGTTGATAGTGCCCTTGCGGATGCACTTCTTGACGTCCTCGATCGAAGGTTCGTTCCCTTCGAGGTAGGCTTCCATGAGATCGTCGTCTTGCTCGACTGCTGTTTCGATGAGCTTTTCGCGCCACTCTTCCACAGCGTCAGCCATGTCGGCAGGAACTTCTTGCTTGCTGTAGTTAAGAGGATCGCCGGTTTCGTCCCAAACCCAAGCGGTGCGGGTGAGAAGATCAACGACACCCTTTAGCTCGGATTCCTTGCCGATTGGCAGAACCATGACGAGTGGACGGGCGCCGAGACGGGTCTCGATCTGCTTGACGACGCGGAAGAAGTCAGCGCCGATACGGTCGAGCTTGTTTACGTAGATGATACGGGAAACTTCCGATTCGTTAGCGTAGCGCCAGTTGGTTTCGGATTGTGGCTCAACGCCTCCGGATCCACAGAATACGCCGATACCGCCGTCGAGTACCTTGAGGGAACGATATACTTCGATGGTGAAGTCAACGTGACCTGGGGTATCGATAATGTTGAAGCGATGAGAATCGTACTGTTGCTCGCTGCCTGGCCAGAAACAGGTGGTCGCCGCGGATTGGATGGTGATACCGCGTTCAGCTTCCTGCTCCATGAAGTCCATGGTTGATTCACCTTCGTGAACTTCGCCAAGCTTGTGGATCTTGCCTGTAAGCTTGAGGATACGCTCAGTTGTAGTGGTCTTACCCGCGTCTACGTGGGCGAAGATACCGATGTTTCTATACTTGGATAGGTCTGTAGCCATGGTCTTGTTTCTTAAAATTTGGCGGCGGAAGCGCTCGTGGAAAGATAGGCGCGTATCGAATCTTCGCTCGGAGGCAATGTTTTATTAATGCCTTTTGCTAAAGTTTGGCTTTTCTGGGCCAAAAGGCGGCGTCTCTTCGGGGGCTCTTTCTCGCATTGGGGTGAATCCCAATTTCCGTTTAGGGAAGTTTCTAGGCGGGCCTTAATTGCGGCCGGGCAGGCTTTTTGTCCTCGAAAGTTCCGAGGGGTCGCGTAGAGCGACCGGGTCAACGGAGGAATTCATCCGCATGTAGTGGATGATGGTGTCCACCCACTCATTTACGGTGTTCTGATGGTAAGCAACTTCCGGAGAAATCTCGAGAATCCCGCTATCTGGATTGCCGCCAAAAACTGTCAACGCTCGGCCCGGCCCCATTATCTCTGCGGTTTCGTAGAATGCCCTAACTTGTTCGAGCTTGGGAATGAGTGTCTTCTCATTCAAGTGATAGGCTCTCGATTGTGGATTGCGGATCAACATGATGGGGCTGGAGATACGCTCGAGCACCTTTTCGTACACGAATTCTCTGGTGGGGTCGGTGCGGTTCCAGATTTCCCGAGAGTCCAGCGTTTTGCATTTTTCCAACACGGATTCATAGCTTCTGCTGCTGAAAAGCAGGTAGCTGGGCTCTTCCAAAATTAACCCGGAGAATCGGTATTTGGAGCTGAGGTAAAGCGATAGGTTCGCGTACTCCCTAGTCGAAAAGAGAAATACGTTATCCGGTGTGACCGGCTTTAGGTCTCGGACGCGATTGAAAATCCCAATCCAGTCGTTCGTGCGAGCCGAACGAAGCGTCTCCAAATCGTCGGCCACCACGTATGCCACCGCGAATCCGCTGCCCAGCATATGGCTTCCGAATGGGGACCGAAAGAGGTAGGCGATGTGACGATAATCACGATTTTGGGATTTGGTCGCCCCATGCAGATTCAGATTCGATGAATTTGCCAAGCGGTTTGCCTCCACGTCCATGACGACTACCGCTGGCACCTCCTTGGCTCCGTTAGGCACTCCGTATACGAGTCGGATTTTGCCTCCGGAATCGAGTCGCAGGTTTTTGATTCGCACGGTAATATCGTCCCTCATGAGCCGACGCTGGAAAGGACGCCGAGTCTTCTCGGGTACTGCTTCCGTTTGAGACGCGATCAGGGGAATAGTTTCCTGGTCCTGCTCTTGGGCTTCGGCTAGACCGGCTGGCAGCCAAAGAATAAGAGTGCCGACTATACGAACGATGCTTCTATGAATGGAGGGCATAGAAAGAAATTGTGGGGACACCTTTTACAACGATTGCCGAGTTTCTTTGAATTTGCGAATCTTGTTTGAAATTTGGTTCTGAGGATCTCGCTAGCTGCTCGCTGGCGTTATGCTTCTCAAGAAAGTAAGAATCTTCGGAAATAGGGATGGGGCTCGGAACGTTACTCCTTGGTGCGAGGTCTGCTGGCGTAAATCGCTAGCCTGCAGCGGTTCCTAGTGCCGAAGCTGGGGATTTGATGGTTGCATTAGGCAAGTCCGGTGGAATCCTCCGTGCTACCACGATATTCGTCTTGTGAGAAAATTTCGTTTTATGAAGCCCCTAATCCTTTTGGCTGCTCTAGCTGTCGCTTTGCTTGCGAACGCTGGCGAATTCCCCGGTTGGCAAGGCCTCCGTGTTATCAAGGTTGATAACGGAGCCTACAAAATGCTTCCGATCCACGAGTTCAAAGATGGTCCAGCTTCTTTGCTAGTCGTCGAGACCCGTCAGTCTCGCCTCGATTTTTACCGCTATGTGGGGAAGGGAGACGGGTTTGACTTTTCCAACGTCGAGAATCCGAACTATCTGCCCATGGCGGAGGATTTCGAAAAGGAGGAGGTTGCCATGTCGCGTCTGCCGCAAGTCGCCTCGGTTTTTGATGTCGAGGGCGACGGCGTCGACGAGATATTCCTAGTCCAATCCGATCCCCGAAAGCTTGTCGTTCTGAAAAGGGATGAAAGTGGAGAGTGGAATTCGATCAAGGAGTGGGAAATCGCGACTTCCGAGCTGAGTACTCACAAGCCGATCTTGATTCGCAGGCTCAAGAAGGACCTGCAGATTTTGGTTAGCATGAGCGATGGGATTCAGGTGATACGCTACAGCGAGCCGGACGAAGTGGAGTGGATGCAGCCCCGTGAGCGCGAGATTGAGAGAAACCGCTGGTGGTTTGTCGACTTGGACGGAGACGAGGATTTGGACGTGGTGGAAGCTCGAAATACGGTGAGCGCTCCTATCCGCTGGTATGAATCCGAAGGGGAAAAATTTCGCCCGGCCGTGAGCGTTTCGGAAGAGATTACCAATACCAACGTGGCCCGATCGATGAGAACGACGGAGGGGCCAAAAATAGCCTTTCTCGGCGCGAATCAGGCCAACACGATCAGCTTCTATGAGTTGGGGCTTGGCGACGAGTCTGCGTACGGCAAGAGGAACCTGTTGCCATTGTCCCAGCCTGATTCTGGTGGTTGGGCAGCCGTTAAAGTAGGCGGAAAGAAAGTCATTGTCGAATTGGGCCGCAACAAGCCGATTCTAAACGTCTACCAGGAGTCGGATGGTTTTTGGAGTTTCAGCAAATCCTATCCGGTGCTGCAGGATATCAAGTCGATAGAGTCAGTCGGCGACAAGGCGAGCACCCTGCTTTTCAGAGTAGAGGAAGAGGGGCACATTTACGAAAGCCATTGGGACGGGGCGCGTTTCACCTTTCCCAAGAGAGTGGGTGACCCTTCGCTCGATTCAGGAGACTGGAAGCTGCTCGCGTTCGACCAATTTGGTGACGACACTTGGTGGGTCACGCA
Source organism: Pelagicoccus albus (assembly GCF_014230145.1). Lineage (NCBI taxonomy): Bacteria > Pseudomonadati > Verrucomicrobiota > Opitutia > Puniceicoccales > Pelagicoccaceae > Pelagicoccus > Pelagicoccus albus. The sequence goes on from NZ_JACHVC010000001.1 coordinate 354,567, forward strand.
AAGAGGCAGCTCGCTAGTGCTATCGATTTGGAATGCCAAGGGCAAGGGGCCAGAAGAGGTCGAATTTGCAGGTTTGGATGGCGATTTCGAAAATGCTGTTTGGCTGGGCGGCGAGCGTCTGCTGGTCAAAAAGAAATTCTCAAAAACTACCTCGATTTGTTCTTTGGAGGAAGACGGTCAAGCCAAGCTGGCTACCTCCCGTTTCAAAGGAGTCGATATCCGCCGCATTCGCTTGCACGACGGTACTCTTTACTTGGCCGAGGATGGGGTGGTGCAAAAGCTCGACGACAATTTGGATGTGATCGACCAGATCATGCTAGAAGGCGACTACTCGATCAGTTCTTTCGCCCCTGTTTCCAAGACCGAAGCTTACGCACTCGAGTCAGACGGAGAGCATATTCACTTTCTCAAAGCCGATAAGTCGGGCATCTTCCAGACCCAGAGTCGCGATATGGTTCCCTATTCGCTGAGCCTCACGGTCGACCCGGTACTCGGACTCACGCTCATCGGAGCCAATTCCATCAACGTGCCCAGCAAAGGGAGTTCTCGTCAGCTGGTGCTAAGTTCAATGGTCGATCCCAATGAAAATGCGGGACGCGATTACGAAAAGAAGACGCTAGGAACCCTTTTCACCGTAGATGTGGATGGAGACGGTATCGACGAAATGGCCACCGTTGACTACGGGCAGCGGGACATCATCGTCTACGGAGAAGATGGGGAAGGGGGCTACGAAGAGGTTATCTCGTGGAAGGTATATGACGACGGAAAGTATCCTTATGGCCAAGACGCGAACGCCGGCCGCAACAGCGTCAATCCGTACCGTATGATCTCTCTCGATATAGATGGCGACTCCATCCAGGACTTAGTTTTAGCGAGCCACGACCGAATACTAATCTACTTAGCAAGGGATTCCGAATCATGATCAAACGCTTCGCTGCTCTCGCAGTACTCATTCTTGCCAATAAGCTGGCAGCCGTAGGTTTCGACCGCTTGACCTTTCAAAACGGTACCGAAATCGTGGCGGAAATACTCAAGCAGGACGACGAATTCGTGGTCTTGGACCTAGGATTTGACGTGATCAAGATCCCGAGCGACCAGGTCCTAACCATCGAGAAGGCCGATGAGGACCCAGTTGAAAAGACAACTGAAGACAACGGCCTGTACGCCACTGGGCATCTGAATGCTGCTCCTGTGAACGAACTGGTGAAGCGCTATGGCGATTCGGTGGTGATGGTTAAAACGCCAAGCGGTCTTGGCAGCGGCTTCTTTATTAGCCCCTCTGGGTACTTGATAACGAACTACCACGTTGTGGAACGTGAGACCGCTATCACGGTGAGCATTTTCAATAAGACCGAGGCCGGCTATGAGCGAAAAGAACTGAAGAAGGTTCGCATCGTCGCCCTTCATCCAGTGCGCGACCTCGCTTTGCTTCAGATAGATGAAGAGGAAGCGGAAGGGATTGCGATCAAGCCCGTTATCTTATCGGAAGACGACGGTGTGGACGTGGGATCTCTGGTTTTTGCGATTGGAAATCCTTTGGGATTAGAGCGTTCGGTGAGCCAGGGAATCGTTTCTTCCCGAACTCGATCCATCGGCTACCTGAGATTTATTCAGACCGATGCCGCCATTAATCCGGGCAACTCCGGAGGTCCGCTTTTTAACTCTCGTGGCGAGGTTATTGGTGTCGCGTGCGCGGGACACGCCATGTTTGCCGGACTCGCTTTTGGAATCCCCGTGCAGGAGCTCATCGACTTCCTCGAGAACAAGGAAACCTACCTTTACGACTCCTCTTTCCCTCAAAATGGAGTGAAATACCTCGCTCCGCCTTTCCGCTCTTCAGAAGTGGAAGATCCAGAACCAACCAACTCGAACCCTAGTGAAAAACAGAACTAAGCTCCTTTGCGGGCTCGCTTCGGTCGCTTCCTTTGCGACTCTTTCTTTTGCCGAACTCAACACGCCTTTCCAGTCGCTGCCGGAAGAGACCATCGTAGCGTTCCGTTTCGATAATTCTCCGGAGGCGATCGCCAAGTACGTAGACAGCACCAAGATTGGCCAGCTACTGCTGTCCGATGAAAAGATCGCCGAGTACAAGGCTTTCGTTGAGAAGCTAATCGATTCGGAAGATGCGGAGGGCAACTTTGCTCGCAAGCTGAGTGAAGTCGGGCTCGAGGTTGATGATCTCTACCAAATGGTGACGAGCCATATCGGCGGAGCCGTCGTAGATCACGAAGTTCCTGGACACCTCTCTATGCCGACCTTGCTCGTATGGGCGGAGATGAAGGACGGCGTTGCGGAACAGGCCTTCAATGCGATCCTCGAAGGCGCCGCGGAAAACGAAGCCTTTGAAAGAATTGACCTCGACCTTCCCGGTGGCCCAGGGGCTCGTATTCGCGACAATGCTGATGGTTCCTCCTTTCTCATCGCCCAAATCGAGAACCGTTTCATTTTCGGCATTGGCCAGGTGCGTGAACCGATTCCAGACATGGAGGCCGCCCGCGTTTTCGAAGAAGCTGAGTTAGAGGCGTTGGGCCAGTTCTTGATGGCTCAGATCGAGGATGGGGGTGAGTTCTTGAGTTCCTACTACTCTGATCCCGGATTGAGCGAGGCTAGGCCAGATTTCGAGACGCGTCTGGAATTGTTAGGCGACGTTTCAAAGCTTTTGGAATTTGTCCCGACTCCTGGCATCCGTGGAATCAAGGCATTGGGTGTTGAAGAGTTTACCAAGTTTGGCGTTTGGAGCGGTCTGAAAGACATGGAGGAACGCTCGGTCATTTTCCTCGGAGCTCCGGCTCCCCGCTCAGGGATCGCGAAGCTGCTGGAGAACGAGTTCTTCGAATTTCAGCCTCCGGCTTGGGTTCCGAGCAGCGTAAACGCCTACAGTGCTGCTTCCTTTGACATGATGAAGTTGTATGACTTCGCTCTCGAGACGGCCAAGAAATTCGCTCCGCCCGAGCAGGTCGAGCAGCAAGTCGCCATGGCTAACGGGCAATTGCAGATGATGTTGCAGGCCGATATTCCGACGCTTCTATCCGCTTTCGGAAATCGCATGCACGTGGTCGAGTATCCGATCGAGATCGAAACGATCTTGGGACCTGACGGCACGTCTCTCGACATTCCGCGTTCCTCGCAAGCGATCGTTATGGACTTCTCGCGTCCTGAAATTTTGCAGGCCGGGATGGCTATGCTGGGCGGAATGGCTCAAAATCCGAACAGCGGTTTTGAGTTGATCGATGAGCAGGGATTCAGCGGTGTGCGTGTCAAAAACGATGTTCAAGGCACAGTTACCATAGCCCATGGCTTGGGTAAGCTCGTTTTCGCGGTGGGAGCGGATATCACCTCAAGCCGCATTTTCTCAGCGCTGACCAATTTGCCTGAAGGCGAGGACGCGTTAGCCAATAGCCCCGAGCTTCGCGAGTATTTGGCAGACGGGGGCGTAAAGCCAGGGATGATGTTTAGTTTCTCTCGCGGCGAGCAGATGTTGAAGAACTTAGCCCCGGTTATGGAAAACCTCTCCGACACTATGCGAGCGTCGAGCGGCGAGGAAGCTGGCGAACTGATGGATGAGCTACTCGATTTGATGCCGAGTGAGGAAGAGCTCGAGGGGCTCTTGGGTATCGCTTTCAGCCGTGCTTACTACAACGAGAGCGGAGTGGTGCTCGAAGGAGTAAACCAGTACAAATAGAGCGAATCTAAATAGATTTTCAAAATGCCGTCTATCCGTGGGATAGGCGGTATTTTTTTGAGAAATTCGAATTTATCATTCCTATTCAGAGGACTCCTTACCAAAGTTCCTAGACGATCCGAGAAATAGAGCCCCTTTATGATTTTTCGAAAAATTGCCGCTGTCCTGTCCGTAGCCTTTCTTGCGGCGCCACACAGTCAGGCTACTCAATCCGAACCGGTCGAGGGTGCCCCTATCTTTTTCGCGAGGGATTTGTTGTCGGGTATTCAGCTGAGGACCGACACTTACCGAGTTTCGCCCTTGGTGGAGGTTAAGGACTTTGAGTACGAGTTCAGCATTTCCTCGAAGTACGGAAACTTTAAGCCGCGGGGAGTGGAGGAGCTAAAAGGACGCCTTCGCGAGATCGAAGCCATTGGCCGATTGTCAGAGGTCAGCCAAAGCGAGGCGTTCACTAAGACCTTATCCAATAGCTTTACGGAGCCGGTTTCGACTACTCTTGGTGTGGCGCGTCGCCCCATCTCATCCGTTACCGGATTGCCAGGCGGGATCGTTCGCTATTTCGGAGGAAAGCTCTACCAAGTGCAACGTGGCGGAGGGAAGGCAATGGAGAAGGTTCGTGATTTCCGTAGCAAGGAGGAGGAGCCTGACGAGTCGGAGCTAGACGAGCCTGAGGAAAAGAAAAAGCGCGAGATCGGGAAGTCCGCCGGTAAGTTGAGCCGCAAGCATCTCGGTCACGATTCCTCGAAACGCAAATGGGCGAGGGAGTTGGGTGTGGATCCTTACTCCGACAATCAAGCTTTGCAGGATGCCCTCGGTCGCATCGCCTGGGCTTCCAGTTTGGGCGGTTTCGCGGGGGACTTCGTCGTTCCTTCGAGTGAAGTGTTTTCCTACGCCGGAAAGGCTCGGCAATTGGTTTGGGATCGGCCTGCCTACCAAATTGAGCGAGAGATCATGGATTTGCTCAAAAAGTACGGGGTCGAAAAGAATCTGATCGTCGCTTTTCGCGATTGTCCGACCTTTTCGCTGACCGAAAAACTGCAGCTGACTTTGGCGTTTCAGAATTTCAATACGCCATCGTCGATTAGGTTCTTAGTCGAATATGCCCTACTGGCGGAAAGTGAGGAAGACGCGGCTCTATTTCTCAGCACGGTAGATCTTCTGGTCGTCTACATTCGGGATGCTGGCGAGATCATCTCGATTGGCGAAAAGCGGGGCATGATCCGAGCCCGTTCCCGAGAGGGCTATGAAATTTATCCGCTAGCTGTGGATTACCTGCATTGGACCCCCTTGGTCTACGATGCGTTGCTATCTCCAGAGCTTGAGTCTGAAAAGCGGGAGATTTGGGTGTCCGGAATCGTTTCGCCAGTAGCGAAGTCAAGACTCCGCCTCAATGGCTGGGAGGTCTTCGACCAGATCGAGCCCGTGGGCTCAGGCCAATCCGAGCAAAGCGCGAGCCGCTAGGAGGTATCCGTCTGTTCCAAGGCCGGCGATCACGCCTTTTGAGACTTCCGCGGTGTAGGAGTGGTGGCGGAAGGCTTCGCGAGTATGCACGTTGCTGATGTGAACCTCGACCACTGGGAGACCTGCTCCGCTGATGGCATCGCGTAGGGCTACGCTGGTGTGCGAATAGGCGGCTGGATTGAAGATCACTCCATCGAAGTCGGATTCAGCGAGCTCACTGAACTTGTCGACCAATGCTCCCTCGTGATTGGATTGGAAAAAGTCGAACTCCGCCTCGGGAAAGGAACTCTTCAGTTCCTCGGCGATGTCTTCCAAGGTTTTCGCTCCGTAAATCTCAGGCTCTCGTTTACCTAAACGGTTCAGATTTGGCCCGTTCAATACAGCGATCTTCTTCATAACGAGGAGTTTTGCTAGATTTACGACTCGATGTACACGCAGAAATGGAGGCTCCTCACCACGTGGAGGGGTTGTCTAAAGCGGGCATTCCGTTTTGATGAACTCCCACTTCAGCCCGAACTTTTTGGCTGCTTCGGCCGCGAGGGCTGCAACCCCGAAGGTTTCGGTGGCGTAGTGACCGCAGGCGTAGATGTTGAGACCGTTTTCCTGAGCGTAGTTAAAATGGTGTTGGCGGAGCTCACCGGTTACGAAGGTGTCGGCTCCAGTGCTTTTGATATGCTCCACGGCGCTAGCACCGCTACCGGTTAGAACGCAAATCTTGCGTGGCTCTTTGGATCCAAACTCCATGCAGGAGAAGTTTTGGCCAAACAAAGCCTTCAAAGCGGCCCTCAGATCGGCTCTGGAGCTCTTCCAAGAACCCAGCAGTCCTATGTCCGTACCCTCGTAGGGAAGGAAAGATCCAGTCGCTTCGATGCCCAGTTTTTTGGCCAGAATGGCGTTGTTGCCAATCTCGCGGTGGGCGTCGAGGGGAAGGTGGCACGAATAGACGGCTAAGTTGCCGTTCACCAGGGTTTTCATCTTCTCGTACTCTGGGCCAACGTAGTGCTTCTGCCCCATCCAAAACATGCCGTGGTGCACGATCAGGAAGTCGATCTTGGCATCTACCGCTTTTTGGAAGGGGACGAGTCCAGCATCTACGGCGGCTCCGATCTTAGTGACCATACCATCGTTGGCGAACTGCAGTCCGTTTAAAGCTCCGCTGAAATCTTTTACTTCATGCGTGCGGGCGCGTTGATCACAGTAGGCGACAAGTTCGGAAAGTTGGATCATGGACTTTATTCTATGGTATTCTGGGGATGCCCGGAAAAGGAAGAGCATCCCCAGAAGAGGGGCAAGGCCTGTTAAACTATAGATTAAGAATTTTGTCGCCAAGGGGCTTGGCCTGTAGATTTATGGGCTAAGGAATTTAGTTCATGTACGACGAAACTCAGGATGATTCGGAACCCTTGGTGGGATCGCTTTTGCTAGCGCACCCGCACTTGAAGGATCCGAATTTCGAGAGTTCGGTGGTGCTGCTCACCCAGCATGAAACCGAAGGTTCCTTGGGGGTGGTTTTAAACCAAGGTACCGGCGAATGTTTGGCCGAGTTGAGTTCCGATTTTGCGGCTCAGGGGCTGGGGGATATCCCGGTTTATGTGGGAGGTCCTGTTAATCAGAACCAGATCATACTAGCAGCCTGGAAGCTTTTGCCGGACCAAGGGCAGTTCCAATTGCATTTCGGGATGGAGCCGACGGTAGCGAGCTCCAAGAAACAGACTGACCCAGATCTCGTATTTCGCGCTTTCAAGGGCTATTCCGGTTGGTCTGAAGGCCAGTTGGTGGGGGAGCTGGAGTCGAACGCCTGGGTGGTTTCGGATGTGGATGCAGATTCCATGTCTAAACTAGAAGGCCCGGACCTCTGGAGACATCTTATGATGGAAGCGAATCCAGAGCTTGGCTTGCTCACGCTTCTGCCCGAAGATCCAGATAGTAATTAACAGTTGAGGCCCGTTAAATAGGGGGCTCGCGAAATCGAAGAAGATTTCCTGATTCCTCTATTGACAGGGGGGAGACGACTCGTTCTCTTTACGCCCCTTATGAAAGTAGTGTCATCACTCAAGTCCGCCAAGACACGTCACCCTGACTGCCAAGTTGTCCGTCGCAAGGGTAGATTGTACGTGATCTGCAAGACCAACCCGCGTTTCAAGGCCCGCCAGGGTTAATTACGCTCTAAACCGCTTCATTCTTTCGCCGTGAAAAAAGGTATTCATCCAGATTACAACCCAACAGTCTTCGTCGACGTTTCGACGGGTAAGCAGTTCGTAACGAACTCCACTATCGCTGCCAAGGGACACCAAACGGAAACCGTTGACGGCGTCGAGTGCATCAAGGTTTTCCGCGATATCACCATGGACTCTCACCCAGTCTACACCGGCGAAAAGCGTTTCGTCGACACCGCTGGTCGCGTTGAGAAGTTCCAGAACAAGTTCCGTCGTCGTCGCTAGTCGATTGGCAGACTCGAATTTCCAAACCCTTGGGCTCGCAGCCTGAGGGTTTTTTTGTGGCTTTTGCCAAACAAGAAACTTGTAGGAGCTGGCTAGCTGGCGAATCTGTTGTCGGTCAACTCCACTATTGCCGGATAGCCGGTAGATGAAGCGTCCACTTATCAGACATGCCCAAGAAAATCCTATTTTTTGACTGCGACAGTACACTGAGTTCGATCGAAGGGATCGATGAACTCGCCCGTTTGCGAGGTGAGGAAACCTTTCGTGAATGCGAGAATATGACCAATCGAGCAATGGATGGTCATATCGCCATCGAGGATGTTTACGGAGCTCGCTTGGATCTCATCAAACCGACCGCAGAAGAGTGCGAGAAGATTGGCCAACTCTATATCGATACCATCGAGTCCAGCGCCTTGGCATGTTTGGAAGAGGCTCGTTCGGCGGGGTGGGAGCCAATCATCGTGAGCGGCGGCCTCACTCAAGCAATCGCTCCTTTCGCCAAATTTCTTGGGATAGAGAAAGTCCGGGCGGTGGATCTCATTTTCGATGAGCAGGGTGGATATGCTGGCTTCGATGGAAACTGTCCGACCTCTCGTATGGGCGGTAAGATGAAAGTGATCGATGCGGACCGCTCGGAAGGAGATCTCGCTGTGATGGTGGGTGATGGCTCCAGCGATTTGGAAACCCAGCCTTATGTGGATCTGTTTATTGGATACGGAGGTTTTCTTGCTCGCGAGAAAGTGAAGTCCGAAGCGAAACAGTTTGTATACAAGCTGAGCGAAATCCCCGCCTTGCTTCCCTAAAGATGTTGGCCGACTGGATAGAGGCTGCTCGCCCTAAAACCTTGCCTGCTGCGGTGGTCCCGATCTTGGTGGGAACCGCGGAAGCTAGTCGCCTAGGCTTCTTTGATTGGTGGCCCGTTTTTGTCTGCCTAGTCTTTGCTTTGCTCATTCAGATCGGCACCAACATGGCGAACGATTATTACGACCATGTGAAGGGGGCGGATACACCTGATCGTGTTGGCCCGGAGCGTTTGGTGGCCAGCGGACGTATCGAGCCGAAGAAAATGCTTTGGGTCTCTTTAGCGTTTTTTGCGGTAGCTTTCCTTTTTGGTTTAAATCTGGTTAGCTATCGTGGATGGGAGTTGATCGTGGTGGGAGTCTTGTCGGTGTTTTTTGGTTACGGCTACACTGGAGGGCCATTTCCACTAGCGTATCGAGGGCTTGGAGACGTTTTCGTAATTCTGTTCTTTGGTCTCGTTGCCACGGTAGGAACCGTTTACGTGGTAACTGGCGCTATTCCTTGGAGTTCCGTTCTGCTGGGCTTGGCTTTGGGTTTGTTGGCTAACAACATACTGGTAGTGAACAACTACCGAGATCGAGAAACTGATTTGAAGGCGGATAAGATGACGCTGATCGCAAGGTGGGGGTTGAATTTTGGCTCTGCTCAATATCGAGTTCAACTGGTCGGTGCCTTCCTTTGCATTGCTGTGTACGCCTCCGCCACGGGTAAGTTCGCTCATGCGATTCCGATTCTGATTTTTCCCCTCGGACTCAAGCTGGCATCCCTGATGGATAAGACGACGGGACCAGCCCTCAATGGAGTACTCGCGAAAACGGCGGCCTTTCTTTTGCTCTTTGGTATCCTTTGTTCAGGAAGCGTTTTCCTTGGATAGTCCTTAGCAAATCAAGAGAAGCCTATTTGATTGTCCCGGAGAGGTTGTCGGTGCTCTGTGGATACAGGGTGGCACTGGGCTTCCCGGATAGTCTGTAGCTATTCTCCAAAGGTTTCCAAAGCCGAAGCTGTAAGGGACCACGCTTTGATTTATGGGCTGATAATGGAGGTTGTAGAATTTTTCCCTGAGGAAATCGGAGAAGCCCGCATCCTCCGGTTTTCCATATTCTTCCAGAATCTTGGCTCTGATTTCCGGTACTTCGGCCCGCAGTATTGATTGATGGTAGGGGATGCCTTCGGAAGAAGCCCCTGTGTAGCTACACAAGTAGGTGTCGGCGGCACAGTTCGCGCTATCGGCATGATAGGAGTAAACGTCGACGGGAATCACGCCAGTGTAGTCTGACCTTGGGTACGAGGGGATGCAATCTAAGCATGGATCGAGACCAGCTTGGCTAAGCAGCCTGAAATCTCGCAAAAGCTGCTCGCGGGCGATGGCTCCTGCTTCGCTCAAATCGAAGCGAAGGAGATCGTCTTCGTCGATGCTCGTTATTTCGTCGACCTCACCTATCCGGCTCACGATCTCATCAAAGTTTCCGGACAGCTTCCGCTTCCAACATAAGGCGTTAATGCCGTTGCCGAATTGAGTGTCTAGCAGCTCCTCAAAGCTATGGACGATGCGAACGCCTTGTGGTGTTAAGCTTGTGTCCTTTGAGTCTGACAATGACGGCATGACCGAAGTTGAAGGATGGGGCAGCGACTGGAAACGTAAAACGATGGCAGCCGGCGATTCCTAAGAGAGGCTGGAGAGGATTGGGTTCTATATTTAGAATGGGTCACGAGTTGCGAGCTTGGTGTCCATTCATTGGTTTCCTTTAGGTTTTGCTGTAGCCTTCTTCCGACGAGCAAGCCCACAACCCCATCCCCCGTCGCTTCGTTTGCGATATCACGGAGCCTTACCAAACAAGCTTATGCCCGACACCCCTATGACGACCGCCGTATCACCTGCAGCAGGCGAATCCGGAAAACTTGGATTTCTCGAGAAATTCGGATTTGGAGTGGGGGACCTTGCTTCCAATCTGCTTTTTCAGACCTTCAACATGTTCCTGCTTTTTTTCTACACGGACGTGGTAGGATTAAGTGCCGGAGCAGTCTTTTGGATATTCCTCATAGCCAAACTTTGGGACACTATAAATGACCCGATGATGGGAGCTATTGCGGATCGCACCCACACACGATGGGGACGTTATCGGCCTTACATATTCGGTTTGGCCATACCTTACGGAATAAGCGCCTATCTGCTTTTCACCATTCCGGACATATCGGATTCCGCGAAGGCTATTTACTGCGGGGCAACTTACATTTTTGCCACCATGATGTATACGGGCGTGAACATTCCCTATTGTGCCTTGATGGGGGTGATAACGCCGGACGTGCAGGAACGCACTAGCGTTTCCCAATACCGATTTTTCATGGCGTTTGCCGGAGCTTGGTTGATCAATACCTTTACCTTGCCCCTCGTTCGTCTGTTTGGAGGAGACGAGTCTTCGCCGACTTATAATGAAGAAATAGGATATGACCCGGTGAGTGGCTATCCGACTGCCATGATCGTCTTTGGCCTTCTGGCGGTTCTCCTCTTTTTCATGACCTTCTTCACCACCAAAGAACGTGTCGTTCCGGTTAAGAAGGAGAACTCCTCTTTTAAGGAAGATGTGAAGGATTTGATGGGCAATTTCCCATGGCTCATCCTGTTCAGCTCGGCCGTGCTCAATCTCGCGAATGTGGCGGTACGAAACGGGGCTATGCTGTATTTCCTGAGCTACTACGTGGAAGGCGCTGGCAAGGTTTTGTTCAATGTAAACTTCGGGTTCTTCGAACTGGAGGTCACTCGAACCGCTCTCTTCATGTCGGCAGGGGCTTTGGCTACCATGTTAGGTGTTCTACCGACCCAATACTTGACGAGGCGTTTCGAAAAGAGGTCGCTCTACATCTTTTTCATGTTGGCCCAAGGCGTATCGATCGCGGCGATCTACTTTGTTCCAGGATCTAACTACAACATGATTCTTGTTCTGCATTTGCTGGCTAGTTTCTTCGCGGGACCTGGGCCAGTCATCGTATTTTCCATGTACGCCGATGTGGCGGACTATTCAGAATGGAAAACCTCTCGCCGGGCCACTGGGCTTATTATTGCCACGATTCTATTTGCCATCAAGGGTGGTCTTTGGATCGGGGGACAGCTCAATACAGGGGTTCTCTACCTGATTGACTATTCGAAGGAGACCGCCACGCAGCCGGATGTTCTGAACGGAATCGCGGTCTTGTTCACTTGGATCCCTGGTATCTTGTCGGCTCTGGCTGGGATTATTCTCCTCAAATACGCGATTTCCGATGCGCTAATGCGGAAGATCCAGACAGAGCTCGAAGAGCGTAAGGCGGGGACGGTTTAGAGAATTACGCCGAGCCATTTGATTGTAGCCCGCTTCCAATCCATGCTCGCGTACATGGGAGGGCGGGCTTCATTGTGGGTGGACCATGAGCAAGAAGATCAAGGTTTTGGTTTGGAACGAATTTATCCACGAGCAAAAGCTCGATGTCGTCAAAGAGATCTACCCGCAGGGGATGCATCAGACCATCGCAGATGGGCTGGCATCCCTCGACGAGACAGGTGAGCTCGAAATCGCCACCGCCACCCTTCAGGAGCCTGAGCACGGTTTGACGGAGAGCCGGCTTGCGGAGACGGACGTTCTCTTTTGGTGGGGGCATTGCGCTCACGGAGACGTGCAGGACGAAATTGTCGACCGCGTACAACAGCGAGTGCTGGAAGGGATGGGACTCGTCGTTTTGCACTCAGGCCATTTTTCCAAAGTATTTAAGCGACTGCTTGGAACCTCATGCGCTCTCAAATGGCGGGAAGCGGGTGAGCGCGAACGACTTTGGGTGACTAATCCCGGGCATCCCATCGCTCAAGGCTTGGGCCCTTGTATCGAATTGGAAAATACGGAAATGTACGGCGAACCGTTCGGAATTCCCGAGCCGGAGGAACAGGTTTTCATTTCATGGTTCGAAGGGGGCGAAGTTTTTCGTTCTGGATGTTGCTGGCGTCGGGGAAGCGGAAAGATCTTCTATTTTCGCCCCGGACACGAAACGTATCCGATCTACCACAACAAGGATGTACAGCAGGTACTCTTTAACGCTTGCAAATGGGCGTACAATCCCTGCTCTTGGAAAGGTGTTTCTGAGGCCCCAAACGTTAGCATCGAGAACACTCTCGAGAAGATTCAGGCCAAGAGCGGTGGCATACACGAGGAAGGCCAAGAGGGCTTCCGTTGATCAACGCTTTCAACGTTCTAGAGTTGCTGCGAGAAGTCCGATAATCACCTCGTTGGCAGACGCTACGATTTTGAGGGTTGCCAGCTCTTTCGTTGGATCCAATGCAAGGTCCAACACCGTTGCGGCTCCGCCATCAATTTTTCCTCCCTGACCTTTGAATGACTCGATATCGAGTATCCTGAGTTTTCCAGTTTTTAGGTCTAGGCGAGGGGGGATCGGCAGCTGTCGGGAGAATTGATAATCGTCGATGAAATAGTCCTGGTCGATCGGCCACCAGTTTTCCGGATTCTGAAGAGGGAGCGTTTCGCTGCTTCCGTCTTGGTAGCGGACGATCACTTGGCCATTTTCGAATCGGCTTTGCATTTGATTGGTCGAGCCTGCCATGAGAAGAAGGATACGTTTCGCTTTGCCATGAAGCGGTAAGCTAAGCTCTTTCGGGTAGTTATCCCATTGTGACGTGAAGATAACATTGTCGGAATCCGTGGAGGAGGGGGTCTTGAATTCAAAGCCGTTTGCGAATTTTAGGATTCCTCCGTTCTTTTCTGCTTCTAAGCGTAGACCGCTGGCGTCGATATTGGCAGTTTGCTTGTAAGTGCCAGCCCAGCCTCCGATGCCTTGGGAAGGCATGGAAAGGGAGACGTAAGGTGGGCGAGGGGATCGGTAGGAATTTGGCTTAAAAATGTCTTCGAGCTTCGCGTTAAAATAGCCGTTGAGGGAGATCATTTCCAGTTCGCTATCCGAGGGAATCTGTTTGGCGGCTCCCAACCCTGCGAAGGATTTCGTCTCCAAGTCTGGTTTCCATTTTGGCACCTCACCAGAAATTGAGGACTGGTCCAATGCTTCTACGACTAGTGTGACTTCGATGGGGGCTTGAGGTAATAGCTCAATATCCAAACGGACTGTTTCATCTGCCGACATTTGAGGCGAAACTTGATTCCCGTTGACGCGGGCCTCTGTGATTTTGGATACGGTGTTCGGTTGTAGGCTGAGGCTTAGCGGCCCTTCAAATTTCGATGTGATGCGATAGCTCTCAACTGAGCCTTCTCTCGAGAAAGACAGTGAAACATCAGGGTGCTCGAGCTTGGCGTATTGCCATTTAGAGGGAAACCCGGGGGCTATCGTTATTTGTTTGTCCAAGAGGTTCGGGCGAATTCCAAATAGGCCTTCGATCAACGCTCTAGAAAAAGTGCCTGCTCCGTCTGCGAAATCTCTTTGGGATTCGCGGCGGTAAACGTCGAGTAGAGTCATGGATCCTACGTTTCCGGGGCAAATGCCCATGAACATGCTGAGCAGAATGGAACCTTTGGTAATCCGAAATGCCTCCTCGGGACGCCCTGCCTGCCAATAGGCTAGGGCAGTGTGAAGATTCTCTCCGAAGATGACATTGTTTGTCGAATACGTGTAGGGCATCCAGTTGCTTGTTGAGAGAACGTAGTAGTCATCGTCATCTGGAACATCCGGGCCCTGGACAGGGAGGTGTGGCAACTTGCTGTCTACGAATTGCGTCATCATCTTGTGCTGCTCTCGGCTGCCGAGATCTGAATCTACGACCTGGTAGAAAGACCAAAGTGCGGGAGAACGGTGGACCCCTTGCTCTCCAATGACGTCCTTGAATTCCGCATACATACCCTCGTCTTCCATCCAGAGGTAACGCTGCATGCCCAAGGCAATCTGCTCGGCTTCGCCTTCGTAAAGAGCCACATTCTCTCCCAGCATGCTCCCGATTTTCGCAGCCATTAGGTTGTGCCAATAGTTGTAGGCTGAGGCGTGGGCGGTGCCTCCTCCATGATATTGCAGGCTATCGCTGGCCCAGATCGCGGCGTAGCCTTCATACAAAGGAGGGCCATTTTTCTCGAAAGTGCGGCGAAACAATCTTCTTTCCCAAGCGAGATGCCGCTCTATTACGGGCCAAACTTCGCGAGCGAATTCCATATCGCCAGTCCACTGCAAGTGGCGGAAAAGCGTGTCGATATAAACGAGATTCATATCGTAGTGCGAATGCGAGAGAGCTCCGTTCGAGTGCAGTGAGGTTTCGTTACGAGCCAAGTTGCTGTCTTCGTCGGGGCCCGAGATGTGGTCTGGTATGGGGTCGGTGTTTTGCTGCGTAGCCCAGTAGCTCAAGTGGCTGCGAGCTCGGTCGTGCCAACCTAACGCGTCCGCGAAATAAGGCCCCCGCCAGCCCAGGAGTTTTCTCCGCCAGGCGATGGCTCCGTGCATGACGGCGCCTTGATCTTCATCCCAAACCGCATCGGATCCTAGGTTCAAAGCGGCCACTGCGGAATTCAAAAAAGGGTCGGGGGTATCAACCACTACTTGATCTTGGATCTCTTGCCGTTGGGTTTCTGCGCGTCGGAAGATCTCGGGCAGGTCTGAAGTTTGAAGTTCGGATTCCCCTGCTACTTTTTCCGAATTAGAAGTGTAGTGGAAGAGCAGATACTCGGATTGGTTCGGAGTAATGCTGAATTTTCCGACCACGACAGGGAGATCGAGTTCTTGTCCCTTCTTTTTGAGAAGCGAAGTGGGGTCGTCCCAGAGTTGAGAGTCGCTCAATCGGAGGCTGCTATTCGTGGGACCATAGCCCTTGATGGTTGCTTTGGGTGCCTGCATTGAAAAGGAGTTGGCATCCAGTGCGAAAACATTGTTTTTGCAGCGCTCAGGCGTGAGCTGAAACCACTCGCTGATCGGTACCCTCTCGGTGCCGATATCTCCGCCGCGGACTCCTTTTTTTCCGTCTGCTCCGCCGTAGGCCCAAATCAGCTCGACCGGCTTGTCGGATCCGCGAAGCGTAAATTTAAGAGATAGGGCTTCTAAGTCTCGAGTGGGAACCGCTTCGACGTACAAGGTTGTATCTGCTCCTAAAAGCTCTGGCCAATCGACCAGGTAACGCATGCTGCCGGGCTCATAGGTGGAGAGAATATCCGGAGCGTTCTGCAGCCAGCCAATGCCATTTTCAGTGGATATGCCGAGTCGGACGTTACCCCCGCGTCCAGGCAGGTAAAAAGCGAATTCTGGGCGGTCGCCGGCGTCGACCCGGAAAGCGGTGTTTCCGCCGTAAAGCGGGCGATTAAAGGTCTCTTCGCCGTTGTGAATCTGGAATCCACTTCCAACTGGAGTGTACCGCAAGGGGTAAGCGGTTTGGCCAGAAAGGTTGGGCAGGGTCGTTTTTGCTTTCGGCGTGGCGGACTCTGCATCGTTGGCGGGGGCAACACTCATTGCGGCAGCGAAAAGCAGTGTGATTGGTTTGGGGATTTCATGCCTTAATTTGGAAAAGAGGTCGGGCCATTTCCCATGATTAAAAACGTTAGGGTAGGTAGACAACAGAAGGGATTTCATTAGGGGTGGGTTTGGAGCGAAATCTAAAGGCGAAAAGGTTTCGATCAAGCGAGTAGCAGATTGAACACTCACAAGCGCCCCAAAAATGATGGGCACGCATTGTTCCGTGTGAGAACGCTGAGCTTAGTATTTGGTGTCATCCTTCCCTCAAAAACAAAACGGCCCAGATTCGAGTGGAACTCAAACCTAGGCCGTTGTGAAATCTTACGACGGTTTATTCGCTTACATTTATGGGCTCGCCTTTGTCACCATTTTCAAAGGCAGGCTTCATCGGGTCCATGGGCAGTATGTTTCCTTCTTCATCAAACTCCATTTTCACGATGCAGGTCTCGCGTTTGTATCCACCGCCTCCTGGTACTGCATGCCGGTGATAGGCGACATACCAGCGATCCGTTCCGGGAACGTTTACTATGCTGTGGTGGGCAGTACCCTGTGCGGGGCCATTTTGGCGCAAAACTATAAAATCCTCCTCCGCTTCTGGACTGACGACAGGACCGTAAGGAGAGTCCGAAACGCCCCATCCCACTCTGTAGTCTGGGCTTCTTGCGTCATCGATCGACCACATGAAGTAGTACTTTCCGTTTCGCTTGAAAACGACTATTCCTTCGCGGAAATCGCGGAGAGGAAATTCGACGTGTTCTCCTTCAAAGGAAATCATGTCGTCGTTTAACCGATACACAGTTGGGGTTCCGTTTCCGAAGTAGAGATAGGGTTGCCCATCATCGTCAATAAAAGCGTATGGATCGATGCTGAAGGTTTTGATCGTTTCATTGTCGACGAGTGGATGCCCAAGGGCGTCTTTGAAAGGTCCTGTCGGGCTGTCGGCAACTGCGACACCGATGTTGTGTTCGCCGCAAAAGTAGAAGTAGTACTTTCCGTTGTGTTCAATGCAGTCTGGTGCCCATGCCTTGTTGTCTGCCCATGTGATATCTTCTCTGAGGTCAAGGAAGACGTTTTCCTTCTTCCAATCGACCAGGTTTGGCGAAGACCAGACCGCGAACTCCTTGGTGTTCCAGTAAGGACGATCTGAGGTTGGGTAGATATAGTATTTATCACCGAATACGCGAATGGCGGGATCCGCTGTGAACTCGCCCTGTAGGGCTGGTGGAGGTGCAACAGAAGCTGCCTCCTCTAGTAGGGATTGGACGAGGCTCTCGGGAGCTTGGAAAATCGATCCGTGCCGTTGTCCCTCGGGAAATGCAATATCTTCCTCGGGCTTTTCCCAATTTTGCCAGTCTGATGATTTGCGTGCCCCGTACCAGTGCTGCGTGTAGTAGTCGAAGTAAACGTAGACCGCTTTGCCTGTATCCACTACAGTGGGACCCTCGGCTTGCTCTTTGTCCAAGATTACATTTTCGAGAAGGGAGTAGGGATCGGTTAGTCTTTTGGATTTGGCGACATGAATGGATCCGTAGTTTTTGGCCTCCTGGTCGTCTGTTTCCTTAAAGATAGCGTAGTACGCCCCGTCCTGCTCCAGTATTGTTGTGTCTATGTTGTTGAAACCTGGATCGAAGAGGATCTTCGGTTTGCTGAGTTTTTCGAAATCTTTGGTCTGAGTGTAGTAAGCCCTGAATTTTGTCTCCCCTGTCTTATCGTTGGTTACCGAAGTTGACCAAACGATGACGTAGGACTTCTTTTTCTTGTCGTAGTAGATTTCTGGAGCCCAGCATTGGCGCGCTCCTTCGACGCCCTCCATCAAGGGAAGGTATTTTTGCTCTGACCAGTCTGTAAGATTCTTCGAGGAGGCATATCCGATTCCTAGATCCGCCCACCCCGAGGTCCAGACCATGTGATAGGTGCCATCTTCGGTTAGCAAGATGTGAGGGTCGCGCATCAGCTTCGAGCCTACTGCTGGCTCCAAGTAGACTTGGCCCAAGTCAGTCCAGTCCCTTGCGTCATATGAATAGGCGAGGTGGAGACCGTCTCCATTGCCTCGGAAGGATGTCAGAAGATAAGATGATTCTTCGGCAGAGACTCCCGGGGTGTAGGGACTGCAAAGCGCTGCAAGCAGCAGTGATATGGTGGTGGGTTTTTTCATACAGAAAGGGGTTCGGTATGTTGGGAAGTGAGTGCGGGGAGACTATGGAGTGCTTCCCCGCTTACTTGGATGTGCTTTTGGCTCCTTGGAATCTAGCGAACAGGAGAGAGCAAATAAGTGTATTCGTAATCCTGCGGAGCGAGGCGATATTGTTCATGCGGAAGTTCGCCCCAGCTTGTGTCTCCTCCTACACCCATTTGAGCGTGGTCAATGTTCACGTTTACCAAGGGTCGGTATACGATATCGCTCATATGTCTTTGAGCCTTTTCGAGGCCTGGATCAAAATCCGAATCGTATTGGTGTCTCGCGTTGAAACCGATCGGGCTGTCAATTGCGTCAACTCGGATGCCTTGACCGGACTTGTCTACAAATTGAACCCAACGCACATCGGTTCTGTATCCGTTTTCTTGTGGGCGAGCGTAGGCGAAGCCTAGGTCATTTACATCACTCGAGTATTCGGACAAGAAAGCGGCGGTGTTACGGTCTTGGTAATTCTCGAAAGGTCCGCGGCCGTAGTACTTCGCTTGAGCGAAAGATTCTTCGAGGACTAGATTGTTGCCAAATCTTGGTAAGTCGGTCGCGGAACTAGATACGCCAGTAAGTTTGTTCGTAACTAGGATTTCCCCTTGTTTGTTGATCAGGTAGCTAATGGTGAGCTTCCCATCGACGGCTGGAAGTCCGTATTCCGCATCTATTTGAACTGAACCTGAATCTATTGGGGTGGTTTTGAAAGAAACGAGTTTTGCTTCTTCGCCTGCAGTCTTCCAGTCGCGCCAGTTTTTCTGCATTTTGAAACCAAAATCGTTGTCTGTTGGAGCTCTCCAGAAGTTCGGGCGAAGCGCCTCTTTCAGAATCGATTTGTTCCCGTACTTGAGCTGGCTTAAGTATCCAGTTTTCGAGTCAAAACTTGCGGTGAAATCGCGATTCGAGACCGTAATAGTATCCGAACTCTGGATCTCTAAGTCGAGCCCATCTACGTTTTCACTGAAACTAGGATAGACATAAGATCCTTCGATGAACTGGGCAGCAGCCAAGGTGTGGTTTGCCGTGAGTAGTTCTGTCGCCTTACGTGTTGTGGCTGCGAAGTCGATTTGCCATTCGCCTTTCAGGTCGTACTCGCTGAAGTCTAGGTCGAGACCTATAGTTGTCTCTTCGTCGGGAGCTAGATCAGTAGCAGGCAGTACGCCCATCGCTACGGTGCGTCCTTCCTCCGATAGTTTCCAGGTGATCTCGAAATCGGCTAGGTCCGTGAATGCATATCCGTTGTAAACGGTAACCGTTTTTTCCTCCGGGGAGAAGTCACGGAATTTGATGTACTGGTAGACTTTCTTAACCTCGTGCAGAGCAGGGTGTGGTGAGCGATCCGCGTCGATGATGCCATTCAAGCAGAAGTTGAGGTCGTGTTGCAGGTGGGATGCTCCGAAGTCTCCTCCGTAGCCCCAGTAGGGTCGCCCGTTTTCATCCTTGGCATAGATCCCTTGGTCGACCCAATCCCATATGAACCCCCCTTGGGCAGCGGGGTAGCTTTCGATTGCGTCCCAATAGTCTTGAAGGTTACCGACGCTGTTGCCCATGGCATGGGCGTACTCGCACATGATGAATGGGCGTGCGGGATCGTTGGATACATAGTCTACCAAAGTTTTGATGCTTGGATACATTGGGACCTGAAGGTCGCTATTCGAGTAGTGGGTCGCTCCCTCGTATTGTACGGGACGAGTGCTGTCATGCGACTTGAGCCATTCGTAGGTTGCGAAGAAGTTCTGCCCGTTTCCGGCTTCGTTGCCCAGTGACCAGATGATGATGGATGGATGGTTTTTCGAGCGATGAAACATGCGTTTAACGCGATCCAAGTGGGTGCCTGCCCATTCGGGAAGGTAAGCAGGATGGATGGATTCGTCGAAGGAGCCTTGGTTGGTGGTACCCATACCGTGCGTCTCGATGTTTGCCTCATCGACAACGTAGAAACCGTACTCGTCGCAGAGGTCATAGAAGAAGTGATTCTTGGGGTAGTGGCTGCAGCGGATGGCGTTGATGTTGTTTTCTTTCATCAAACGCAGGTCCAATCGAACGAGCTCTTCGCTGACGACGTGACCGGTTACAGGATCGTGATCATGCAAGTTAACACCCTTCAGATAAACGGGCTGACCGTTTACGAGGAGCTGGCTGTTTTTGATTTCGACTTTGCGAAAGCCGATTCGGGTGGAGGTGTACTCCGGTTCGCCACCTTCGGGTGTTACTTTCAAGAGAAGTGTGTAAAGCTCTGGCGTTTCGGCGGTCCATTTGCGGACCTCGGGAATCTCATCCGAGAAGTCTACGGTCGCTTCGCCTTGGGCGGAGAGCTTTACGCGTGACTTGAAGCTGAGCGCTGTTTCGCCGCTTTTATCCAAGAGCTTGCCTTCGATTTGGAGTTTGGCTGTTTTCTCGCTTTCGTTGGTTAGGAGCAGTTCGGATTTGAATTTACCAGTCTGGTAGTTGTCGCCCAAATCCGCCGTGACCCTGAAGTCGGTGAGGGTCGCCGGATTTGTAGCGTAGAGGAAGACGTCGCGTTCTATCCCGCTCAGACGCCAAAAGTCTTGGTCTTCGATATAGCTGGCATCTGACCAGCGGTAGACCTCTACTGCGAGGAGGTTTTCTCCCTCTTGGAGGGCCTCTGTTATATCGAATTCAGCCTCGGTTTTGCTCCCTTCGCTGTATCCGATTCGTTGTCCGTTTACCCAGACATACATTGCGCTGCGTACTGCGCCAAAATTTAAGTAGACCCGCTTGCCATCCCAGTTGTCTGGGATCGTGAATACACGCCGATAGCTGCCGACTGGATTGTATTCATCGTCTACATAAGGTGGGTTTTTAGGGAAGACATAAACAATGTTCGTGTAGATTGGGAGTCCATGTCCTTCGAGTTCCCAATTTGCGGGAACTGGGATAGTCGTCCAGTCGGAGATGTCGTAGTCAATCGCTTCAAAGCCGATTGGACGGTCCGCGGGCTTGGAAACCCAATGAAAATCCCATTCTCCGTTCAGAGATTGAATGTAGGTAGAGTCCAAATACTCATTTTCGAGGGCGGTTGCTTGGTCCTGATACCGTGTGAAGTGAGCATGTGGGGCTTCGCGATTAATCTGGAAAACTTCGGGGTCTTTCCATTCCAGCTCGGCGGCTCCTAAGTGAAGGGTTTGAACGGCCACGCCTAGTGCTGTGATGAGCGTGAGCAGTGGTTTTTTTCGGAGGAAGTGGTTCATGATGTATTCTGCTTATACCGGTTATTGGAGAGCACGAAACCGTAGCTCTAAAGGTTTTGAAGGGGGTGGAGGTACGGGGTAATGAGAGTTTAAGATACTGTAGTGTCAGGCGGTATCAATTTTTAATGACCAATCTCCCCCATATGAGGGAGTGGACTTAGCTCCTTTCGGCTTAGAATCTTGAAGCCGCGTAAATATTAGGCGGCTCGCATCGTGGATTGAAGCAAAGGGTATTCGCTTGAGCAGGTATTCTCCGGTTTTAATCCGAGGGATGGCTAGCGAACCAACCACTCGAACAAACCGGTTTCCTCGCTGGGAGTACCTGACGGGAACTCGATTTTGAGGTATCTAGCGGTCACCGTTTGGTTGATCGGAATCGGAGATCCGCTGATCGGGCTTTTGGTGAAGTCCGCTAGCGTCATCCACGATTCCGCATCGTCCGAATAGAGAAGGAGGAACTGAGTTGGCTTCCAAGCGTACTCTGGACGGACCTCTTGCCGGGCTATTTCCGTCGCTTGACCGAAATCCATCTGGATCCAGTGTATCCCTTCATTGTCACCTGCGATCCAGCGAGTTGCGTAGTTGTTGTCTGTGACATTTTGGGGCTCTGTGTGAGGACCAAGTTGACTGGAGGCTGTCGTGGTCGCCGAGAGCGTTCCCTTTTTGCTGGCGCGATTTACCAAGAGAGCGGGACCCTCGTGGCTCGGGTCAATTTTTCGGATCAACCCATTGTCGTCGAAATCAAGCTGGTCTACGCAGACTTGGCGACGGACGGGCTCGAAAGGGATGTTGTGGCGATGGTAGAGAATGTAGTGCTGTCCTTCAAATTCGAATACCGAATGGTGTCCTGGTGACAGAACGTTCTTCTCGTGGTCACTGACCAGAATAGGACTATTCGACGCTTCCTCGAAAGGGCCCAGAGGTGAGTTGCCGATGGCGTAGTGAACCTGGTAGCTGTCCTCTGTGGTCTTCCCGTCAGAGTACATCAAATAGTAACGCCCTTCTCGTTTTAGCATGAAGGGGGCTTCGAAATAGTGTTCGGGGGTAATGTCGACTGGTACTCCGACGAAGGAGTCCATGTTATCCGTCAATTCGACTGCGAAACAGTGCCCGTTGGTCCAATTCCAGCCAGATCCCCAATAAAGATAGGGAGTTCCATCCCCGTCGACGAATGCTTGGGCATCGATCATGTGGTAGGTCCTGTCGAAGTCTGCGGATATCATGGGACGATCGCCCAGACTGTTTTCCCAAGGGCCGAGTGGATGGCTAGCGACTCCGACCCAGACCTCGCTTCCAACGGACACATGCATGTAGAATCGCCCGTCCATACCCTGGACTACAGACGGCGCCCAGACCATGGCTCCCATGGATGTCGGTCCGGTGCAGGCGGCCTTTGTGGGCCAATTCAGTTCACGATAGGTCCAATCCTGAAAGTCGTCGGATTCCCAGCATCCTAGTGTTTCGCCGCCCCAAGGGTCTAAGGTTGCGTAGATATAGTGTTTCCCTTGGTAAGAGACAATGGAAGGGTCGGCGTAGTAGCCCGGCAAAATGGGATTGGCAGAGTTGGCCTCTTCTCCGCTCCCTTGCGCTCGATTTTCCGGGATGAGGGAGACCGCCAGAAAAATGGCAGCGAGTAGGGACGTTCTTGGCTTGTTCATAGAGAGCTTAGGGGCGTTTTTCCGAACGAAATGGGCTTGGGAATAGTTCGGCAACAGCGGAACAGCTTAGGTGGCGGGGGAGATGTGTCACACTGTCCCGCTTCTTATCGTCCGATTGAGAAAAAATGTGCCAAACGGATTTTGCTAGGATTTCTTAAGTTTTTGGTAAAGAGTGTTTAAGGAACTCAAAGCCTTCTGGCACCCAGTATGCACTATAGGGGGTACTAACTTAAATCTATCGAAGGAGGATTAAATCATGAAACTTATGAAACGCACATCATGGCCGAGTGATCCGTTTTTCGAAATGGATCGACTTTTTAACCGAGCATTTGGGGCTGCAGACTTCTGGCCCGGCAGTTTTGTGAATGCTGGACATCGTGACTTCCCGCTGGATGTACACGGAGACGACAACCACTACTATGTGACCGCTGAATTGCCGGGAGTCGCCAAGAACGAGCTCGATCTGAAGGTCGAGAACTCGGTTCTCAGCATCACAGTCAATAAGACGAACAAGGGCGAAGATGCGTCGAGCGAAAGTGTGATGACCCGGAGCATCACGGTTGGGGACGACATCGACGTGGAAGGAGTCACCGCCAAGCTCGAGAACGGCATCTTGTACGTTAGCTTGCCCAAGGCGGAAGAGCGGCGTCCACGCAAAATTCAGATTGGCTAACCTCTAAGGAAAGGAATCGCGATGAATAAAGAACTAGCGAAAACTGAGCAAAACGACCGGCAAGAAGAAGCCCCGGTGTATCGCAAACCTAAATACGTAGTTCATTCCGAAGAAAATGCATACCGCTTGGAGGTTCATCTTCCAGGAGTATCTAAAGATGGCGCTCGTATCACGCTCGACGGGAATATTCTGACGATCGAGGCTGACCCTAGCGCAGCTCATTCGCAGGATTGGCAAACGTTCCGCCGCGAACGTCCCGAAGGAAGCTTCCGGCTCAACTTAGAGCTGAATGTGGACATCGATGGGGACG
Source organism: Pelagicoccus albus (assembly GCF_014230145.1). NCBI lineage: Bacteria > Pseudomonadati > Verrucomicrobiota > Opitutia > Puniceicoccales > Pelagicoccaceae > Pelagicoccus > Pelagicoccus albus. Next base: position 378,400 of record NZ_JACHVC010000001.1, read on the forward strand.
GAATCAAAGCGGAAGTCCAAGACGGCGTTTTGAGTATGTTGCTTCCGCTTGCAGCCAAGGCGGCGAAGCGAGCCATAGAAATTCAGTAGACATCAAAAACATAAACTTCGCCTCCCGGTCTAGTCGCCGGGGGGCGTTGCTATTTTAAGGATGGTTTTTGAGGGAATGAGAAGTCGTTTCCCAGGGGCGAAATTAAACGAGAAACCTGACAATCGGAGGTAAATGGAATAGGGTGCAGTATGGATTCGGAGCGTGAAGACAGTTTGATCCCTCGTTGGCGAGCTCCGGGAGCTACCGACGAGATCTACGACGTTACTCGGGCGGCAAAGCTGGCGGGCGTGACCACTAGGATCTTTTTGAAATACCACCGGATGGGCTTGTATCAGCCCCTTGGTGACACTCAGAAGCAAGGCTACCAGTTCGACTGGGACGCGGTCTATCTAGCCCGCCAAGCAGAGAGAGTGCGATCTGAGATGTCGGTAGAGATGGAAGTCGCTATCGTGATTGTGAAGCTCAAAACCCAAGTGGCGATGCTCCAGGAAGAAATAAGATTCTGGCGTCGTTAGTTTCGGGCTGATCGCTACAGCGACGGCTAGAGCGGTTTTTTGGAGAGAACTAAATCTGGGGCCAAAAGTCGTTTGGCGTTTTCCGCGTGTTCGATATAGTCCTCGTAGCGATCGCTGGCGTAAGTGTCGCCATTAAGCGTTATTTGGTAGTCGAAACTTGTATGAGCGCCTGTTTGGTGGGCGGTGCGAACTACCGCTCCGAAGGAGGAACTCGCTTCTACAGTCTGAAGCAGCTCGTCGCGACTGAAATGAAAGCTCTCCGGCACAGAGACGTCGAGTTGGAGGGAGATCTCGACTGGAGAGTTTATGCGGAATGGGATGCGTCGAGGTTCCGTGCTGCGTTCGTTGTAGAAGACGAGATTGTCCCAAGTAGAAGGGGCTCGGCCGCGCAGGGTGCCGCCCTCGCTAGCGAAACTCTTGTCGGCGGTGTAGCTGTAGTCGAGTTCGATTGGCAGCTGGGGTGTATCCAAGTTTTGGACCTCAAGATTCGAAAGATAAAGGGATGGCTCGGCTAGGCGGAGATAGCTTTGCAGAATGGTAATCCGTTCGTTGTCGGGAGCTCCTCTTAGGAATTGGCGAATGAAGGCGGCCGAATGACCGTGGGCCGTCACCTTCTCGTGTACTTCGATTTCCTTGGTGTCCGTAAATTTAACAGCCCGATTTATCTCCATCTGATTGTCTTCGGGGCGGAGGCCTCCAATCACTTTTAAACTCGATCCCTTGGGAGTGACGATTAGCGCTATCTGATCGTCTAAATAACGTGGCCGATAGGATTTCCCGTTGGGGTAGTCCGTGGGATCGATGAACGGGTTTTCTTCGATCGACGGTACGTAAAGGATCATGTGATTGAACTGGTAGAGGCTGGGTACTTCCGCGATTGCTTGGCGGTTGGTGTCGACCAAGGCGGGCCAAGCTTCGATACCCATTTCTCTGAGTAGGTGAAGGGCCAATACGGTGTGGTCTTTGCAATCACCGTATCGGTTCGTCAGGATTTTTCCGATTTGGTTTGGCTGAGTCGATCGAGGGCCGAAGAGGAGGGCTTTGTAGGTATACTGGTCGGAGATGTATTTGAAGAGCGCGTCTACTTTTTGACGCTCGTTTCCATCCCCTATGTCCAAGTCCTTAACGATGTCTCCGCAGCGGGAATCTGTTTCGGTAAGTTGGGATTCGATTTCCGAATAATAGGTGTCTCCTAAAGTTTGCCAGGACTTTTCCGCGGGACCAATCCACACGGTTGGCAAGAACAGTTTTGAGTCCGGCTGATGTTCAACTCGATCGTAGCTATTGGGTTCTGGGATGTACCAGAGCAAACTGTTGTCTGATTTCTCGAATACAAAATCGTCGAGATTACTTTGGTAGCTAAGGCTATCGATATCTCCGTTTACTTGAGCAAATGCTACTCGTCTCGGAAAGATTCCGGATATGACGGGATTGGCGAATTGGAATTCTTCGACTGGCTGGTTCGTCTCATAGGTAAGGACGAGCTTTACGAGGCATCCTTTGCGGACTCCGGGAAAGGGAATGTGTAAATTGCGTTTTTCGCTGACGATTGATTCCGCTTCGTTGTTGGTCAGGTAGAATTGGGACGGATCCGCTTCGGCGAGGACCTCTCCGTCTTCGGAAAGCACTTTAGCCTCGTTGACATAGATTCGTTCGAAGTTCGGATTGAAGGACTGTTCCAATTCGCTGAGTTCCAGAACGGCGTCCTCGTCCAGAACCTTAAAGAGCTGGTAGAGTGTTTTGCGTTGGCGTTGGTTTTTGTGGAATTCGTAGGCGAGGCCATGCATGACGGCGTAGGCCCCCTTGCGAGAAAGGCGTTCCTGATCGACTGCCAACTCTAGCTGGTCAATCGTCTCTGCATAGGGCACCGCTGGAATCGGGTTCGAGAAAAGGCTTGGATCCGTCCCACCCATAAGGGTGTGGATTTGGCTTAGCAGTCCCATGGCTTGGGCGTGGGCGGGATAAGCGGCTAGGCAGGCGTCCAAAGAATCCTTTGCCGAGGCGTAGCGTTGCATCGCTAGGTGGCAGACAGCCTCGTAGTATCTCATTTGCGTTAGTCCAAGCTCTTCGATGGCGTAGTGACAGTATTCGAGAGCCGCTGCATTCTCTTGCACTTTTAGGAGCACGTCCACGTGAAGCTCGGCAAATTGGTAATTGTCTGGGATGTTGGATACGAGCTCCTCACTCAGCTCAAGCGCTTGGTCTAGGTTTCCATTGTCGCGGAGAGCTACGATCTTCCAGTAGCGGATGGCGAGGGTTTGTCCTGCCATTTCCTCTGCTTTTGAAACATCCTCGTAGAGGGTTTTGTTTTCTCCACGCGAAAAGAGGAGGCTGTAGTACTCGTTGAGTGTTTCGTCAGCGGAGACTCCGTATTCAAAAATTAGTTTCCTATAGGACTCTATAGCTTCCTGAGTGCGACCAATCTGAAAGTAGCAGGAGCCTTGGATGGAGAGGAGGCGAAGGTTGTCCGAGTTTTTAGCCAACTCGGTTTCACAGATTTGTAAGGCTTCGTCTATCTTGCCTTGAGCGAGCAGGGTATGGGCTAAGTTCACGGCGACGCCCAGGAGGTCGGGCTTCAGATTGTAGCTCTCTTGGAAGTAACGGGTCGCCTTGTTAGGATTGCCCTGTTGGAAATTGAAAACGCCAACCCCGTTATAAAATCCAGATTGGAATTCGGCGATGGCGGGGGACGTAGGAGGTGGCTCTACAGGATCTTTGAATACGAGTGTTTCCAGGTAGGCATCAGCCCTTTCCTTTACTGTATCCAACGAGTGAGCGTAGGAGAGGGTATTGAGGAGCAGGGCGCTCTTTTGCCCCTTTATGATGCGTATGACTACTTGGGCTACCTGACCTTCTTCGTTTGTCCAGGGACCGGCGAATTCTTTGCAGGTGTAGTCGCCGACTTTGAAACTTCTTTGCTTCTTCTCCCGGTCGGAGCTGAAGTTACCCCCGATGGCGACCTCGAATCCGCGCACTACCTCGTTCATGCTTAGCTTGTTGGGGCCGAGCAAAATCGGGTTGAAGGTAACAAGCATGGCGTCGGTAGGGCTGAAGCAAAACCAATGAGCGTCATTTTCGGTGGATACTTCTTCTCCGATCGCGAGTCGTTGGTCCTTCAGGTCCAGCGAAATGCCGAGGCTCGGATTAGCCAAGGTTTCAACCGCTTTCAGGCCTTCGACGTAGGTGAAACGATTCTCGTCGGCAAATTCTATCTTCGAAGCGATTCGTTCGGATTCCGCTTTGATTTCCTCGTGGTTACTTTCTCCTTTGAAAGACCAGAAGTAGAGGGTGTAGAGGTAGCCGTTTCGGTAGGTCTGGTACCTTTGGTCCAAGGCGGTCTTGTTGGAATAGCGACTACGGAAGGTGTATGTATTCCATTCTAAATCGCCAAATTTCTTACGTCCCGTCTCTAGCTTTTTGACCTTCAGGTCTTTTAGGTAGGCGCGAAAATTACCATCGATGCTGTCTAAGGTGACTTCGGGCATGTAGCCGACCCGTGTGGCTAGGACTTCGACTCGGATTTGGCTCTTTTCGTTTTTGACCAATAGAAGTTGCTGCTCGTCGAATGCATTCTCGTCGTACTCCGTATCTTGAAAGACTCGATAGTCGGGGCCAAAATTTTGGATACGGAGATTGTGCTGGGTCCAAAGGGCTTTCCCTTGATCCGAACAAATGATGGCCTCTCTCTCTTGTTGGCGTTGATCGCTTGAGAGTTCGACGATTGGGATCTCCATCATCTCCCCGTTCGGATTGCTTGTCGCTGTCGCCGCGGCGAGTTTGGGAATGAGTGAGGAAGCGATTAGGAGGCTGGTAGCGAGGAGGGAGGTAAAACGCATCAGGGGGAGGGGTTGCAGTGCTTGCTTAATGGTCTCCCGTAGTTTTCCGAGTGCCGCGCAAAGGGCAAGGCTCTCCGTGTAAAATGTGGTACAACGAAAAAACGGCTGCGGTTACCCGCAGCCGTTGAAAGCGTTTTACGTCCTCCAGACGGTCTATTCGACTCTCAGGGCGAGGTATCCCGTGCGGCCTCTGCTGTAGACGAAAAGTTTGTTTACGCCGCTTTTTATGGCCTCACGCGCATCGGAAACGGTTTCCACTTTTCGGTCGTTGATTTCGATGATCACCGTTCCTTCGATTAGGCTACGTGCATAGGGTGACTCAGCTGAAACGCTTGAAATGACGAGCCCTTCCACGTTGCTGGGGATTCGATAGCTTTGGCTGGCTTCCTCATCAACGGTCGAGACTTCAACTCCGTCTAGAAGTTCGTTTGCTCCCATGGCTAGTCGACCGCTGGCGCTACCGACCTCTAGCTCTAGAGTCATCGGTTCTCCGTCACGGAGGAGCTGCAATTCGATCGTTGTTTCGGGAGCCGTGTGTCCGATCCGGATACGGAATTGGTTGGCCGACTCGACGGTTTTCCCGTCCACGGCGGTAACGATATCTCCTCGTTCCAATCCTCCGGCATCCGCCGCCGAGTCTTCTTCCACATCGTTTATGAGTACGCCTTTGGTATTCTCCATTCCGAAAGCCTCGGCGATGTCAGGAGTAACGTCCGCGATGCTCACTCCCAAGAAGCCGCGGCGGACCTCTCCTGAGTCAGCCAATTGCTGCGAAATGCTGATGGCTAGATTTGATGGAATGGCGAAGCCGATCCCGATGTTACCGCCGCTGCGAGAGATGATCGCGGAATTGATCCCCACCAGTCTTCCTTGGGAATCGATGAGGGCTCCACCAGAATTCCCCGGGTTAATCGAGGCGTCTGTTTGGATGAAGCTCTCGTAGCCTCGGTCGCCGTAAATCCCGATGGAGCGGTTGGTGGCGGAGACGATTCCCTGCGTTACGGTGAGTCCCACTTCCATTGGGTTACCGATAGCAAAGACGACGTCGCCCACTGCGATGTTGTCGCTGTCGGCAATAGTAATTGCGGGCAGGTCTTTGGCCTCTACTTTGATGATGGCTACGTCTGTGAGCGGGTCGTTGCCGATGATTTCGGCTTCAAGCTCAGTGCCGTCGCTAAGCTGCACGAGAATTTCGTCCGCCGTATCGCCGCGTTGGTCGCTTACTACGTGGTTGTTGGTAATGATGTAGCCGTCTTCGCTAACAATAACTCCGGAACCGATACCTTGCGGCTGAAGCTGCTCCTGCGGTTCGGATTGCTGTTCGTAGCGGGGAGTGGGAACTCCGAAAAATCTACGCAGAAACTCGTCTTGCGGAGTCGATCCACCGCGGGCGACCTTTACGATGCGGGCGGTATGGACGGAGACCACTGAGGGAGTAGCCTTTTGCAGCATGTTTGCATAGCTGTGGGGAGCGAAGTGCTCGCTTCTGTCGATGGCTTGGCTGTCGACGTTTAGCTCGAGGGACTTTGCGCATCCGACTGCGAGCATCGAGGACGCTGCCCAAGCCATGGCTATGGTGATTGGATAGAAACGTTTCATGATTATCTCCAGTGTTGGGTTTTTGGTACGACGAAGGAGTACCGGTGTGTGATTTAGTTAAATTGCAAAGCAGTGGTTCTGCCAAAGTGTTGAAATGTGTGTAAGTGGTTGGTGGTAAGTTGGAAACCAGTTTTGGTGGACCGGTTTAATAGGTAGCCGCGGGAAGCTCTGTCTCACTTCGGATTTTATGGTGTCACAATTCCTGACCCGCCTGCATACCGAGTTATTCCACGCTTTTGACGCCCTTGGACTCAGTTTATTTCTATCTTTCTGAAAAATCTTGGCGGGTTCTTTTCTATTAGGGCGCATTTGACGGTGAGAGTGGGCGTTTGCGTCTGTCCGACCTGTTCGGGCAGTCCCATGTTCCTACCTTGGCGTGGTTTCGACTACGTGAGTTTCGATTCCAAATTTTATTTCAGATCTGTTTCTGTTTTGATCTGTATGCTAGCTTCCGTCTGGGGGGATGGGAGCTAGCTTTTTTTGGGCCTACGGGTCCCTGTTTTTTTGGCAATGGGCTGTCATGCCTTTTGGGGGTTACGCAAAAAGCCGTTTCGCCACACCGCTAGTTCGGGATGAGGTGAAACGGCTGAGATGAAACTTTTGGTCCGACTCCTAGAAGTGGAAACGGATGCCGACTCCACCAAGATCGACTTCCAGGTCGGATGCGAACCTGACGTATTCCGCGTAGATATCTATGTTTTGCCCGACGTTAAGATTGGCTCCCACGCCGTAGTAGGGATCAGTCGAAGAATCGTCGAAGGCCTCGATGGTGTCGGAGTTAAACTCCAAATCGCTCGTGACGTGGGCGAGTCCAAATTTGCCGTATAGGTCGAAGAGTTTGACCACTTTGAAGGAACCCACGACGTTGACTGCGAGGGCCTCTGAATCAGCGGTGATCACTTCGTTGTCCAGTTGGCTCGAGTAGCTGCCGAGGTCGTAATATCCGGCTTCCACCGCAAAGTGGTCCATAAAACTGACCCCGAAAAATAAAGCAGGGACAGTGTCGTTGTCGTCCAAATCTAAGTCGGAAACAGCATCGAATGATTCCTCGACGCTAGCGGAGTAAACGCCTCCCGCCACGTAAAAGGGGCTCGCGGAAAGTGTCCCGACGAGTCCTGCTGCGACTAGTGCAAATAGAGCTTTTGATAATTTCATAGTTGGTTTTATCGCTCTGTTGCTAGACCAGCACCGCAAACATAGGTGCCAAAAAAACGTTTTTGATGGGGGACATCTTTTTCCCATCAGGCGAAGTTTTCTTTGCAACGTTTGCCGTAGGCGGTTACCGGATACGTAAGGTCCCGGTCTTATCTAGAGTTGTTTGGATACGCGAAAAAGTCCTTTCGGTCGAAGCGTAAATATTTATCCGGAAAATTGTAGTTCGATTCTCTTTACAGGTATTGTTGCTTACGATTCGGGCAACTGGAGATTATTTTTGGTTTATCGTTAAAGTGCTAATAATTAGCAGCTTGAAGTACTTGAAATCGCATGTCGTTCATAAGGTATAACCACGGATTTGTTGCATTTATTCGAAATAAAATTACTCTAATTCTCATATCATTGCCTGCCTTTTTGCCCTAAAATCGCATCTTCTTCCCCAAGGTACTCAACTCCAAACACCCCCTTCATCCCTTAGATCTTTGCTGCCTACCTTCGCTTTTGCTGCTGATTTCTACTACCCTTCGGCTTGCTCGTCGTTGTTGCGAGCTAAGTTGATACGCTAACCCACACCACAAACTACCAGACTTCTCTGAGGCGCTTGTCCTTTCGAGTTCGTCCGTTCCTACCCCCATCCTGTCAATTGGTCTTTAATTAGATCAGTTTTTGTCGGGTTTCTTGAAGGGTAGTAGGGCGGAGGCTTCGGGAAACTCCTCACTTGTTGGTCCGTCTGTTTGTGACCACACCTAGTTTTCTATCATACCCATATGAAGCATACTACAAAACTACACCAAAACACACTCCCGAGAGTGGCCACTGGCGCTTTAGCGCTGGGTGCTTGGCTCTTGGTTTCCCCCTTGGGTTATGCCCAAGATGACACAGAGGAAGAACAGGTATTCGAGCTTTCGCCCTTTACGGTAGAAGGCGCGGAAGAGGAAGGATACCGCGCAACCAGTACCTTGGCGGGAACTCGCTTGCGCACTAACTTGAAAGACGTCGGTTCGGCTATCTCCGTGGTGACCGGAAAGTTCCTCCAAGACACTGGTTCTAACAATTCGGAAGACCTATTGGTCTATACCACTGGAACCGAAGTCGCAGGACAAGGCGGTAACTTCGCAGGCTTGGGCGACGGAGCAATGCTCAACGATGGTGAGCACACTTCTCCTGTCTCCAATACTCGGGTACGTGGACTCGCCTCTGCCGATAACCTTCGCGACTACTTCCTGACGGACATTCCTTGGGATTCCTACAACACCGATCGCATCGACCTGCAACGTGGCGCGAATTCCATCCTTTTTGGTATCGGCTCTCCTGCGGGTATCATCAATAACACTACGAACACTGCCAACTTCGACGATTCCAACAAGGTCGGCATCGATATTGGTTCTTTTGATTCCTATCGCGTATCTTTGGACATGAATCGCGAAGTGATCGAGGATGTGCTTGCTGTTCGTTTCTCGGCTTTGTTGGACGACAAGAAATATCGCCAAGATCCCGCTTTCCGTAAGGACGAACGTATCTTTTTGGCGATGCGCTGGGAGCCCGAACTTTTCGACTCCGATTCTGCTAACACAAGTATCACTGCCAATTTCGAAACGGGCGATATCGAGGGCATCAATCCTCGACTAACTCCGCCTCAGGACGCCATCACTCCTTGGTTCGAGGAAATGGATCAGGCGACCTATGCATGGCAGGACAGTAATCAGGTTACCACGCTGGGAACCGATCGCTACAGCCCGTGGGTAGGGGCTGCAGGGGGAAGAATCTATGATGGTAATGTGGTCGTTTTCGACTCAGCCAGCGATAGCACGCAGAGCTTCGCATTTCCCGCGGCTCCACAGAATTATCCTGCCGTTTCGGATTCTAGCCTTAACGACACTTCCAACGGATCCTACAAGGGCATTCTCAACTACAACCAGGTTGGCAAGAATCTTGGCCTTCCTGGATCCGTTATCAGCCCTTACAAAAACAAGTCGCTAACGGATGCTTCGATTTTCGATTTCTACAACAACTTGATCGAAGGCGAAAACCGTCAGAACAACAGCGAGTTCGAAGCCTACAACGTCAAGGTTGGTCAGACCTTCTTAGACAACAAAGTTGGCTTGGAATTGGTTTACGACTATCAGGATACCAGCTGGGATTATAAGAACTTCCTCGCCTACGATGCGGCGACTATCACGGTCGACATCATGGAGACCTTGATAGACGGATCTCCCAACCCCAACGTCGGCCGCCCGATGGTGGTAGGCGGTGGTGGCTCTGCCGGCAGCGGCAGTACTGCTCGCCAGCGCGAAAACTGGCGCTTCACGGCTTTTGGCGAACTTGATTTCAATGACGTACTAGAGCCAGATTCCGGGCTAGCAAAAATTCTCGGAAGCCATACTTTTACTTACAGCCGAACCGATCAGACTATCAATGAGGTTACCAAGAGCTGGAATAACTGGTATGTAGGTAGCGGATACGCTCCGACTGCCGGGAGCTCGGTTGGTCAGGCTTCTCGCGATGCCACCACCATCACGTACCTTGGCTCAGACTTGCGCGGATTGAGCTCGGCTTCGGGACTCTACCTCAGTCGGCTCACCGCGATCCAAGAAGCTGAGAGCACATCGGTTATCCAGTGGGATACAACCACCCAAAGCTACGTCACCTACGACCTGCCGATCGTCAATCCGAACTCCTCTGACTATACGGACGCAACTCGTCCGCTCACCCAGCTCCTTGAGTACGAAGAAGACATTACTTCCGATGTATTTGTATGGCAGGGTTACCTGTTTGGCGGCGACATCGTTCCGATGTTCGGTTGGCGCAAGGACGTGGATGTGAACGCGAATTCAGGTGCCGCAGTAAAGTTAGACGGTATCGTTACCGGCTTGGACGGAGCATACACGGACGAAGTAGAGGGCCAAACCAGAACCTACAGCTTGGTTGCCCACTTGCCGCAGTCCCTGGCAGAAAAGCTCCCTTGGGGCATACAGTTGTCCGCTTTCTACAATGAGAGCTCAAACTTCCGCCCAGACGCAGGTCGCCGCGATATTCTCGGTCAGCCTATCCCATCTCCAACAGGGGAAACCAAGGACTACGGAATCAGCGTTTCTGCCTTCGACGGTAAGTTCAACCTCAAGATCAATAAATACGAAACCTCGGTTACCAATGATACTCTCGCTGGTGAATTGGGCGGAGCGTACTACATCGGTGCCGGTGAGGCATGGGGTCAAGCAGCAGCCTACAACTTGCTCAACAACACGGGGAATTGGCCAGCCGGAGAAAACTACGGCACCACTTCTGCCGCCTCCGCTTACGGAGCTGGCAACATCCTCCGTTGGCAGCCTTCTGACGAGTTCCTAGTTGATCCTAGCGATTCATCTCTTGGATACACTCAGGAAGCAATCGACGCCGGTTACGCGATCCAGGCAGCAGCTGTGGAAGATTGGTATGCAAACCAATTGCCAGCTGAGTTCCTCGCGGCATGGGGTATGAACGACTACGCCACAGGTGGCGGTAGCTGGAGTATGAACTCCGTAGCCGTGACAGGTGATACTCTCTCCAAGGGTACCGAGTACGAACTTAACATGAACCCAATTGACGGGCTCAACATCTCCATCAACGCTTCCAAAACCTCGGCCAAGCGCCTCTCTTTGGCAGCAGCCTACACGGACTGGATCGAGTCTCGCTACGAAGCCTTGCAAGGGCCGATGGGTGACATGCGCATCTGGGGTGGCGGCAACTGGGTCTTGACTCCAAACGCTGGTGGAACAGTGCGTACCGACTACGAAAACCAAGTGCTTCCTCCTTACCAGCTAGCGCTTGCTCTTAATGGATCCGAGGTGCCTGAACTTCGTCCATGGAGCTTCAACATGGTAACGAACTACGCCTTCCAGGACGGCAAGTTCGAAGGAACGAACGTAGGATTCGGTTACCGTTGGCAGGACAAGAGCGTAACTGGTTTTGCCCTCAATGACACCGAAGATGGATACGATGTAGACAACAAGTACTATGGTCCTTCGGAAGATGCAGTCGACTTGTGGATTGGTTACCAAACCTCCATACGGAATGATTCTGTGGATTGGAAGATCCAGTTAAACCTCAGAAATGCGTTTGCCACCAAGGATCTGATACCGATCACGGTACAGCCCGACGGATCTCCCGCGGCATACCGTATTCCTGAGCCCACTACGTTTACGCTTAGTAATACTTTCGAGTTCTAAACTCGCTTAGTTTGTTGATCATGTTTGAGGCGCTTCTCCTTGCGAGAAGCGCCTTCTTTTTGTTCGAGGGTAGGCAGGACGTTTTCCTCTAGACTTGCCTCAAGCGGCCGGAGGCCGGATGTGTAGGCCTTATGAATGCTGCTGAGAAACTCTGTTTGGCTTGTGGCCTATGTTGCGATGGGTCGCTTTTTGACAATGTCCGACTCGCCGCGGACGAAGACGTAGCCAAACTGAAGTCAGAAGGCTTACCGGTTAAGCTGTCTCGGGCTAAGATTCCGGTAGCGTTTTTCACCCAGCCCTGCCGGGCTCTGAATTCCGATTGTGTGTGCCAAGTGTATGAGGCTCGCCCTATGCAGTGCCGTAGTTTCGAGTGTCGTGTCTTTAAGGAAGCGGTGGCAGGTCAAATCGACTTCGATAAAGCCCACCGTTTGGTCAGTAAGGCCCGTAAGCAGTGCGATAGGGTGAGACGACTGCTGCGGAAGCTGGGCGAGATGGATGAACGTCGCTCCATCGGTTTGCGGATTAGAAGGGTGCAGCGTCTCGTGGAAGCGGGGATGTTGGATTCCAATGCTGCCGACGCTTACGCGGAGCTCGGGCTTGCCGTTCACCAGCTCGATCTTTTGGCCCACAAGCACTTTTACACCGAAGAAGCCTAGGGCTTGCGTAGTAAAATAGGCTAAAAATCCGGATCTTAATGAACTTAGACTTGGAACCCTAGTGAGCTTAGTGTTTCCACCTTTCTGTCGATTTAAGGGTCATGAAAAGTGGAGTGGAAAACAGAAGTAGTCACAACCGGATAAACGTCTCCTTGCAGGGCGTTTTTCTCCTTTTGCTTGCCGCACGTTGTCATGGTCTCGACGCATGGATACCGACCCTGCTGGCCAGCATAGGCTTGGCCGTGGGATTTATCGGGTGCTGTGGGCATGCACGCTTCGTCTTTGGCCAAAATGCATTTTCGGCAAAGGTAGAGGCGGCTGTTTTCCTGCTAACTGATACCGTGCAAGCCCTAGATGATTCTGCCAGAATCAGACGCTAAAGCGGTCTGGATTCATTTCTAGTCAGGTCGCGGTTCCCTGAACTAAATCCGAGTTGGTCTGGATTATGCAAATCCGTATCCGAATCCGAGCGGACGCTTGGACAAGGAGGTTTTGCTATGAAAGATTCTACACCATTGGAGAAACGCGAGGACGTGGTGAACCGTCTCCGCAAGGTATCTCATTTTTATGACTCTGCTTTCCGTATCCCAGGCACGCAGATTCGAGTGGGCTGGGACAGTATTTTCGGCCTCATTCCGGGCGTTGGTGATTTAGTTGGAGTGATACCGCTCGCCTACAATCTTCGGGTCGCTCGCCGTTTTGGTTTGGGTAAACGCGTCTACACTCGGCTCATCTTCAACCAGCTAGTGGACTTCATCCTGGGTTCCATCCCTTTGGTGGGAGACATTTTTGACTGGGCTTTCCGGGCCAATGTCAAAAATGCGGATTTGCTGATATCAAAAATAGAAAAACAGGCTGCCGCCTGAGTTTCTGTTCCATTGCGTGGATACTGCAAAATGCAGGTGGCCCCATTTTCTCTTCGTGCGAAACGCATCGTTGCCTGTCATGTCCCAGAGGGGCGGTAGGTTTGGCATAGTTTAGGCGATGTAAGGCTTATCAACACGAATTTCTCTGCGGCTAGCTTCGCTAGTTTCAGAGGCTAAAACCAAAACCTGAAATCTTATGATAGAAACAGAGAACATCGTCGAAACGGAAAACAAGAACGCTGAAGTTGTGAAGGGATTGCGCCAGGTCGTGGCAGACAGCTACGCTTTGCTTGGCCAGTTGCACCTTTGCCACTGGAACGTAACCGGCCCTGGCTTCTTTTCGTTGCACACCGCTTTTGAAGAACAGTACACAGAGCTTTTCACGGCGGTCGACGAAATAGCGGAACGTATCCGCGCGCTTGGATACAAAGCTCCAGGCGGATTACGTCATCTTGCAGAAATGTCTGAAATCCACGAAGCGGAAGAGGATTGCCCAGCTGAGGAGATGGTACGTCATCTGTACCTCTCGCATGAGCTAGTGATCGGCAACCTCAAGAAGGCGAGGGATCTCGCTTCTGAGGCGGATGATGACCAAACCGAAGATTTGATGATTGCTCGCATTCAGTCTCACGACAAGTCGGCTTGGATGTTGAAGAGTTACCTCTCTTAGTCAGCAGTTTGTGAAATGCGTCTGTATTGGGAGTGTTAGGCCGGAGCTGACGCGCTTAGTAGTTAAGCAAAATCTGGGTTCGCTTTTCAGCGAGCCCATTTTTTTGCGCTTAACGGAGCGGCTTTCGATTTGTAAGGGCAGATCCCAGCTGGGTTGTGATGCAAAAAAAGCTGACCGAGATTCGGTCAGCTTTTCTGTTGTTTGGTTAGTCAACTAGAACCTAAAACTTTGGTTGTCGGATTCCTTCCAGGTTTTGTTGGCTGTGATCGATATCATTTTTCTTCTCAGACTCAGAGCTCTTGGTCTTTTCTTCTTTTGACTCCTCTTCGTCCGATGCTCCCCCATCTCCCGGCCGAAGGATCGTTTTTTGAAAGAACTGGTTGTTTGGAACCCTAAAGACATCTCCGCTAGTACGCCTCAGCGTAGTAAACATAAAGTTCACGTCGATGACTCGCCCGCTCACTTCATCGCCCACTAGACGCACGTAGTCGCCCACCTTGAAAGGTTTGAATCCTAGGATGAGGAGGGTTGAGGAAATGTTACTCAAGACACTCCAAACGGCGACGAAGCCGATGGCTACGAGTCCTAGAACGGTCGATATGAAGGTCCAAAAATTTCCTATCGGTATCCCGAAAGTCCCCAGTATCAAAACGAGGGCTGCGAACAGAACCCCATATCTCGCAACCAGTCTGACGGGTAAAAGCGTTTGCTTGGAGAGCTTCGCTTTCTTTTCCAAACGGTTTAGCAGTCTAGATAGCAGGCTCACTATCAAGATAGCGATAGCCACGATTATGGCCACGTTGATGGCCCCCGCGACGATTTGGTGCCAGTCTATTTCAATCTTACTGAAATCAATGATCGAATTCGTAGTGATCGTTTCCATACCGAGAGTTTACGCAACTCACGCGCCATTGAAGGATGCTGGCTTTGCCGTTTGCTCTTTTAAAACTTCGCAGTCGTTTTTGCGGTCCTCGAGAGGTTCCCGGGTGTTCACGCAACTGAAAGGGATCTAGCCCCACCATGCATAATGGGGTGGTATGCGTTGCGTAATGCATGGCACATGGGGTTGTTGGCGAACTGAACAGCGTTACGTGCAGAGGGAAGGTTAGAAACTTTTGGGTCTTCCTCCTCTGGGGCCAGGTTTTTCGGAAAAGTTGAAAGCCGAATTCCGAAGATTGGCACGGCACTAGCGATAATAGAGGTGTTTAGAGAGAGATCTTCTTGTGGCTTCGGCCACAGTAGAGGAAGGAAACAAATGGGGCGGCCCTTGGGAAGGGGCCGCCTTTTTGTTTTCATCAAAGAGTAGTTAAACAAAGACTACAGTATCTATTGAATGCTAAGGTCGTACTTGGCTTTGATGTCCTCCCTGCGCCCGCTCTCCAGAGTTTCCAAGAGCGCTCGGTTAACTCGCTCTAGTATTTCCGGGTCGACGTTCATGGCGATAGCATAGTCCTGTGGTTGCAGGGTAAGGTTGAGAACCTTTATGTCGTCGCTTTTGCGAAGTTGATACCTCATGAGGTCCTTGTCGTAAGCCACTGCTTTGAGTCTGCCGTTTCTCAGTTCCTCGAAAGCCTCTGCCATGGTATCGAACGCGATAGGCTTGGCCCCTGCGGAATCCAAAAAGTCGACGCTCGTAGACGATTTTATTGTTCCTACCTTACGACCTTGAAGATCGCTCGCTCCCGTTATCTCATCAGAAATGGAGCCTACTGTGAGTGAGGTTGCGATCGATGCGGTGAAACTCGAAATAACGATTACGCTCGTGAACATCCATATCAACGCAACGATGCGTCCTCCAAGGGTAACGGGCGATTTGTCTCCGTACCCGACCGTGGTCATTGTCACCGCAGACCACCAAAATCCATCACCGATCCCTTTGAGCTTTTCTCCGCCAAATTGTTCCTGGTTGGTTTTCCGCTCGAAGACCCAAATAGCGAAACCTGCGGCAAGTAGAATGATGAGAAGTCCGATGAGCGCGGAGGCGAACTGCCACGAAAAAAAGGCTTTCGCCACTGCCAGCCAGTTTAGTCCGTCTGAGCTCTCCCTGACTGCTATACCCAAACCTGACGAGTAGTAAGAGTGCGAGAAGTCCATGCGTTCTTCTCTTTGGCTGTTCATCGTGATGGCCGAGATCGCGGCGTCGTATTGGCCATTTGCTACGCCATCGAGCATTCCGGCCAAGTCAGTCTCTTCTAACGTATAGTCGAGTCCCGCCTTTGCGGCTATATCTCTCCACAGGTCTACGGAAAGTCCCTGCCATTCGCCGGCTGAATTTTTCATGGCGAAGGGAGGCGTCTCTTTGATTGCCACCTCTAGCTCTTGAGAATACGAGACGTAAACGGTGGAAAGGAATAGGTATATGAAAATTAGATACTTTCTAAACATGTCTTAGGTCGGTTTTGTTCACCATTATGTGTTTAGGTCGGCACGCAAAAATGCTCCAGTCTTGCAAGACTGGAGCATTTTCAAAGGGTCGCTCTCTACTTTTTTAGAATGATGTAGATGGCGTGTATTATGCCTGGCACGTATCCAAGTATCGTTAGCAGAATATTCAGCCAAAAGTGTAAGCCGATGCCGACCTGCAAGAATACGCCAACTGGCGGAAGTAAAATGGAAAGAAGGATTCGTAGGATGTCCATGAAGGTGATTGTTTGGTTGTTTATGTGATTTCGACTTTTCTTCCTCCGGGAAGATAGCCGCCTTACCTTATGCAATTGATGCGCCAAACTAATTTTTGTTGATCCGGGACATCGTTGAGTTGAGTCAGGTCCGATTCATCTTGCCTTCATTTTTCAATTGCTAGGCTGTCTGATGCTTCCCTCGCGAGAAGGACTGCTTGCCTGAACCGGCTTTGCTCGCAGGATTAGACTTTTTATTACGCTATGAGAAATAAGATGAGAGTTTACCACCGCTACCTAGGCTTCTTTTTGTCTGGGATTATGGCGATCTATGCGCTGAGCGGGATTATCCTTATTTTCCGCAATACGGACGCCTTCAAAGTCGTGTCCCAGGTTGAGGAGACTTTAGAGCCGGGCCTCGATGTGGAAGGTTTGAAAGAGGCCTTACGCATGCGCCGTTTCCGTGCTGATGAGGTGACGGAAATGACGATAGCCTTCGAGTCGGGCACCTACAATCGGCTAAATGGCCAAGTGAGCTACACGAAAAAAGAGCTTCCTTACATTCTCAAGAAGTTCGAAGAGATGCACAAGGCCACTTCCGATAAGCCGCTATTTTTCTTAAATGTATTTTTCGGGGTATCGCTCCTATTTTTCGTGGTTTCCTCCTTCTTCATGTTCCTGCCCAAGTCTAAGGTTTTTCGTATGGGCCTCTATTATACGGCGGCGGGAATGGTTTTGGCAGTAGTAGTCGTTTACTTCTAAAATACCCGGTTCTTTAGTTCGGCTGGAGTAGGCTGAGTAGGGCGTTTGAATTGGGGTGTAGGCTTAGGGCTTCCCTAAGCGATTCATCCGCGGCTTGAGTGTCGCCGATCCTTAACTGAGCGGCGACTAGGTTATACCACCATCGATCTTGTGAAGGATCTTTGGATACTGCGGATCTTAGTGACTCGAGCGATCTGGACAAATTCTGACGTTCTGCCCAAAGCAATCCTTCCGCATAGTCTATCCAGCCATCGGCTGTCGCCTCCTGTGGCGCAGTGCCCAGAAATATATGGGCCATTTCGAGATATCCCCCGCTGGCGAGTATGATGGCTCCTTGGTAGTAGACGGCTGAGTTTACGGAATCGAAACTGGCCGCGACTTTCATATGCTCGAACGCTGATTGGGGATCACCTTGTTCGATTGCTTGACTCGCTAGTTGCAGGCGAGTTTGTGGGCGATCGGAATTCGCCTCCAGGCGAGCTTGCCATTCGCTCAGGTCCATTGGCTTATTGGGGTCGGTTCTTAGGAATGAATCGACGGCAGCAATGCGAACGCCTCTTACCGAATCTTCAAGTAAGGCGCTTAATATCGGGTTTGAGGGACTGTCGTTGGCAACGAGTTGCGCTGCGGCTTCCCTCACTATTGGTTCTAGGCTTTGTGTGGGATCTGGAAGTGTTTTCAGAATGTCCGACGAATACCCTGCATTGGCCAGAAGTTGGAGATAGGTGGCTTGTCGATAGGGATTTTCGTTTTCCCGATAGGCGGGTAGGATCGCTTCGAGGGGGAATGGTGTTGAGGCGTCCCAGGCTTGCTTCATCATGCGGGCATGTTCACGCCTCGCTTCTACTGATGGGCCTGAGAACCATTTGTCGAATTGCTCGGCGGCCCATTGGTCGTCCTGGTCTGAATGGCAAGAGCTGCAGGCATTGGGAATACCCATTTCAAGGCTAAGCTGAGGATCGGGTATGGTGAACCCGTGGTCATGACGAGGGTCACGAGCCATGTATGTCCGAGTTGGCATATGGCATTCGATGCAGCTATTCCCAGAGGATCCCGCGGAATGCCGAGAGTGTACAGTTGGGTTTATGAGGGGGGAGTCGAGCTTGCCGGTACCATGGCATTGCATGCAAAGAGTATTGTTTTCTTTGGGAGCTACAAACCCTCCTGAATGAGGGTTGTGGCAATCGAGGCAACTCACACCAGCGTGCCCCATGGGGCTTAGTTGAAGTGAGGCATAAACGTAGTCTTCGTCTTGAGCTTTGAGATCGGCGAAGTAGAGGCCTTCTCGGATAGGCAGAGCTAGCGAGTAGTGGTCATGGTAGTTGTCGCCTGAGACGAACTGCCCGCCCGTCAGCTCCTCTCGGCGCGAGTGGCAACCGGCGCAATTTTGCATGGCCAATTCAGCGTTCTCCGAACCGTAAGGATTTGCGGATACATGTTCTAAGCCGGCTTCCGCGGCGTCGGCGTGTTCGATGGCTTGGGAATGACATTGGAGGCAACTTACGGACTGGGCTGTCCATTTGCTGGCGTAGGAGTCGGTCTCCATGTCGTAGCCTTTTTCGAACTCGGTCATGTGACACCATGCGCAATTGGAATTCCAGTTCATTCCTTGTCCAGTCCAGTGGCCCCATTCTCCGACTTGACGGTCTTCGTCTCCAAAGATGTCGAACCACTCCTTCTTTTCTGGATCGAATGCCAGCGAGTGAGCTTGCAAGCGGCCGCCTTCGCTTTCGATCAAGTATTGCCGAAGTGGATGATAGGCAAGAACGCCTCGTGCTGGGCTCATTTCTCCTTCTGGATTTAAGGGCATCATCAGATCGTTCCCTTCGACCTGCGGGGCCTTCTGCTCCAGTTCGCCGGCAGCGATAGGGGATTGGAATGCGTCTTTGTCGATTTCAGAATCGAGTGGACGATTCGCTTTCGCGTGGTGGCTAGTCACCCAGTCGTTGTGTTGTTGCTGGTGGCAGTTTAGGCATCTTTGAGGGGAGGAGGCTGCAGCTCTTTTTGGGCGGAAGGTTAGAGGTAAGGCCTCTTCCTCTGTCTTTGCTCTTTCACTACAGCCAACGAAGATAGCCAAAGCTGCGATCGCATAAACGCTCAAAACTATCCAAGTTTTCGGGGGGTGAAAATGCATACCAGTTGTTAGGAACGTAATGGCTGGGTGGCTACTGCGTAACGGTATGGAATCTCCTTTCTAGGTTTTTGTCGAGACTGGCTAGACTTAGCCCGAAAATGGAATACGAAAAAGCCGCCGAACTGGAGCTGTCTCCAATTCGGCGGCTTTGAGATTCTTGAGGATCAGTCGGGGGATTAGTCGAGCTTGGACAAATCCCGAACCGCTCCGCGGTCTGCGCTGGTGGCCAGCATGGCGTAGGCCTTCAGGGCGGCGCTGACTTTTCTGGGACGCTGTTCCTTAGGCTTCCAAGCGAGGTCGCCCAATGCGTCCATCTTGGTCCGTCGTTTATCGAGCTCTTCATCGGTAAGTTTCACGTCGATGCTGCGATTTGGAATGTCGATACGGATGATGTCGCCATTTTCCACAAGGCCGATCGGCCCGCCAGCTCCCGCTTCTGGGGAAACGTGTCCGATGGAGAGTCCCGAAGTACCACCTGAGAAACGCCCATCTGTCAGCAGAGCACACTGTTTGCCGAGTCCCTTGGACTTGATGTAGCTGGTAGGGTAGAGCATCTCCTGCATACCCGGTCCTCCGCGAGGTCCTTCGTAGCGCACTACAACCACGTCGCCTGCCTTGACCTTACCCGCTAGAATATTGGATACGGCTTCCTCTTGGCTTTCAACCACATGAGCTGGGCCTTCAAATACCCAGATGCTTTCGTCGACGCCCGAAGTTTTAACGACGCAACCTGCCGGAGCGATGTTTCCGGTTAGGACTGCCAGTCCACCTTCTGAGCTGTAGGCATGTTCCACGCTGCGGATACAACCGTTTACGCGGTCGTCGTCGAGGCTCGGCCAACGAGCGCTTTGGCTGAAGGCAACCTGAGTAGGAATGCCTCCAGGACCGGCTTTGTAAAATTCTAGGATTTTTGCATCCTCGGAACCGACGATATCCCAGCTGGCAAGGGATTGCTCCATTGTCTCGCAATGGATGGTTGGAAGGTCAGTGTGGAGCAGTCCACCGCGATTCAATTCCGCGAGGATGGAAACGACGCCGCCTGCCCGATGCACGTCCTCGATGTGGTATTTTTGAGTGTTAGGGGCGACCTTGCAAAGCTGCGGAACTTTGCGGGACAAACGGTCGATGTCTTCCATGGTGAAGTCGACCTCCGCTTCTTGAGCCGCAGCCAAAAGGTGCAGGATCGTGTTGGTCGAGCCTCCCATAGCGATATCCAGGGTCATGGCGTTTTCGAAGGCCTTAAAACTGGCTATGCTGCGAGGAAGTACGCTGGCGTCGTCCTGCTCGTAGTAGCGCTTGGCGGCCTCTACGATTGTGCGCCCAGCTTGCAGGAAGAGCTCCTTGCGGTCAGCGTGAGTAGCGACAACAGTTCCGTTCCCCGGAAGGGATAGTCCCAGGGCTTCGGTGAGACAGTTCATAGAGTTGGCGGTGAACATGCCGGAGCACGATCCACAAGTCGGGCAGGCAGATCGTTCGATTTCAGCAACTGTTTCGTCGTCCACCTTGTCGTTAGCGGCCATTACCATGGCGTCCACCAAGTCCAATCCGTGGTCAACCAGCTTGGTTTTGCCGGCCTCCATTGGGCCGCCGGAAACGAATATGGTTGGAATGTTCAGGCGAAGCGAGGCCATGAGCATGCCCGGCGTGATCTTGTCGCAGTTGGAGATACAGACCAGAGCATCGGCGCAGTGGGCGTTGACCATGTACTCAACGGAGTCGGCGATGATATCGCGAGAAGGCAGGCTGTAGAGCATGCCGTCGTGTCCCATGGCGATACCGTCGTCCACCGCGATGGTGTTGAATTCCTTGGCAACGCCGCCGGCTTCGACGATAGCTCCGGCCACGAGTTGGCCCATGTCCTTTAGGTGGACGTGTCCCGGTACGAATTGGGTGAATGAGTTGGCCACCGCGATGATCGGTTTGCGGAAGTCGTCGTCCTTCATTCCGGTCGCTCGCCACAGGGCACGAGCTCCGGCCATGTTGCGGCCAGCTGTAGAGGTTTTGGATTTGTACTGAGGCATGTGCTTACTTTGTTCTTTAGAAGCTTAGCTGTTTGAACCTCTGGGTCGCGCACTTCAATGAATCTTCCTCTTTAGGGGAAAGTTTTCGCTTTGTACGGTGAGGTGGTCGGCTCATATTTCGAATCTAGAATTTCGCTGAGCTGCTCGGAGTGATTGCTTTTTTGAGTAAAGCAGAATCAGAATAAAAGGCGAAGGCCCAACGCTTTACGCATTGGGCCTTCATGGGTGCAGGGGTTGGATTTGAACCAACGACCTTCAGGTTATGAGCCTGACGAGCTACCAGACTGCTCCACCCTGCAACTGCAGTTGTTAAACTGTAAAACTCCGCTCTGGTGGTCGGAGGAGACGCAGAAAGGGTAATAAAAATCCGTCTGTCAATGCCATTTCCAAAATTTCTGAGGATTTGCCTCAAATTACTCCTTGCCAAGGAGGGGGGGAGGGATACCGTTCTCGCTTCTCCCATTCCGGGACTCAAAAACTAACAATCAAAACCATGAAAGTAAGGTCGCTTCCGAGCGGTCTGCGCCCCGCTTCTAAAGGGGTGTCCAAAGCATATGAATATTGAACTAACTGATCTTCTAGACGCTGGAGTACACTTCGGCCACCAAGTTAAGCGTTGGAATCCGAAGTCCAAGAGCTTCGTTTTCGATCACCGCCAAGGGATCTCCGTGATCGACCTGGCCAAGACTTACGAAGGCCTGAAGAAGGCTTACGACTTCGTAGAAGAAGTTGTGGCCAAGGGTGGTGAAGTCCTATTGGTAGGCACCAAGCGTCAAGCTCAGGAAATTCTCCGCGAAACTGCAGCCAACACTGGCATGCCATTCTGCGTTAATCGCTGGATGGGTGGCACGCTCACCAACTGGCAGACCATCACTACCTCTATCGCGAAGTACAAGAAGTACATGAAGATGGATGAGGATGGATCTTTGGCGAAGCTTCCTAAGAAGGAAGGTTCCGCTATCCGTCGCGAGATGGCACGTATGCACCGCAACTTCGAAGGTATCGTCAAAATGGACAAGCTCCCTGCAGCTATGTTTGTAGTAGACGTTAACTACGAAGACATCGCGGTAGCTGAAGCCCGTCGCGTAAAGATCCCAGTCGCTGCAATCGTAGACACCAATTCCGACCCATCGACCGTAGACTACGCGATCCCTGGTAATGACGACGCAGTAAAGTCGATCCGCATCATCCTCGAAACGATTGCCGAAGCGGTCGAAGCCGGTCGCGAAAAGCGCTCTAGCCGCATGAACCAAGGTAAGGGAGATGCCGCAGCAGCCGCGACTGAAATGGCTGCCGCCGCCGCTCCTGCTGAAGCAGAGGAAGCTCCCGTTCCTGCTCCAGTAGCTGCTCCGGTTGAAGAAGCTCCGGTTCCAGCTCCTAAGGCTGAAGAAAAGTCGGAAGGCTAAAACGACTCTCTAGGAGGCGTTGTTTCGACAACGCCTCTTTTTCGTTTCTACACAAAATTTCTCCACTCAATACTACATTTCTTAATAGCAAATGAGCGCACAAATATCCGCGAAACAAGTAGGTGAACTCCGTGCCCAGACCGGTGCTGGTCTGATGGACTGCAAGAAAGCTTTGACTGAAGCTAACGGCGACTTGGAGGCCGCAGCGACTATCCTCCGCAAGAAGGGAATCGCCTCTGCCGACAAGAAGGCTGGTCGTGCCACTTCCGAAGGTTTGATCGACTCTTACATCCACTTGGGTGGCAAGGTAGGCGTACTGATCGAAGTTAATTGCGAAACTGACTTCGTTGCCAAAAACGACGACTTCAAGCAGTTCGTAAAGGATGTTTCCTTGCACATCGCTGCTCTGAATCCTGTTTGCGTTAGCCGCGAAGAAGTTCCTGCCGAGCTCGTCGAAAAGGAGCGCGAAGTTGCTGCTTCCCAGGCGGAAGGCAAGCCAGCGCAAGCGGTTCAGAAGATCATCGAAGGTAAGCTCAACAAGTACTACTCCACTGTTTGCTTGCTTGATCAACCTTTCGTCAAGGACGACAGCAAGAGCGTTCAGGATGTTCTTACCGAACAAATCGCTAAGCTTGGCGAAAACATGAAGATCCGTCGTTTCGTTCGTTTCCAGTTGGGAGCTGAATAGTTCAGGCGCGATTTTCTCAGAAATCACTTTGGCGGCTTCCTCGATGGGGAAGCCGCTTTTTTTGCAACGACTGCTGCAATATGAAGTCGATCATTGGATAAAGGAACGCCGGATTGAAGTCGATCCTTGCAAATCCCGTCTCGACCCATTTGATACGGCTCCTCTTTTGACGGAGAAGTGCCAGAGTGGTCGTACCGAGCCGTAATTACGGCGACAGCGCGAAAGCGCCATGGGACTGGTTTCAGTCCTTGTTAAATTCGGAATGAGCAGTTTGACGCGGATTCGTTTTATGACGGAGAAGTGCCAGAGTGGTCGAATGGGACTGACTCGAAATCAGTTGTGGGGGTAACTCCACCGGGGGTTCGAATCCCTCCTTCTCCGCCATTTGTCGAAAAAGACGTCGATCTATGAATCGGCGTTTTTTTTGTATCCACGTTTCCCGGGATGAGAACCCGTAGGGGTGTTCGACGTAGCGCAGCGAAGATGGGGCGCGCTCAGCGCGAGTCCGCAGGACTTGAACGCAGTTCACCCAATCCCTCCTTCTCCGCCATTTGTCTATAAAAAACGCTGATCTACGAATCGGCGTTTTATTGTATCCAGCTCTCTCGGTACAATCAATGACTGCTCGGGTTAGATGCCAGAGTCTGTCTTTAGTTTTACGAAATGAAAAATGCCGAGCGAAGCCTACCATGAGCTCCACTCGGCACCTCCATTGTTAGATCCGAGCCGAAATATTAGGATTCAAATTTGAAGCTGATTGTAACGTGGGCCTTTACGTTGTTTCCCGATATCTGAGCGGGGCGAAAAGACCATTTACGCATGGTGCTAATAGCCGCTTCCTCGAGCCCTTCGTGGGTTGATTTAGAGACGGTGGCGCGGCTCACTTTGCCGGACTCGTCTAGAATGACGTTGAGGCTTACGATTCCATGAAAACCGGGAGCGTTCAATTCGGGTGGTGTAATGGCTGTACGACTACGTACTACCACAGGTTTCTTGTCCCACTTGGAGTAAACTCCGTCGAACTCTGGATTGGTCTTAGACCATTCGCCAACGGCCGCTGCGCTGGCTGGTTCGAGGCTGGCAATTTCCAGGACGCTAAGCTGCCCATCCTTTGTTTGGATGGTGACCTCTCTTTCGTTCGCATAGCTGATGGATCCTTCATAGGTCGTACCGTCGGTAGATACGAGGGTATCGGCTGTTGCGATTCGGAAAGAAGATAGAGTTAGGATAAGTGTCGCCAAGGCGATCCGGGTGAGCTGTGTTCCCATTTTAGACATCTTGTTTTTGGATTAAGCGCCGCGGGTATCGCAACGGTTGGGATAAGATCGGCTTTCAATTGTAGGACTTAACCGTTCAATCGCCTATTTTACGGGCTTTGTTGTCCGTCTATATACGTATCCAAATATCGAATGAGACTAATTCATGGAAAATAGAAAATTGATTAGGCATATGTCTCCAAGCCCCATGGATAGGGGGGGCTTGGAGGCCCTCTGTTGTCTATTGAACGAATTTTCGATCGGCTTCCTTGATTGGCACATCGTTGATACTTGCTTCGCGAATTCTCATTAAGCCGTTCGCGTCGAACTCCCACTGTTCATTTCCGTAGGCTCTATACCATTGTCCTTCATGATCTCGGTATTCGTATTCAAATTTTACTGATATGCGATTGTCCGAGTAGCTCCAAAGAGTCTTTTTTAGACGGTAGTCGAGCTCGCGGACCCATTTGTCCTGTAGGAAGTCACGTACTTCTTTTCGTCCGCTTAGGAATCTGTCTCTGTTTCGCCAGATGGTGTCTTCCGTGTAAGCGAGGGAGACCTTTTCTGGATCTCGAGTATTCCAAGCGTCCTCGGCAGCCTGCACTTTTTTGAGTGCGCTTTCTTTGGTGAACGGTGGCAAGGGGGGACGCGTCGTTTGAGAGAGTGAGTTTTGGTTCATAATAGTGATTGGTGTTATTTGTTTTTGGGGCTTACTGTTCAGTTGTTTGTTGTGCGTGGAGTTCTTCCTCCAGTTGTTGAATACGGAGTTTCAGGGCTTTGACAGCTGGGGCTATTTGATCTTCAGTGAAGCGTGGCGAGATGTACTGTGGGCAATTCCAGTCGTAACTGACGACATCTATGACAATAAGCCTCTCGACATGCCGATCCTCTGCCTCGTTGGTCCAGGTACCGGATAAGCCGGATGAATCCTCTTTCGCGTGTATCCGAGCGTTGCCGAGAATCTTAAGTCTGGTGCGGGTGGGATAATCTATGAGAAAGAGGGCGACTTTGTCGTTTTCCCTGAGATTTCCGACACTGAGAAGTTGTCGGTTTCCTTTGCGATCTGCGAAAGCGATTTGGTTTGGGCTTAGGATTTTAAGAAAACCCACTTCGCCGCCCTTGTGTTGAATATAGGGCCAGCTGTCTTGATTGACGGTTGCCATATAGAAGGAATTCCGTTGGGAGATAAATTGGGATTCTCTCTCTGTCAGTGGGTCGATGGGCCTTCCGCGCTCGACGTGGAGGGAGCGACCGTAGTTTTCCCTTTGCTCTTTCTGAACGGCAGGAGTCAGAGTGATCTCCATGAATTTTTCGGCCATAGCGTTGCAGAGAATTCGCGGCGGGAGGAAATGAGATCCGCCCGCCGCCTTGGTTAAGGTTATCCGAAATTATTCGGAGACTATGCTGCTGGGCAGTTTAACTCGCTGACTGCTGGAAACTCTGCGTCGGTCTGGACCAGACGGTTGAAGTAGTTGGTCAGGATATTCAGCGAAACGTTTAAGACGACTTCAGTCGCTTCTGTGTCGCTGACGCCAGCTGCTTGGATAGCCGATAAGTCCTGGTCTGATACGGCACCCTTTGTTTCCAGCAAGAGCTTGGCGAGGTCTAGAATGGCTTGCTCCTTGTTATCCGAAGCCGTTCCTCGACGAGCGTCTAGGATCTCTCCATCGCTGAGCTTTAGCATGCCTCCTATGGCGGTGTGGGCTCGGAGGCAATAGTCGCAACTGTTTGCCTCGGCGTTTTGCAGCGCAATCTTCTCTCTGAGGCGAGGGGTGAATGTTCCGCTGGATACGGCTACGCTCAGTCCGAGGTATCCTTCCAGGGCTGGTTTGCTGTTGCCGAGGGCTTTGACCATGTTTGGAACGAGACCCAGCTTTTGCTTCACAGCTTCGTAAAGGGAGGCGATTTCAGGGGCTGCTTCGTTTGTTTCTACTAGTTTTATTCTGCTCATAATTATTTAGAGTTTAAGTTGTTTATGTGGAAATGAGAGTTCGGTTGGATTCGTTGTATCGAATATGTGGATAAGGACTCAGATAACGGTTCTGTTGTTTTTAGCAGGGCTGTGACTCTGGTGCTTTGCCAAAGAGTGAGGTGAATCGGCTCTCTGGGTTTAGCATGAAGGCGAGAGGCACCATGTAGGCGTAGTGGCGTACTAAAGTGATGATCGGGAGTGCCTTGTTTAGATCCCAACCGGCTATGCCTGCGCCCAAAAGCGGAAGCATAAAGAACCATACAATGAGTACGGTCTGGGCTGTTGTGTAGGCGAAGGCTCGAAACCACTCGGGTCCGAATAGGGAAGGGCGGAGGGCCGCATAGATTACGGCTAAGGCAATGCCATTTCCGTAATGTACCGGTAGTCCGCCTAGGAGGCCGAAGCCTAGCTTTTGGCCGATTAGGCCGGGAATATCCCACCAGGTTCCTGTCATAAAGAAGCCAGAAAGGTCGAATAGGATAGTGCCGAGAATTCCGGCTATGATGGAGTTGATCCAGTTTATTTTCATTATTGTATTTGGTTTTTGGTTATGGTGATGGAGATTCTAGAAAATCTTTTAGCCCCGGATTTCTTTGGCTAGTGGGTGATCTGCCGGGGTGACCGCCAAATTGTTGATCAAGGCGGTGAAGTGGATTCGAGAGACCGCAGCGACTATCTCGATCAATGTCCGTGGGTCTTCTACGGTGCGTGTGAATTCGCTTAGCTCTTCCTCTGATAGATGCCCGTGTTTGCGGACCAGCTTCTTTGCGAATGCGAGGGCTGCTTCATGAGCAGGAATATCGGAAGTCCCACATCGGCAGCGTCGAATCTCCTCCTCAGAGATGCCCAGAGATTTCGCCCTGGCGGTGGCAGCGGAGACGTCGTACTCGCTACTCATCGACTCGCCGATCGCCAGAAACAATTTGGCTTGGAGCTCTTGCGAAAGACCGCAGCGATCAAGGCTGTTTCCGAATACCAGAAAGGCCTCCAAAACCAGAGGAGCGTTAGCTAGGATTTCTATGAAGCTTTTGAGGCTTCTATGTCCCAACAGTAGGCTCTGGAGCTCTAAGCGAAGCGGTGCGGGCAGCGAATCGAGTTCGGCGGCTGGAATTCTTGTTTCGTTTTCGAACATGCCACCTAATTAACATCGTTCGTGCCACTTAGCCTTTATGTTCTCTAAGTGTCAGATGGACAGGTGGATAAAAAAATAGGCCCAAAGTTTGGCTACTCCGATAAACCGCAAACAACGAAATGTCGTTGTGATAGAGCACGAAATATCGTGTACGAACCTAGCTATCGGAGTCTGTTTGCGGCAGGTAGAGCTGAGAGAGTTCAGTCAAAATGGACTCAAGTTGCCTGAAGTATTCGGCGTCAACTAGCTCGGTCCTTTTTGTTCTCAATTCATCTAGCTGAACTTCCAGTTTGTCCCTCAGGGACAGTTGCTCGTTCGAAAGCGTAGTTGCTGAAGAAATACGATTTAAGGATGTGCGACGAGATGAGAAGCCGTCGGCGTTTTCGGGGTCCAAAGAAGCGACAGGACGCAAACCGTCGAACAAGTCCGCTTGGCTACCGCGAAGGTCGCCATTGTCATCGATCAAAGCATGCTCCGTCGTGAGCCGGCCTGCTTCGAAATAGAAGGACTCGACGTTTTGAGTGGCGGTAACGAATGCTTCCAGCAAGGAAATCTCCCCGTCTAGATCGAGGTCGCTGCGAGTGTCTTTTATTGCCTCTGCAAATAATGCTCCGAAGCGTGCATAGTTGCCCTCGCTGCCGCTGCGAGTGGCGGTTATGATTATGCGGTTTTTTCCCGAAAGGCTCGGAATAAAGGGGGCGCTGGCGGAGCCACCGTGCACGAAAACCAATTTCCCCGAAAAATCGGCGAAGGCTTCGGCAAACTCGTGATTGTTCAAATCGGGGCCGATCAGGTTCAGTTTTGCGGCGGATTTTGAATGGGTACCATGCCCGAGATAAACGATCCAAAGTTCTGGAGACTTCTTATGCTCCGAAACCCAATTTAAAACTAGATCCGCAGGATCGATTTCTTGTTTTGGTTCTTGGATACGAGTAGCTTGAAAGCCGGCCTGCTCAGCTAATTCTATCCAAATGTCTCCAGCCGTCTCAAAATGTTCTTGGTAGCTCTCGTCCCCAGACGCTCCTTGAATTAGCAGAAGCTCCTGAGAACTAAGATTGCACGCCGCTAAACTACCGAAGAGTAGCGTTAGCCCAAGACCCTTTCTGATTCCTCCTGGAAGCTTTTTCATCACGCAAGGCCTCTCTTTCTTCTGATCAGCCATTCGGCTAAGAGAGCCGCAAGCGCAGCGAGGAAAAACAAGTTGTTGTGCCAGATTGGCTGGAAGACGGTTTCGGAAGCGGGCGCAGGACGGGACTGAATCAGGGAGTTAAGCTTTGCTAGGTCCGACAAACTTAGGGTCTGTCCACCAGTCGCAGCGGCTATCCGTTCCATTTCAGCCCGATTAGGGGAGATTGAAGAAAACTCTTGAGACAAGGCATCAATGGTCCACCCCGTTTCCGCTCGTCCCGCAGGGGTCCCGGAATTTTCTTCCACCAAAACCTCGGCAAGATAGGCGCCATCATCCAGCTGC
The DNA here is from genome assembly GCF_014230145.1 of Pelagicoccus albus. Classification (NCBI taxonomy): domain Bacteria; kingdom Pseudomonadati; phylum Verrucomicrobiota; class Opitutia; order Puniceicoccales; family Pelagicoccaceae; genus Pelagicoccus; species Pelagicoccus albus. The sequence continues at coordinate 407,413 of NZ_JACHVC010000001.1, forward strand.
GGTAGTTCTGACTGAAAGTGTCCAGGGTTGTCGGATACAGGTTGCATATCCAGCTCGATCAAGGTTTCCGGTCCCATATCTGGTTGAGTGGCAGAGGCGACTCTTGTTACGCTTAGTCGAGCCTTACTCGCTGAGAGCTTTTGATAGCTTGGATTCAGAGCACGGGCTTGCAGAATCGTCGCTCCTGTATCGGTTATGCTTGCTGAGAGGCTAATGCGTTGGGGATTGTCTTTGACGAGCCAACGGGAAATTTGACGCCAAAACTGGGCTAGGTCCTCTTGGGAATCCGTGTCTTGCATTCCCCAGCGCCAGAGATCGCCTACTGCTAAGCTCGCTACGCGACCGGATCCGAAGTTCCGAACCAGCAGGGCAGGGCGTTGTTCGCCTCCTGCTTCCGTTACGGTTGCGAGCTGCCGGGCCCCTGGTTTGATACGGCCTAGCGTATTGTAGACGCGGAACAAGGGCATATTTGAAATTCGATTGCGTTCATCCATCTCCATATCGCGGATACGCATCCACGGCTCGACCCAACCCTCTCGACTCAAATCCCAGCTCGCAGGACGGTCAAACACCGTATGATCGAAAGCGCTATCCGCATAGAAGGGAAGCAGGGACGACAAAGGCGAATCCTGATATCCGCCGTCCTCGAAACTGTTCACGCCACCCAGCATGAGAAGCCCGCCACCTCGCTGTCTGACGAAATCACGCAGAAGGGATAGTTGGTTATACGTGAAAAACTCAGATTCCACATCATCCAAGATGACGGCATCGTACTCGAACAAGGTCTCAGCGGTATTGGGGAATCCACCACGCAGCTCGTTTTCGTCACGTGTATTCATGCGAATGAGAACGGCTTCGTCGTAGCGTTCGTTTTCATCCTCCCGACCGAAGCCGCGATAGAGCGAGTTGCTCTGTTCGCCTGCTCTGCTTTTGAACTCGAATTTTGGTTCCTTGCTGGCAACGCGCAAAAGGCCAACCATGTCCAGCTGCGGGTCCTGCTGTAGAGAGCGGTTCAAAAACTTGTATTCCCAATTCGGGCGGCCGGTAAGGTAGAGGATTCTGTAGTTTTCCTTACCGCGGTTGGCGACTAGTAGTTTGCCGTTGTTGGCTGAGGTCGCTTCCTCGGGCGTGGGAACCTCAGAGTCTGTAAGGATGCGACTCGTTAGTTGGTAAAACTCGATACCTCCACCGGTTGCTGGCCAATCGATATTTATAGGACTAGATTGCGTATCTTCGGAGATTTGTACCTCTCGACTCTCCATGATCCGTCTGCGGTCGGTGGAGCTTTGGGGCAAACTTGCCAGCTCGACAACGGTCCTACTTGATCGTAGCTCTGTCGCTTGCAACCGCGCCTCCAACTCCAAAGGCGCGTCGCCGAAGGGAGAAATGCGTATAGACGCATCCTGTAACGAAAGATCGGGTACGGCGTTCTCGCTTCCGATTACCACGGGAAAGATTGGCGGTAGTTGGGCGAGTTCTAGGTCGGAGAGCCTCGTATCCGTGGCATTTCCGTCGGTAAAGACAACGACACCAGCGAGAGGCTGAGACGCTAAGCGGTCGCTTAGGGCGGTGATGGCTGTTGATAGATTGCTGCTTTGCCCAGCAAAGGAAAGGCTGTCGAAATTTGACACACGCTGGAGGGAGCGAGAAAAGCGGTACGAACGGAGCTGATACTCGTCTTCCAGCAATGCTCTCCAGGCACTCTCTCGCCCCTGCAGGACTTGCCGAGCATGTTCTCCTCTATCGAGGATTTCGCTTTGGTCTTTTATCCTCATGCCACTGCTATCGTCGGCAAGAAGGGCGATGACGTTTTGGCCTTGGATGGGGCGGTCGACGGAACGTTGCGGATTCGCCAAGGCTAGGATGAGCAAGGCAATGGCGATGGCCCTCAAACCGATTGCTAGAAAACTTGGCCGTGAGCTTGTTCTCCATGAACGCCATGATGCGAAAACCAGCATCGCTGCTATAGCGACGAGAACGAACCAGGGAGTTTGCGTTTGAAAGACCATGAAGTTAATCAATCGTCACCAAGGGACTCATAGTAGCGGCGGACGAAGCTTTCGTAGGCCTCAGGCACCGGGTCGGAATCAACTGGCTGCAGCGTATCCGGATTCTCGATTCGATTTAGCTCTGATCTAAGCCACGCACTCGCCTCGTTTAGCGGTGTTGCGATCCCATTCTCCACCATGTCCCACTGGGGAAGTTCACCATGTCTTTTGAAATCCCTTCGGGCGTCTTCCGCACGTTCGCGAGCCTCCTCGATACGAGAACGAATCTGCGGTTCTTCGATCAGGGCCTCGACAGTACTCAGGCGCTCGATCCACTCGTCAAAGCCACCGCCGGTAATCGGACCACCCCCAGTAGCTCCGCCGAATTCAGAGAAGGCTTGCCGAAGCTGATCCTCAAGGCTTCCGCTAGAGCTTTCTTCTGCGGGCGAAGCGGATTCAGAGTTGGCTGAGGTCGGAGCTCCTGATGGAGAACGTTCTTCGCTTCCACCCGAGCTTCTTCGTTCTGAATCGAGTTGCTCCTGAAGATCTTCCAGCTCTTCTTCTGCGAAGGCTAACTCCGCGCTCTCATTGCCCAAAATACTTCCAGCCGCTTGCGCGACGCGATCGCTCAGCTCCTGTAGATCTTCCGTAAGTCTACTTTGGCCGGTGTTGGCGTCGCTGAGGAATCCTTGGCGTAAGAGCTGGCTGCTTTGATTATACCGCTCTTCAAATTCTGCTCCACTGCTGTCCCTAAGAAGCTGATACAAATCCCGATAGAGCCCAGGCTCTACGGCTTCTGATCCTTCGGCGACCTCCTGTATTTGCTGAAGGAAACTTTCTAGGTCTTCCGATTGTTGATCGATCTCGTCGGCAAGGGCTTCGCGTTGGCTGCGATCGTCAAGGCTTCTTCCGAATTCCTCTTCGAAATTTTCTATGTCTTGCTGAAGACGTTCCTGGTTTTCCGCCAAGTCCCGTGCTTGGCGTCTCGCCTCCCGCATAGCCTCCGAGAATGCGCTAGAGTTGCGTTTTCTCATCTGTTCCTTGCTCTGCTCAAGGGTTTCTCGGGCACGACTGCCGGAAGCGAGGGCTTGTGACACTTGGCCCTCCTGCAGTTGATCAGCTGACTGCTGCATACGCTCGCGGGCCTCTTGTAATTGCTCGCGGGTTTCACGTGAGCCTTCGCGGTTGGCGGCCTGCTGAATTGCCTCGTCGGCATTTTGCATCAACTGCCTTTGCTCTTCCTCGAGCCGCTTAAGCTCTCTCTCAGCCTCGCGACGCTCCTCTTCCGTTTTGGCATTGGCGATGGCGGCTTGCATCTCCTGCAACCGATCGTTGAGGTCGTCTTGGCGTCGGGAGAGTTCGTTGAGCTTAGCGATCAGTTCTAGGTTTTGACGTTCCTCCGGTGAGGATAGGGCTTGGGCCTGAGTCGACGTCTCGTAGCGGCTATCTTCCTGGCGGAAGTCAAGCTCGTCGATTTGTCGTTGATTACTGGATGCGGACCTGCCACTTCCTCCGCCCTGGTTTTGAGAACGAGAGACCGCGAATTCGCTATCGTTTAGCTTCAAAAGCTCCTGATAGGCGGATTGGGCGTCAGACCATGCTGCCGGTAGCGGACCGAGGGTTGTTTCGTCAATAGCTTGAACGAGGCTAACTTCGACACCTTCCATGAAACGCAAAGCCTCTCGCGCAGCCTCCACGGCAGCTGGCTTTTCCAGCATTTGCTGGATCTGTTGGAGTTCCGTGTAGGCTTCGAATTGAGATTGCTGGATGGTATTTAGATTCTCAGTAGCCGATGCAGGACTTGGCTCGTCGTTTTTGATACGGAAGAGAGAAATGGTTATGCGTCTTTGCTTTTCCAAAAGATCTAAACCTTGGCCCGCGGCCTGGCCTTGCTGAGTGCCTCCTTGGTCCTGCTCTCGAAAGATTTCGTCGAAGGGACGAACTTCCGCAAAGAATAGGTCACCGGTCGTACGGCGAACGGATCCGTCTGGAGCGAAGTCGTCTGCCCAGAGATACCAACTGAAGGAGTCTCGGGGAGCGGCGTTGCGAGCTTCCAAGGACACGTCGAAACTTAGGTCGGCTTTTAATTCTTTGGAAGTTTGTCCCGCGGTTTTTAGAGATTGCTCGGAAGATTCATCACCCGAGAATGCGAAGCCAATTCCGTAGTCGAGTAGGCCAAAGTCATCGCTAGCCAATCCGGAGAATTGGATTTCCTGCAGTGCGGTGAAGCGTTGGTCGCCTTGGGGAGTATCCACTATCAATGACGGCCTTTTGTTTGGGATAGCTTCGATACGAATTTTGGGAGGGATTGCATTCTTGCGGTTTTCAAGGTCAATCAATCGCAAGGAATAGTTGGCACTTTTGCGTATGTTATCGGACAATACAAATTGAGTTGCAGCGTTGTTTGTCGGTCGGAGATCTATTTGGTTCCCATTATCATCCTCAAGATAGGCTTCGCGAATGGCTTTGTTCGTAGCGAAGCGATACTCTAGATGGGTTCCCTCAATGGCGGAAACTCGTAAGGTATCCTCGATTGAGCGGTCTTGCCAGCCAGTATACTCCGGGTAGTCTAGGCTAACGTCGGCTCGGACGAGGGTAGGCAGGTCGAACACCTCAATTTGGTAGCTCTCGCTAGATTGGTCGGCGTATGCAATGCGGTAAGAAACCGGTTCCGAAACGGAGGTCAAGGTGTATGCAAATACTGGATCCGACAGGCTCTTTGCCATTTTCAGGCTAGTGGTCTCTCCCGACGACTCCGTCAGTTCCAGCCTTGCTTCCGTAGGGGCAGTTCCAGTGAAGCGAGCAATCAAAACTTGGGATGAACCCCGTTCTATTTCCACATCGCCAGGCTCTACGCTTAGGCTCGTATCCGCTAACGATTCTTGTGGCACACCCTGAATCTGAATCTGAATCTGATTTTCGGTGGCTAAGTAAGTTGCCAGCATGACAAGAAGGTAAATTCCTAGAGAGCCCAGATATTGGATACGGGATATGAGCAGCTTTTTGCGTCCGCAACGCTTCCATCCCTTGCGGCTTGGCTGTTCGAGTGCTTCGTCTAAAACTCGTTTGGAAAAAAATGATTTCTGGGCGTTGGCTGATAGTTCGTTTTCTACAGCGGTTACAAGGGATTGATTTATCTCCGGATTTTCAGATTCGATTAGTCGAGCGGCCTTGAGGAAATCTAGCGGGATTTTCTGCTCGTGAAAATGAGAATACAAGGTGATGCCGATCGCGATACCGCTTAACAAAATCAGAGCGGTGCTCGCCCAGAAGGGCAGAACGAGGGCAATTGCCAGAAGTGGAAATGCGAGGAGTCCAGACCACAGAAAGCGCTTGGATCGCGTCCTCATATTCTCACCGCTACGAATACGTCGTGCGGTAGGTTCTAACAGGAGACGGAGCTGAAGGGGAAGCGCTCGAGGGGGAGACGATTGTTCCTCGGGGTTCATGCGGGAGTTCCTCCTTCCTGGCGTGTTGATTTTATGGCTACAAGGCTTTCCAGGGCGAGGAGTGCCAAAACGATCCAGAGCATCCATCTCCAGAGTGATTGACGTTCCTCTAGAATCGAAGCGTTTTCGCGATTGGCTGATTCCTGAATAGAGCGAGTGACTTGAGCTATTTGCTCGGAGTCGTAATCTGGCAAGCCGAGCTTGTCCCAATCATCCTCCGAGATGGGTACGGTCAGGCTCTCGTTGGGGTCCATTTGGAAGGCGTACCAGAACGACTCATCGCTTTGGTAAACACCTGCAGCTTCGGGTAGCGAACTTAGCACATTCGAATAGCTCGATCGGGAGCGAGAGGAAAGGGTGCTGTTTTCCGGAAGCGGAAGTCCGCCGATGGAAGAGAGTGCTAGCTGGTGAAGGAAAGGGACGAACTTGCTCGATAAGGTCCACTGCGTCTTTTCCGGGGACCAGGATCCTGACCAGATGTAGACCTTGCCTGTGCCTAGAGAGGTTTCGATCAGAAGCGGGCTTTGGTCATCGAGACTTGCGATCGTTTCGTAATCGAGAGTATCCGGATAAGAGATACGAGGCGTTTGCCAGGATTTGATTTGCGCGAAGTTGCTGTAGCGAGGATCGGAAAAGATTGAGAACAACGGGTGTTCGAAGTCGACATCGCCGATGCGGAGCTCTCCTTCGGTCGCGGCTTGGATCGCGATTTCCGGAGCCTCTAGCAAGGCTTGGAGGGTGGCGCTCATGTTGGGATCTTTGGCTAAGACAAAGGCTGTCGCCCCCGTGCGGATCTTGTCTTTCAATTGTTCAACATTCTGTTCCGAGAGCTCAGCCTCTACTAGGATGAGGTCAGAACTTTGTTCTAAGCTCTCCTGCAAACGAATCTGGGGAAAATCGATGCCTTGCAGCGCTTTGCTTACAAAATAGGGGGCCTCTCGTGTATCGGAAATCGGAGCATCGCTAAGGAGAGTTACTTCGGCGATTGGAACGTTTTTCGGGGCTCGGAATAGTTGGTTGTCGAAGGTGGCTGTATCGCCTGAAAGCTCGAACAAGAGCGGCCACGTTTTTGCCTCCTTTGGCAATGGGATGCTAATCGACACGCTGGTTTTATTGGCCGGGATAAAGGCTTGCAACTCGTCCCCGAGGGGCTGCTTGGAATCGGCGCGATAGGCTTGCACGCTAAACTCGAGAGCTTGGGAATCAGCGGTCTGGGTGAGAACGCTTAGTGTTGCCGAAACCAGATTTTCTTCTTCCTGCCATGCTCCCCATTGCAATGTCAGATTATCATCTTGCCCTGGTGCTTCCAGGCTTACTCTTTTGAGGAAAGTTTCGCTCGGCCATTCCAGGCCGGTCAGACCACTGATTCGCGAACCTTGGGCGAAGTCGGAAAAGATCACGATTTCACCGATACCCTTTTCCTCTGAGCTTTCGTTGAGTTGAGCCAAGGCGTTTAGGCCCGCTTCGACCGCTGTATCCAAATGGGTGGGATAGTCAGTGGTGGGTATTTGCTCAAGCTTAGCCAAGGCTAATTCCTTGCGTTGCGAAGGCGGCCAACTGGACCATTCGGAAGAGGAGATGAGAATTTGGCTTGTATCCGAAAATCCGACGACACTAAGACGATCCGTTGGAGAGATCGATTCTAGCTCCTCTGCGATTCGGCCGTTGAGTAGTTCTCGAATGCCTGGCTGGCTCATGCTCGCGCTTTGATCGATAAGGAACACGCGGCTTACATTTGAAGCGGCAGAAGCAGGAGGGGCATCGCTGGTTGGAAAAAAGGGCCGGGCAAAAGCGAAAGCCAGCAGGGCGATGATGAGGCAACGTATCAGCAATAGCCACGGATTGTGGATACGCCGTCGACTTTGCGTTTTCGGTGTACTCTCGTCGAGCAGCTCTGTGGAGCTAAAGTTAATGCGGTTCTTTGGCGCCTGACGAATCAAGTGGAACAAGATTGGTCCTGCCAGCAAGGCAAGGCCGGCCAGAAATAGGGGAGCGAGGAAGCTCACTTCATCACTCCTTTCAAGTTCCTGATGAATTCCACAAGAGCGAGGTCGAGCGGTTGATCAGTCGTTAAGGTTTGCAGACTCGCTCCCGCTCGAGCGAAGGCTTCGCGAATGGCGGATTGGCGTTTTTTGAACCGTTCCACATAGTTGTCTCTTGCGGAATCCGGATCGACGAAACGAGTTTCGCCAGTTTCTAGGTCGTCCCAGTAGGCCGCCTTCCCGTACTGAAGGTCCGTCTCTGCAGGATCGAGGATCTGCAAGGCTCGCACGTCGTGGCCCATGGAGGAAAGGTAAGAAAGCTCCGCTTGCCAGGACTCGGGATCTGAGAGGAAGTCCGAAATGATGATAAACAAAGAACGTTTGCGGTTCAAGCGACGCAGCTCGACGAGGACTTCAGCGAGGTCGGTACCTTTTCCTTCCGGATCGCGCTCCAGAATGGCTAGGAGTCGCTGAAAGTGACCCGGCCTCCAGCGAGGTTCCTGATAATCTGTGATTCGGCTGTCGAATCGAGCCAAGCCCACCACGTCTCTCTGCTTTCCGAGGAAATAGGAAAGAGTTGCTGCCAAGGTCCGAGCGTAGTCAAATTTACTATACGACAGGGACGTGAAATCCATCGATCGACTGGCATCGAAGGCGACTTGGCAACGAAGGTTAGTCTCGTCCTCGAAAACTTTAAGAAACTCGCGATCCGTGCGGGCTAAGGCTTTCCAATCCAAGTAGCGCAGGTCGTCGCCCGGGCTATATTGCCTGTATTCAGAAAACTCTACCGAAAAGCCATGATACGGGCTACGGTGAAGTCCGGCCCAAATTCCTTCCACTACGATACGGGCCCGAAGCTCAAGGTCGCGTATGGCGAGCAGGGCTTCGGGATCGACGGTGGTGGCTGATCTGTCAGGTTTATTCGGCACAGGTTTTTCAGCGTTTACTCGATGAGCTTTTCGATGATTTGCTCCACGGTGGTAGACTCTGCTTCTGCTCGATAGTTGAGCAAGATGCGGTGACGGAGAACCGGTTTGGCTAAGGCGTTTATCTGCTCTTTGGCGACGTAGGATTTGCTTTCCCATAGGGCGAGTGCCTTGGCCGCCAAAACGAGAGCCTGGGCGGCTCGAGTGCCTGCTCCCCAATTGACGTATTTTCGGATGAACTCCGGAGCGCCCTCAGCGGCGGGACGAGAACGAGCAACTAGGCGAACTGCGTATTCGATCACATCGCTGCTGACCGGGACCTCTCGGACGAGGCTTTGGATGGCGATGATTTCCTCCGCGGTAAATACGGGTTCGATCGCTCCACCCTGACGCATGGTGGTCCGGCGAACTACCTCTACCTCGTCTTCCTCCGGTAGGTAGTCGATAAGGACGTTGAAAAGGAAACGGTCCAACTGGGCTTCGGGGAGCGGATAGGTGCCCTCCATCTCGACCGGATTTTGAGTGGCCAGTACAAAGAACGGTTCCTGCAAGGTGTGCCGGGCTCCCGCTGCAGTAACTTGGTGCTCTTGCATCGCTTCCAAAAGGGCGGACTGAGTCTTAGGAGGCGTTCTGTTTATTTCGTCCGCCAGTAGCAGGTTTGCGAATACAGGCCCCTTTACGAAGGTCAGTTCGCGACCGGCGGGTCCATCGGTTAGGATTTCTGTTCCCGTTATATCGGCCGGCATGAGGTCCGGCGTGAACTGGATCCGCTGGAAGTTGAGCTGGAAAACTTGAGAGATCGATTTGACCAAGAGGGTTTTGGCGAGACCCGGGGCTCCTGTGATCATGCAGTGCCCGCCCGCCATGAGAGCGACCAGTAGTTGCTTGGTAACTTCCTTTTGCCCGACGATCACCTTTGAAAGCTCCTCCTCGACCCGCTTTCGGCCAGTCTGGAGTTTCTCGAAAAGTTCGGCGTGAGATTCGATGGTTTCGTCGGTCGTATTCATGAAGCGGATTCGGTGGCGTTAAATAGAAATTTAAAACAGATTTTGGTCTAGTGGGTCATGGCGTAGACGATGATGTTGATTCCCATGGGGTAAGCGCGTTTTTCGGAGAACTCCCGGAAGTACCATTCGCTTTCGCCCTCGCGTTCCCAACCGTCTCCCAAATCAGTATTATGGCAGATGATCACGCACATGCGCCCTTGGTCGTCGTAGATGGCTCGGTAGTGCACGAACTCGGCGCTTGGGCCTTTGTCTGTCTCCCATGTGATATCAGTGCCCTCGTAGTGGCGGGCGTGGCCGACACTCGGTACTTGAGGCTTTTCCTGCAGGTCAAAGACGATGTGGAAAATCGGATGTTCTAGCTCAAGCTCGTGAAACTCTCGATCCGGAAAAACGCGACGGAGCTCGTACTCGAGGTTTTCCCATTCTGCGTCACCCCAGAAATCGTCTACCATGAGGAAACCGCCATTCAGAAGATAATCTCGCAGGGCGCGCACTTCTGTTTCACGGAAGCTAAGGGACCCCGGCTCCACCATGTAGAGAAATGGGTAATCGGCCAAATTGTCCTCGTCGAGCCGCACAACAGCGGAGTCCGGATTGACCTTGAGCGAAGTCATTTGCTGCAGCCGGTACGCGAAATTAAGCTCCGCGTCCGGATAGTCGATGGCCCAACGCCCGCGGCCACCCCAGCCTCTGCCACGAAAGGAATCATATTGGACGCGAGCGAAGGTGAAAACGTCGTGCTTGAAGCGAGCAGGGACTTCCCACTCCGGCACACCGGCCCGGTCGCTCATTTGGGCTTGGCCATCGGTCGGACTGAGCAGGCAAAGCGTTCCCAGAGCCGCCAATTGTTTGAAGTGGCGGATTGGATACGAAGCTATTCTTCGCGCGAGCCTATTGCAGGAAGTCGATATCAATGTCTAGGGCGTCTATCTTAGGTCTGTTGTCCGAAGGTTCTGGGGGAGCAGGTGCAGCGGCCTGTAACTCGTTCAGCAGGTGGTATGCCTTCTGAAAACGAGGAGCATCTTGCAGGGCCATCAGCACATGGCGCTTCGCTTGAGTCGGGTCGGAATCTTGCAGAATCTCCGCCAGTTGATAATGGAGAGCAGGAGAGTCTGGGGGATCAAGAGCGATCAATGAACGAGCGGCTTCGGCGGAGTAGTTGTCCTGCTCAATATCGCTGGCTGCTTCGAGCAACGCTCTCCATGGCGTTTCGGCCATCGGGTTTATGGCGATCCACTGATTTGCCCACTTCAGGCTGGCTGCCGCGTCCTGCTCTTCTTGAGACAATTCGAGGAGGCGAACCAAGGGCTTTAGCTGGCTTCCTTCATGACGAGTGATCGCCTCGAGCGTGGCGATTTCGCTCTCTCGCTCGCCAAGCTTCCGGTACGCAACCGCCAGCGGCCAGTGGGCATTCTCCGATCCTGTCAGATAGCCCGCTTTCTCGATTAAATCTTGAAGTCGCTCGGCTGCGTTTTCCCAGTCTTCCTCCTCGAGCAGTCTCCATCCCTCCTGCAAGGCCGAACTGTAATCCGTTTTCGGGCCCGTGATCTGTATAGCGGTGGCGAGTGGTGATTGTTGAGTTTGGAAACGGAATTCGCCCGCCAGCTTGCTCGCTTCTGCTTTTGCGAATTCTGCGAAGGCAAGATCCAGTTCCGGCAAAGGGGCGAAGCGCTTGGCGATAGCTGCATTGGTTTCTTCTCCTTTGCCCAAGTCTTGCAGCAATTCGCGCAGAGCTGGTTTTCCGTAATTTTGTACCAAAAAATCGACTACGAGATAGGATTGAAAGTAGGCGAACTGAATATCCTGTCCGTCCTCGGCTCGGAGGAAGGCGGAGCTCATTGAGCTGACTGGTTGCATTTGCTCGCTCAAAATGCGGTCGCGGTAGTCGGCGCTCATTCGCTGTCCCCAGGCTGGATTGAAAAGCTGCTCTTCGTACACGGAGATTCCTTCCGACAGCCAACGAGGCATTCGATTTTGGCTCATGGTGAGCGTAATGGTATGGCAAAATTCGTGATAGAGGACTGCCTCCCAATTGGCGCTGCGGCTGGCGGGGCTATTGATGGTGAAGACGGGGCCGAAGCAGACGCCTAGGAATCCAGGAGTGCCCGGCATGCCGAAGGTACGCGTCTCGAAGTCTGCCGGGTTGGGATAAATCTCTACGGTGGTTTTGACCGGAAGCTCGATGCCGTAGCTTTGCGAAAGTTCGGTGTGCGCTTTCTCCAGTAGCTTGATAGCCCGAGGTCCATAGACCTCTGCTTCCTGTGGAGTCATACGCAGCAGAAAGTGCTCGGATTCGATGGTGCTGAACTCGGCCAAGCGCTCTTCCAGCGTTACGAGATTGAAGGCGGCAACATTGTATGGGTCGTCTCGATACACGCGATCTGCGTGACGCCATGCTTCTTCGTTGCGAGCTAGGCGGAGGAGGTCTTGAGCGAGTTGGATGCGAGCAGGGGAGAAGGACTCGTCGAAGCCAAGGGCTTTACGTTGGTATCTTGCCGCATCGGCGAACCGGTATTTGCGAGACAACTGGTATCCGATGCGGAAGTCGACGGAAGGGTTGATGGTCCAAGAGCTCAGAGCCTCGCGCCGAAGTTCGTCGCCTGTTTCGGCATCATTTTGGATGTAGGCGATACTCGCCTTGAGGGCCAAAGTATCCGGATCGCGGGGATTGGTCCGCAAAGCTTTGTCCAAGAGAACAGTCGCAGACAGGTAGTCCTCTCCTGCAATTTGATTCTCGGCCAGTAGGCGGAGAGTCGGCCCGTGGCGAGGATTCAGGGATAGGGCTTTGTTAGCGTATTCGGCTAACCTGCCCGGGTCGCCTTCGCGGAAGGAATGGGCGAGGCCGAACCACAAGTCCGGATTTTCGGGGAATAGCTCCAGTCCCTTCTGGAAGGTTTGGGAGGCAAGCTTGTAGTCACTCTTGTTAAGGGCTAGGTTGCCGGCAGCCAAGTAGGCTGAAACCGGAGGCGGATCGAAGTCCATGGCCCGCCGGTAGAAATTGTCCAAAACGATCTTAGGCTCGAGCTTGTAAAGTTCGGCGATGCGGCCGATCACCACCACATTGTCAGGATCGTAGCCATACCGCCGGGACCGTTCGTTTATGAGATAGCCCAAAGCCTCGTATTGCAGACGAGCTTCGTTGTAGCGGGCGCTGTAGAGGGCTGCCTGACGAAGGAGAAATCTCGGGAGCAAGGCGTATCGGTGATCCTCGACGTAGCGGTCGAGCTCCTCGTAAGCCTCTTCATAGCGACCTAGGGCCAACAGAGACTGGGCTTCGATAACGATCCAGCCCGATATCCATGGATCGAGTTCGCGGCCGGCCGCGGAGTAAGAGACGGCTTCCTCGTAAGCGCCAGTGTTGTAGAGCTTCCAAGCCTTTTCCAGAACCGGTGGCCCGTCGTTGATGTCCACGGCATCACCCCTGTTTTGGCCCAGCAGAGCAAACGCCGCTACGGCAATCAAGATCTGGTAGCAAGTTCGGCTTAGGCAGGCTGATGGTGACACGGCAGGCGGGCGTTGGGCGTCTAGGAAGCTAACGACCTAAGCGGTAAGGCGATTGTGGGAGAATAGCACTTTCGACGCGATATCTATGAGTGGGTTTCTGCAAATTTGGTGAGCTCCCTACATTTGCTAGGAGCGACCGGATGCGTCCTCGCGAATCAAGTTTATTAGCCCCTGTGAGTCAATGGGTTGTGAGACTCCTCCCGTTTTAGATTCGATGGAATGAGAATTGCGCTTAAGATGCTAGTTTAACCCCCCATTCGATTATGTCCCGATACACCTTGTTCGTTGTCCTCTTGTTTTGTTCGGTCCCGCTTCTTTCAGCCGAGAAGAAACCCTTGCCAAATGTCCTGTTTATCTTGGTCGATGACATGGGCTATGGAGAGCTCGGCTCCTATGGGCAAAGGACTCTTCAGACCCCGAGGCTCGATCAATTGGCGGATGAAGGAATGCGGTTCACGCGCTTCTACGCGGGTTCCACGGTCTGCGCTCCGTCTCGCAGTGTACTAATGACAGGACTACACACCGGACACACCCAAGTGCGAGGGAACGACCGGGAGCGAGCTGCGTTGGGCCAAACCTTACGTGACGAGGATCTTACCATCGCCGAGGTGATGAAGGAGGCAGGCTATCGAACTGCTTTGGTCGGAAAATGGGGATTAGGCGCGGTGGACTCCTCCGGCGCTCCGAACAAGCAAGGCTTTGATTCCTACTATGGCTTTGTGAATCAGACGCATGCCCACAATCATTTCCCAAGCTTTCTGATTCGAGACGGCGTGAAGGAGGAGCTGCCAAACGATCTTGTCAAGGTGGGTGAGATCGACGGGGTTGGCTATTCGGAGAACAAGGAAGTCTATGCCAACAACCTCTTTTTTGAGGAGGCAGAGTCGATTATCCGAGAATCGCGGGACGAGCCCTTTTTCCTCTACCTCGCCCTGACGATCCCGCATGCCAACAACGAGTCATCGGACGAGTTAGGGGATGGCATGGAAGTGCCGACCTACGGTGCCTTCGCCAACAAAGAATGGCCTGATTTTCACAAAGGACATGCTTGGATGAACGACCGAATCGATCGTGGCGTGGGAGAGTTGATGGATCTTTTGGAGGAGCTGGATTTGGCTGACGACACGATCGTCGTTTTCACCAGCGACAATGGCCCGCACAACGAAGGCGGATTTGGATACAACCCCGAGTTCTTCGACGCCAATGGGCCGCTTAATGGAATCAAACGCGACCTAACGGACGGTGGCGTAAAGGTACCCCTTATCATCCGTTGGCCTAAGGTCGTCGAAGGAGGTAGCGTTTCGGATCATGTTTCCTTTTTTGGGGACTTCATGCCGACTATCGTTGAGCTGACAAAGCGGGACGAAGTCGAAACCGATGGGCTCAGTCTATTACCCGTATTGAGCGGACAAAAAACGTTCCCGAGTCACGCGTTTTTGTACTGGGAGTTTTACGGGGCTCCTAAGTCGCAAGCGGTTTTGCTCGAGGGGCGCTGGAAAGGGATTCGTGTGGTGGGCGAAGAGGCCATGCGGCTTTTCGATTTGGATGCGGACCCGGGGGAGTTTCGCGATCGTTCCGCTGACTATCCTGATATCGTGGAACGTATCGAAAAGCTAATGACAGAGCAACACGAGCCCAACGCAGCCTGGTCGCTGGACTTGTGAACTTCGCTTTCGGATCGTTTGCCTACGCAAGCTATTTCCTCTGGAAATAGTCGTCCATGAATTGGAATCGCTTGTCGTTGGGTGCCTCTACCGCTTGAGGTTCTACATCGAGATGCATAACCGCAGGAGTTGGGTCTTCGGCCGAGGCAGAAGGCCAATTGGCTGCCCCTGAGCCATTGGGATCGCCCGTTTTCACGAAGCGGGCAAAGTATCCTATGGCCTGATCGGAAACCTGTTGGTCGATTTCTTTCCAGTCGTATTCGTCGGTTAGGTACAGATTGCCTAAGACGTATTCGATTTCCGAAGCGTGAGATGCCCCAAACGGAGGAGGTGGCGGCGGGGCTGCATCGCTCTTTTTAACAGTTCCACCCGCCAGTCCAGAGACCAGAGAGGTATCTTTAAGGGGAGGGCGAACTTTGTCGAAACGATAGCGATAGACTGGCGCTTCGGAGTGCTTTCTCTGGAGATCGAACCACTTCCAAGTTGAATAAACGATGAAACGATCTGCGGCTAGGTCAGTAGCGGATCGCTCTACTTCCTGGGCGTCGGCATGGGGATACAAGGCTAGGACCTGCTCTGCGTCTTCTGGATAGGTTTGATGAACTTTTTCGATGAATGCCTCCGTCGTGTAAGGAGCTCCCTGCATGAAGGCCATGCCTGGAATTTCGGCTGAGGTCCAACCGAGCATAAGTGGGACTTGGGCTTGCTCGCCGCTCGAGTAGATATTGATCAGCGAATCGGGCAAAAAGTAGCCGTCGATCACTCCTGGAAACCCAAAGCGTTGCGAATTCACATAGGCGTCGAAGATGCTGTCAGTATCCATGGAGCGAGCTGCATCGAGATTTTCGATACCAGCCGACTCGAAGAATTCGACTCCCACTTGCTCCGCTTCCGATAAGGGAATGGGAGCCATGGTGGGAGGAATAGCGGCCCCGCTTTGCCCGATGGCTCCAGCGATCATATCACGAGAGAGGGGAGATGCCATTTGAGCGCTCACGGATATGGATCCTGCTGATTCGCCCGCGATAGTTATGCGGCTTGGATCGCCTCCGAAGGCTTCGATGTTGTCCCTTACCCACTTGAGAGCGGCGTTTTGGTCAAGATACCCGTAGTTGCCGGAGGAATGGTAGGGGGCTTCCTCGCTTAGCTCCGGATGTGAGAGGTAACCGAATAGGTTGAGCCGGTAGTTGCATGTGATGGATACGATTCCTTGCTTTGCCATGCTCGCCCCATCGTAGCGACGTTCGGAGCTTCCTCCCGCGACTGCCCCGCCTCCGTAAAAGTAGAGGAGGACCGGATAAAGCTCCTCACTCGCTTCGGAGGGTGCCCAAATGTTAAGGTAGAGGCAATCTTCGCTCATGATCTCCGAGCGGAAGGACATGTCGCCGAAGACGGGAGCTTGCACCGGACGGGGTCCGAATTTCTTCGCTTCGCGGATGTCGTCCCACTTCTGCATGGGTTGGGGAGCTTTCCATCTCAGGGCTCCGACGGGCGGTTGGGCGAAGGGGACTCCGAGGTAGAGATCCAAATTGGATTCAGAATCATGCAGGCCTTCCAAAATGCCAAGGGGCGTGGTCGCTCTCGGGGCGGAAGAGTCGTTCGCGGAAAGGGAGGAAGCGTTATGATTGAGCATTAGGCAGAAGGCTAGGGCGGCGAGGCACCGCTTGGCAGGCAATGGCATGGGTTTCATTTACTGGTAATCTCCGAGGTGAGGACGAATGTTTTGAAGGGGGTGATTAAAGAGTTACTGTGCTGGTCGCCGCGTGTCCAATTTCAATCTTACCGGATGCTACGGAATCTGCCGGCTGAGACCTGTTTGTATCATGCTTCCATACGAAAAACGCCGGCTCTCGAAGGAGGCCGGCGGGGCATTTGAAAGGCGAAAGGCTATTCGGTTTAGCCGTTGTAGCTTTCGTCGCTCACGGGTTCCAGCCAATCCACTGCGGTGCCATTTTCGGCCTCTTGGATGGCGATATGACTCATGCAGACCAAGCCGGGGCCTCGCATCCGGCAAATCGGATCGGCTGGCAGCCATACCCGTCAGATTTCGTCAGCCATAAAATGGATACGGGATAACGTTACCGAAAAGCTCAGCGTGGAGGATCTCGCATCCCGCGTTGGCATGAGCGCTTCAACCCTACACCAGCATTTCAAGTCGCTAACCGCTCTGAGTCCTCTGCAGTATCAGAAGCGGCTACGTCTCAACGAGGCACGACGTCTGATGTTGGTCGAGGGAGTGGATGCGGCGACGGCGTCGTTTCAAGTTGGATACGAAAGCCCGTCCCAATTTAGCCGAGAGTACAGCCGACTGTTTGGAGCTCCACCGCTTCAAGACATCAAAAAAGTCGCTTTGGCCTCGGTCGGCAAGGATCAGCAGGCCGGCTAATTTTGTTTAATTCCTCAGCAAAGGTTGCGAATGCTCCCTTCATTCGGAATAATGGGAGCATTCTTTTATCATCTAAAGTCAGGCGGAAGTTTGTTCAGCAGGCCGCGGGTTTCTTTGGATTTCTAGCATCAGAAGCAACAAAGGAAGCCCGAGGGAGACCCCGACACTCAAAGTCGCAATTATCGGAATCCAAGCGTATTTGAGCGAGTGTTTGCGCCTTTCATGTAGCGCGAATGAGAAGAGGGCTGCCGCCGAAACAACAACATCCAGCCAAGCGAATTGACTGATTCGAGATGCCGCTATCTCGGACAGAAACAGGTTAAGAGCGAATCCATTTTCGCGAAGCCAAGTGAGGAAAGGTATCAGCGGAAGGATGGTCCCCAATAGGCAAAAACTCAGGTACAGCCGTTTCATTCGGTAGTTCGCTAACGGACTGATTAGGTCACTGCAAACCTCAAGCTTACTCAGAGAGGGCGGGAGTTACGTAGAATGTCTCTCCGTTGAATTCTCTTTTGCTCCATGCGTTAGATGGTGAGGGCAAGGAAGATGCGAGCTCGGAGATAACTGACTGCAATGATTCGTTTTCAGATTCGAGCTTTGTTACTTTTTCTTCAAGGGCTATCAGTCGCTGCTCCAGCTCGGAGAGACTGGGGCTGCCTAGTGAAAGGTTTGTAGTCTGGCTCTCGCTTTGGGGAAGGAGAAAGATAGAGGTGATCGCCAAAAGGCCGAGGGGGATGATCGTTTTTCTTTTCATTTGGGTTTCTCTTCTTTTGTGCATTTCTTCTGCGGGTTCGAAAACGAGTTGGTCCGTTCGGTTTGTTATAATGGTGTCCCTTAACTTTTGACCCGAGTTAGTCTCTATCCATTAACAAAGCGGCTGCAGAGTTCGAGGCGATTTCCGCAAGGATCCTCGAAAAACATAGCGTAGTAAGTGGGTGAATACTCCGGGCAAAAAAGGGGGCCTTCGATGTTTTGAGCTCCCGCTGAAGCGACGACTAGGGCTACCTGATCGAGCTCTTCCTTTGAATCCATCCAGAAGGCAATGCGAGTGGCATTGGAGTTGTGCTGGGAGTCTTCGATTATCCCGATGAACTCTGGCTTCGGATGCTCGCTCGCTGTTCCAAAGGCGATTCCGATAGGCGTTTCGCAATACTCGGAAAAGCCGATGGCGGGCAGGAAGGCTGCGTAGAAGGGCCTTGCCTGCTCCATACTTCGAACTCGTAGATCAATATGATCAAATAGTCGTTTCATCGTTTTCCTCTCTTTCGCGATGCTCGATATCTTGTCGAGACTAGCTATTCCTCTTAGGCTGCAGAAGGTCCCATTGGTTCCCGTAAAGATCTTTGAAGACTGCCACCGTGCCGTAGGGTTCCTCTTTGGGCTCCCGCGCGAATTCGACCCCGTTGGATTTATAGGCTGCATAGTCTCGAGCGAAGTCATCTGTATAGAGGAACAGGAATACTCTCCTGCCTGTTTGGTTGCCTATGTGGGATCGCTGTTCTTCGTTGTCCGCTCGCGCCAGCAGTAACCTGCACTCTCCCTCTCCAGGAGGCTTGATTACCACCCATCGTTTATTTTGCTCCGGGATGAACACATCTTCCTCCAGTGTGAAGCCCAGCTTACCTACGTAGAAAGCGAGGGCTTCATCGTATTCTCTTACCACGAGGGAGATGAGGGCGAGTCGTTGGTTCATTCCTTTTTATCTAGGTCTTGTATGCATTCTGGCAGGACAGCGTCCTCTGTTAGGTTCCCGTACATGGTACCTTCAGGCTCATCGATAAATTCCTTACAGGCGAATCGCCTTGGTTTCTGCGAAACCTTCTCAGCGGTGGCAACCACGAACGAGCAGCTTAGGTCGTCTCCCAAGGACTCGTGCCTGCCGGTTTGCGTTCAATTCTCGCTTACTGCGATGCGGGCAAATATCGAGCGAGCGTCCCCGGTAGGGAAAAGTTCTTGCAAGCTTCCCGAGGCGGATAGCTGCCATTGCTCGACTCGTTCGGAAAAGTCGGGTAGGGGACTTGTTTCCAAGACAGCCGAATAGCCGATGCTATCGGGATGTGTAACGAGAGAGACATCGAACAGCGGGCCGTCTTTGGTCGAGCTTACCGAGAAAGAGAGATTTGGCCGGGATAATGGATCGTCCGGATCGCTCTGTCCTAAGTATTCAAATACGTTCGAAAAGCCGTCTCCATCTGGATCGGATCCGATAGCTGCGTCCTCACCCGGCAAGCCCGACATCTGCAGGTAATCAGAAAGGGAATACGATACGCAGACTTGTGCTGAAGCGCTTTTTGTCGAACCGCCCGAGTTGCTCACAGAAACTGCGTAGGAGCCCGCGTCGGAGAGTTGAGCTTGGGCGATGATTAGGTTTTCGGTGGTCTGACTCTCGAGGATGAGTCCGTCCCTCTCCCAGGCGTAGCTGAGGTCTGAACCATTGGCTTCCACCGACAGGATGATTTGCGAACCGGTGGCGACTCTCAGGTTCAGAGGATCCTGTGTTATTTCCGGAGCGGAGGAGGCTGAGGGGGCGAGAACGGAATCGATCGCAGCTCGAAAGGTATCTATCGGTTGATCGAGGTCGCCATAGCCGAGTCGCGTGTAGAGCAATTCCCATTGTTCGTGGCTGGGAGATGCAGCCACGCCATTTATGATGGCAAAAATGGGTTGATTGCTTGCTTGGAAGCGATTTGCGACCTTTCGGTCGAAGTCATTTAGCACCTGCTGCATGGAGTACTTCTCGATGAAACTTTGCGTCAAGGTTTCCGCGTCCGCCTGTAGGTTCAGGCCTACATGCATGACTGGAATTCCATTCACGTTGCCGGAGTTACGATAGTATTGCACGATTCCTTTCTCCACATCCTCAGCTGCCGCTTGGCAAAAAGGGCACCAGTAGGCAAACCATTCGAGGAAAACGATTTTTCCCTCGAAGTCGTGCAGGCTGACGTTTTGCCCGGTGGCTCGGTCGACTAAAGTAAAGTTCTCTACCACATCTCCCACTCGGTAGCGTTCTTGGGCTGACGCGGAAGATGCAAAAAACTGTATCGAAAATAAAGATACTAGTAGGATACAGGCTTTGAGAAACGAAGTCATTTGGAGGAACGCTTAAAATCGATTTCCGATCGAAAGTTGTAGGAGGGTCCAGTCAGAATCGCGGTAGAGGTTTTGGAAAAAATCGAGGTCGGGATTCCCCTCCGCGTAGTCGGATTCGGTTGAGCTGAGGAACAGCTTCGCTTGCCAGCTTTCGGTTTCTAACCTGAGCCCTATGCCGACCGAATCGCTGGTCAGTTCAGGAGCGGCAGTGGTGAAGAGGAGAGCGTTTTCGATCTCGCCAGAATCCTGGTAGCTTCGGCCGGTGGCGTATACAGCTAGGGCCCTATTTAGCTGAAGCTCGACTGTGGTTTCGTAGAAATTGGCGTCGAAGCTCGATCCTTCCCTCGTTGCTCCTATTCGATTTCTCCACACCATTGCTTCATTGAGGGAAACGTTAACTGCTAGCTCGCCGGAGTAGCGGATTTCGCGTTCCGAAGTGTCGACGGCTGAGACGCTGAGCAGAGATCGTATACGTTTCGTAACTACGTTTTCAGTGGAAAGGCTTAGGGCGTTTGTAATCAATGACGTTTGCCCGCGCGTGATGCCGTCGAAATCGATTTCGTAGCCTGGAGATACCTCGTCTTTGATACGGGTGAGGTAGACGCTTAGGAAGGCCGAAGCAGGCAAGTACTCCCAACGCATACCAGCCCCTAGGCTCGCGGCGCTTGCCTTAAAGTTCTCGTATAGCTCGTGACCCGTTACCCCTTCTAGAGGCGAAAAATGTTGATCGAAATAAGTGTCTAGCCAAACCGAACGATAATTGGGAAACCCGTCCCGGTACGCGGTGGAGAGTTCGATCACTCTTTGCTCTCCTAACTCTTTTGACACTTTGAATCCCAGACTGTGTGTAGTCTCATCGATGGGAGTTGGCTCGCCGAGAAAGTCGAACTCCGCAGGAATGAAATCCAAGTCGAATTCGCTGCGGGAGATAGACGTTTGTACTGTCCAATCGCTGATCGACTGAGTCGCTTGAGCGCTTGCGAGCCTGATCTCGAACAGGTCGTTGTCCAGACGCTCGAAGGAGGCCTCCAGAATCCCTTGTCCATACCCGAACTCGGCCGCGGTAACGGCAAGAAGGCAGCTTGTGTAGCGAATCAACGACATGCGGAACAACCCGAACCTTGGGCGCCTCCCGAGGTTTGCGTGCCAGGCTCGGTTTGAGCTGTAAGGCTAGGAGCATTGTTTCCGATCAGGCTGTCGGAAAACAGCATGCCAGTTTTGGAAACATGCTGCTGCTCGTAGGCCGGTACGCTGGTGCAGCCAGCGAGCAGGGGTATCGTGCCGAGAGTGAGAGCGGCTGCGAATTTAAGAAAACGGTCGCGCATGACGACTAGAGCCGCCGTGCGAGGGATTTATTCCCGGCTAATCCCGGTTTTCGCGTAACTGTTGATGTGGACCCTTGGAAAAGGGAATGCTTGCTAGAAAGTGTGCAGATTCTGCTGTTTATCCGAGACCAAGATCGAATGTCGTCGCGGTAAGAAGAACGAGATCAAGCAAGGGCGCGTGCAATAGGGCTGCTGAGTCTCCTCAATTTGAGTAAATAGCGAACTAGGGGCCCACTGCCGAGAATTACCCAAAAACCAATCTCGCTGAAAACTATTAAGCAAATGAGCATTTAGCGTAATTCACCTGAATACCTCTTTAATGATGTGGAAGCCAAATGTGTGTGGCGTCAGCTAGAGCCGGTTGGTGGTTCTAATTTCTTAACCATAAGCCGATGGGGAATGCCGACCGAATTGAATACATCGCCTACGATTTGATAGCCTAGTTTTGCGTAAAATCCTATCGCAGACTCTCGAGCATGCAACGATAGCGATAAGCAACCCTCCTTGGCTAATACGTCTTCGACTAAGTTAACGAGCTTGCGACCGTAGCCGCATCCCTGGGTGTTAGGAGCCACTGCCATCTGCCTCAGCTTCGCTTGATTCTCGTGCTCGGGAATCGCCACGATGCAGGCGACCAATTTGTCGGATTCAAAAATTCCGAAATGCCTATGGTCAAGCTCTTCGCTTAAATCCTCGTCGTAAAGGTTAAGACCTAAAGGCCGCCGCAAAACATCCTGCCGGAGTTCGCATTCCTGCCGATACGCATCAGAGCCAACCGTTATCTCTTGGAAATCCATTTAGGGCATCCTTTTGCCGAAGGCTGAGGAAAAACGCGAGGATCTAAGCCCCCGAGAGATTCCTTGCGTATGCCGAGCAAATCAAAGGCAAACGCGCCGTTGCTCTTGCCCCGCCCTAAGATTGTTCCAACCCCAAGCCGCTGGATCAAGAGCGGTTTTGGTGCAGCCAAATTCTGACCTTATTCGCAACCGGAATAGGATCCGCGTCTTTCGAGATGCAGACCGATATATGGCCGTCTTTGAGCTTTTGGACGAACTGATAGAAGTTGCCATAAGCAACGAGTAGATAGTCTAGCCCGCCGCAATCTAGGTCACCTCTCCTTTGAGTCAGATCAAGAATGGTTGGATTAACCAGTAACTCCTCGTACTTGTCGGTTTCCCCCGAGCTCTGATTTGGACTACTGTCTTTCGACTTCGCGCTAACCTTTCCGTTCAGATTAGTGGCAGCGTATCGAATCGCTGAGTCGAGGCTTAATATGGTTTCCAGATTCATCATTTACGATGGTTCAATGCTAACTGGCGGAGCAATGGCCAGACTCGTCTGAGCTGCCCAGTTCTACTTCCTTTCTTCTACGGCCAGCTTTAGAGCCAATCCGCTTAATGAAGACGCCATTACCCACTTCTGTATTTTTGTCCAAGTGGGTTTTCGGTTGAAGAAGGAGTAGACCAACGCTGCGGAAAAAACGATAGTCGCATTTACGGCGGCGCTGATGCTGATTTGGACGATACCTAGCGTAATGCTTTGAGCAAAGACTGAAGCGTTTTCCGGATCGAGGAATTGGGTGAAAATGGATATATAAAATATAGCTATTTTTGGATTTAAGGCATTTGTAAGGAAGCCCATCCAAACCAGCCTGAAAGAACTGTCCGCCTTAAGATCTTTCACTTCGAAAGCCCCCTTGGATCCCGGTCGGATGGCTTGCCAAGCGAGCCAAAGCAAATAGCCAGCACCCGCAAAACGTAGCGCGTCGTAGGCTATCGGCACAGCCAGAAAAAATGCCGATATGCCAAATGCGGCCATTAACATGTGTAACACAAATCCCATTACGACTCCAACGAGCGAGACGAGTCCCGCTTTCGGTCCTTGGCACAAAGATCTAGAGATCAGGTAGACCATATTCGGACCAGGCGTTAAAACCATTATGAGCGCTGCCAAAGCGAAGAGGCTTAGGTTTGATAGTTCCATGTGTTTGTCCTATTTGAAGTCCGTCTGCTTAGGTCTCAATCTTTGATCACTTCCGTGTAGCTGACTCTTACTGTCTGGTCCATGGGAAAGAATACGGTGACAAACAAGTCAAGGTTCTCATTTCCCCTCTTAGCGGAGATTAGGAATGTTTCAGTCTCCAATGTATCCTCTGGTGAAGAAACTGGGTTGGATAGAATCCACTCTTTTTCTTCAATCTCTTCCTCCAAATTCTTCAGGAACAGGGAGTGGAAATGTCTCTTCGCGGTGGTCGTGATCTTTCCCTCGGAGTATCCATAATTTGATTCGTAGCGTAGAGTACTTCGGCCAGTCCTTTCCGATGTTAGGCCGACATCATGCGAAATACCGTCTATCGAATAAAACGCGGATTTCACAAAGTCCGTAACTTCCGCAGCGTTGGAATACTGTAAGCCGAAGAGGCTAGCTAAAATCGCAATGAGTGGTAGGAGTTGGCTTTTCATATTCTTTCTCACACACGAAGACTCATGCTGAACCATTGCGAAGTCGTGGGGTTTGAAATACGTCCTTGCTGAGTCCACAACTCGGGCGCTTGGTCCGAGTTGTATCCAGCGATTTATGCGACCTATTTTTCATGTCCAGTAGGAGAGCTCATCTTCGTGACAAGAGCCTGGGAGATCTTCTATCTTCTGCCGGAAGTATGACTCTGCGTCTCGGATTCCTTTGTTGTAGGCGACCGGTGCAATTTCTTTCATTACATAATCTAGCAGCAGGCGTGCCTTTAACTCGCTAACCTCTTGGTCCCACTCTTCGCGGAAGTAGCTTTGAATAGAGGATATAAGCTCAGGGAGTTGTTCTTTTGTCGGTTCTATTGCCATATGAATTTTGGTCGAAGGTCGAGGCCATTCGCAGATGTCAGTCGCGGAGCGATTGGCCGGAGTTGTATGGGCTGCCTGATTCGAACTTCTTTTTATCTAAGTTCCATGACCTTCGTCATTGAATCAGGCAGCTCAAGGTCTGGCCACTTTTCTTTATCATCCAGTTCGGACTTCAAAACTGAGAACGTGATGGTTTGTCCTTCGACCAACTGGTCCGCTTCGCTTGCAAGAACATGCTTCAATCCTCTGTACTCTTCTGGTTCTTGGATATTGATCCATACTGTTTTTCGTTCTAGCTTCTCCTTGCCGAACCAAACGCAACCGTGTTCGATCTTCGGTTGCGAGAATGCTGGTTCAGATATCTCTGAGACCGTTCCGACTACTTGAACGTAATCGTTCTCTGAGGAGAAAAGCGACGTGGTTGCAAGTAGCGTGAAAATGGATGCAATTGTAGTTTTCATTTTAATTCTTCGAACGTCAAAGTGATGCGATGCCGACTTCGGATATGCTTCCAAGTCTGAAGTCGTTGATTTTGATAGGGTCGAAGCGAAAGAGGCGGGCGTTTGTCGGCATTGCATCGACTGTCTTGTTCGACCTAATTTTTTTTTCCTCTTTCGTATCCATATTTCAGTGCAGGATTAATCTTTCTTTACGTCGGCTTCAACGAGCTCCTGTGGTGACTTTCCTTTCCATGAGAGGCTTCCTCTCAATGGACCGTAGAGGTACTTCGCATAGTACTTCTTTCCATTCGCTCGGAAGTGCACGCCAAAGTGAGATTTCGCAGGCTGGTGTCGAATGTACTCATAGCCAAGTCCTTCAACGATCTTTTTTCCTTCTTCCTTACCTAGGCGGTCAGCTCTTTTGGTGAAAGCGATCATCGCGAAGGGAAACGACAGCATCAGGCCAAGGATGGTCCAGATGGCGATCTTAACTGTGAGTTCCCAATTCATCTATTTTCGTCGAACGCTGAGCTGATACGCGAGGGCCTACAGGCCCGTTGAGAAAGTAATTGGGGCGATTCGTCCTTGCTGCGTCCACAACTCGGGGCGCTTGGCCCGAGTTGTATCGAGCGACTTGTTCGACCTAATTTTCATTCTTTCTTCCGTATCCATGTTTCAGTGCAGGATCAGTTCTTTTCAGTGAAGGTTCTAGTTCTTCCTCAATGCAGGAGATCCATATTTCTTCGTCCATTCTTCACGTGCTATCTATTCTTCTCTTCGCTTTTTTCTCGTAGCGAAATGATAGATCGTGAATCCAACAGCGATGATCGGTAGCGCAAAGATCAGAAGTGCGATGAAGGCCTCCATCGTTACTGGCATCCCTTTCACTACGTCTTCCGTTGGAAAGTTGTATTTCATCTATTTTCGTCGAACGCTGAGTCCAGACACGTAGGTCATCGCGGAGCGATGGCCGGAGTTGTCTGCGACGACTTGTTCGCATCTTTCTTTTTCATGATTATTAGATGGACTTTGCGTATGCTAGTTTCTCTTCAGGGAAGACGATCTTTTCAATTTTGTCTCTTCCTTCGAGAAACCATTCGACGCGTTGAAATGGCTGGAGCTTTTTGACTTCAGTCACGGTGCCGTTCTCGATCGTAATCTCAAAATCATTGCTGAGTGCTACTCTGCCTCCTTCTTCGTCCTCGAAGTAGTATTCACCGTAGCACAAGGTAAGGGTGCCTGAGTACCAAGATGCGAAAACTCCATTTTTGGGGTCTATTTTTTGGCCTTGCTCAAAGAAGTCTTCCAGATCTGCTTCAACGAGGTGAACGTCTCGCATGTAGAGCTTGCGATCTTCGATCAACCACTCGCCAACGTAACCTCTCCAGAGGGCTGTTGATCTGGATTCAAACGATTTCTTCTCTTCGTAGCTGTCGTAGGGAGTTTCGATGAAAATGTAGAATAGGCGTCCGCAGTAGTTGATGAGTTCTTTTTGTTGCTCAGTCGCCTTAACAGCCGACGTGACTAATAGGAAGAGTATCAGGGTTCTGGGGATCATTTTGTTTTGCGAACGTGGAGGACATACGCGAGGATCAGCGCGGAGCGCTGACCGGAGTTGTATGGTCCGTCTGGTTCACCCTTCTTTTTTCGTAGGTTGTTTGGTCGAACGACATGTTCTCTAAGCCAATCGCTAAGTCCCGAACCTGTTCTTCGCTGGATCCCCAAATCCATAAGTGGAGCTTTAGCTCTGTAAAATGCGGTGAATGACGGTAGGGAACCAATGCTTCCCATATTACTGAGTGTGAATCGAGATCAGACTCAAGCCAGTCGATTCGTGTCGAAAGCAAAGTAGTCGAATCTTTCTTTTTTCTATTCTTTTCTTCGAAGTGGGGATGGGTTCCGAAATAGATGCTAACTCCAGTTTCGCCTTTCTCAGCTAGGTAGGTGTAGAAATCGGGCCCATCTTTGAACTTCCATTCGTAGCTATCTGGAATGCCTCCAACCGGAATTAGCTCTGGTATTTCAAAAGGAGGATTTGGATGAATAGATGCTAGCTCGCTTTTGCATCCGCAAAGTGTGACGAGAGCCAAGGCCTGTATCCAGAGTTTCATTTTATTTGGTGAACGTGAAGGTGATACGCGAGGGCCTAGATTGAACGTGGAGAAAGAGTAGGGAACGATACGTCCTTGCTGCGACCGCAACTCGGGCGCTTGGCCCGAGTTGTATCGACCGCCTGGTTAGGCCTATTCTTCTTTTCTTCCATTCTCGTAGTTAGAATTCTATCACGCATTTTCCTGAATCGTTTAATCTACGGTTGTCGTCTTTCATTCGGTCAACCAGATCTTCTTTTCTTTCGTATTCCTTTGTTTCTGGATCGCCCTCGTGTGGTCGGTATTCGTAGATAAACGAATCTTTCTTTTTGGTAATCGTAGCACAGTGTTGCTCCGCGGGCCTTGCATCGAATGGCCAATAGAAGATCCCAAACTGCTGTGGTGCTGTGTCCACAATCGAAGGATAGTCTTTGGGAAATGCTCCAATGGTCATTTTCTATTTTCTGCCTAACGTGAAAGCCATACGCGGAAGTCAGCGCGGAGCGCTGGCTGGAGTTGTATGGGCTGACTGGTTCACCCTAACTTTTTCGGACTTGTGAATTTCGATTCCTGAAGCGATCGAGATGAACTCATAGCAGTAGGTTTCATCTTCTTCTGATTTCATTTCAATTCTTAGTCCATCAGTGTAGCCCTGCTGATTCGTGAGTATCCAACTCCAAGTCACGCGAAAGCAACCTGCTAGAATGGGTGGTTCTGTTCGTTCCTTTCTTTCTTCTTTTGTGATTACTATCTCGTCAAACTCAGGTTCGCAACTGATGAGAAACTCCGCCTCTTGAGTCACTAGGACCGCACGCTCAAAACGAGTAGGCATCTCTTCGCATGGGATTCCATAGATCGCTTCGATAGTCTTGAATTCCGGAGTATTCATTTTCTGGTGAAC
>NZ_JACHVC010000002.1 GCF_014230145.1 Pelagicoccus albus
CGTTAGCTAGAAAAAAATGAACAGAATAACGGAATCGTACCTCAAGCATTGGGTAGCTGGACTGAAACTGATCGGTAAGCTGATTCTGTTTGTAATCGTGCTAGCAATTTTCTCGCTTCCTCTAAATTTCCTAGAAGAAGTCGTGTCAGAACAGAAAGAACAAGACACCTTCAGATTCGTCATCGTCACAGGCTACTGGATCACGATAATCCTAGTCCTACCGTTCATATACGGATTAGTCGGAAGGGTGACATACCTTGTTTCTGATGAGAGCGTTGGAGCAGAAAGCAAAAAAGATGATGAAGACGAAATTCCATGTCTAAACGGGAATATGGAGTTTGATCCAAACCTTCCACCTAGAAAGTTATGAAAAGAGTTTTAGCTAACCAGTCGCTCGATACAACTCGGGCCAAGCGCCCGAGTTGTGGACTCAGCAAGGACGTATCTCACCCTACTCTTACACGACGGCCTCTGAGCCCTCGCGTATCAGCTTAGCGTTCGGAGAAAAAATGAATTCTCAGATCTACCAGATTTCTTCACCCCAAAAGCGTTTTGCAGCAGCCGCCATAAACGCCGCAATTGGCGGCTTCATCCTCTCTCTAAATTTCGACGTACTCGGATTGAAGAATCCGACCTATCTACTCTGTTTCGTCTTGTTCTCTATTTTCACACTTTTCCCCGAGAGCCCAGGAAATCGAATCATGAACATGAAAGTGTTGGACCTCGAAAAAGGAAATATTGATCTCAAAAAGCGAGTTATTCGAAATTCTCCGTATCTAGTTTTCTTAGCAATCGGATCGTTTTTCCCCTATCTCGGTATAGATTTAAAAGAAGGAAAGAACGCTTTGATTCTAGTTCCAACCCACTTTCTTCTTCCGATGTTTCTTCTAGCCAATGCTGTCACACTTTTTGTGAATCCGATCAAACTATCACTGATGGACATGTTTACGAAGAGTCAGGTCTACTCGTATCCCAAAATTGGAACACTCAAAGTAAAATAAAATAATCCGAACCAGTCGGTCGATACAACTGCGGTCAGCGCTCCGCGCTGATCCTCGCGTATCACCTCGACGTTCTGCAAAAAATAATGATCCGGTTGAGTAGAGATCCTGCACTGTGAAAACAGAAACAAACCGATGAAGACTTCGGGACATAGAGACCAGTCGGCTCCAACCAAAAGAATGATCCTGCATTGGAAGAGAATATGATTCCCACGAATCAGAAGTCACTGGAAAGAAAGAAGAAAAGGAACCATCGGAACTTCGACAAGGAGACCGAAAGACATTTCGACCGAACAGAAATCGAAAAGAGAAAGAATAATCAGCACGATGGAAATGATGGTTACGAATCGAAAGAATCAGCGAGCTCAAAAAGAAAACGAAGCAGAACAAGTCGCTTCATACAACTCGGGCCAAGCGCCCCGAGTTGAGGAACGAACAAGACAAATTTAAACCCGTAGCTTGTACGACCGTTCATTTGGGCCCTCCCGTATGAGCTTAGCGTTAGATCAAAAATGAAGGAAATGAGCTATGAGAGACTTTTACTGGTTTGGTACGCTGCTCTCCCAACCAGCGTCTTGTTTGCCTTCTATGCTCCCAATAAAATAGCTATCTTAGCTTGTGGCATTGGGATGACACCGGTGATCCTGATGCACATGCGAGTGGAGGAAGACTTCATCCGCTACATGGGGTTTCACCACTCAGATGAATGGAAAAAAATCTACAGACCACCAAATACAAAAGAAGCCCGAATATTTTTGAAAAACGATGAGTCTTTTGAAAGTCATGAACTCGCGATAAGAAAAAAAGAATATCAATCGAAGGAGACTATGATCAAGATGATGCTTTTCATTTCCATCGCGATTCCGCTTATCGTCATAATCATAAAAAATAGTATCTAACCAGACGGACCATACAACTCCGGTCAGCGCTCCGCGCTGATCCTCGCGTATGTCCTCGACGTTAGATGAAAATAATGGATACACAAATAACCTATGATCAGCTCGATATCTTCCTCGACGCTGTCAGAGAATTTGTGGATCCACACAAACACGAAGTTTACGTTTTCTCCTACGGATCACACACAAAAGATCTCTTCCAAAAATTACGAAAAGACGAGGATCTTGATGTCGAGTGGGACGATACGGTTTTCCCTTTCGGACTGCGATGGCTTCAAATGTTCATCGCCAGTCATGGCGGCCTAGTAAAAGTAAAAGAAAGGAATAAGATTAAGAGTACTTTTATCCCGATGCCCGATCTGGCATTTGCCGATTTACTTGTAGCCGAAACCGGCTTGGCAACCGAACTCGACAAAAGAATTAAGAAAGAGAAGTCTGATTTCAGTTTCGAATCGATTCTTGCGACAGGTAAAGCCTTTCTCTTCAGAATGGACGGTGATTCATTCGAAGATACGATGCCAGCGGCTCTCCACTGTTCAGATTCATTTGCAACTTCTGTATCCAAACTTTGGAAAGAAAAAATTGTATCTAACCAGGCAGCCCATACAACTCCGGCCAGCGCTCCGCGCTGACCTGCGCGTATGGCTTTCACGTTGGACGAAAAAAGAATGATTAAACGAGTATCCAGTCTTTGGACCTATCCACTTAAATATGGATACATCACGTGCATCGGCATACTCGCACTCATGGCCTCATTCGAAGAGGCCAAAGAAGCACGTTTCATGATCCTTGCCTTTGGAGCTCTGATCGTACTTCTCAACTACGTTTTCTACCACAACCTTGCTACAGTCTACCAACTCAGCGACGGCTTGCGTTTCAATAGATCGAAGAAGGAATTTACTTACCCTTTCTCTGAAATCGAAGAAATCGTGATCGAGCGATTTGTGAACTGCCAACCAGTCAGAATTAAAATGAAAGATGGAGAGAGTTTTAGATTCGTATCGATTGGCACGCTCTTTTGGGCGAACGAAGAACTCATAGAAGAAATAAAAAATATGTCCAACCAAACGTCGCTCACAACTCCGGAGGCTACGCCTCCTACGTCGTGAGGACTCGACGTTAGCCGAAAATATAATTATGAAGATTGGTTTACCGTACCGAAGGATGCAGCATCCCGAACAGACGGTAGAACTTCTTGACCTAGCCATTTCAAGCTTCGGTTTCAGGCGAAGAACCCTAACCTTACGTTCAAGCTACAAGGCCCGAAGCATTCCAACTAAACCAACTTGTGTATGGAGGCTTTGGAGACTACCTACAAGAGGCTAACAAGTCGGCCCATTCAATTCCGGCAAACGCCCGCCCTTTCAATCCCACCAGAGACAAATCAACCCCTAATTTAAGTTAAACCCCAACTGAGGCCTACATGCATGGCCTCTGCGTTCGACGAAAGAATGAAACTAACCAGAACAATAGCAGAGTACAAAAAACATGAAGACACTCTGGTTTCGGAAATTCAGTTTATGCACTTTCCGGTCGAGCGAATTCGGACTCTTTGGGACACAGGAACTGATGACCAAATGATGGCGACTTACAAAATAGAAGAACACCAAATGACTGAGATTCAAACCTACTTAGATAAAAGCGAAATCAGGAATTGGGACTTCCAGAACTGCGAATACTTCATCGAAACTAGCGAAGATGAAAAATAGGTCGAACAAGTCGCTCCATACAACTCGGGCCAAGCGCCCGAGTTGTGGAACCTGCAAGGACATTTCAAACCCAACTACTTGCTCATTTGGTTTTCTAGGCCCTCGCGTATGAGCTTAGCGTTGGCAAAGAAACGAAGATGAAAACGTGTTCCGAAATGATCATCGAATCAACTGGCACCAATGGTCGCACGAGTTGGTCCATTGGAGAGGACTTCGAGATTTCGGCTTCGATCATCCAACCAACATATGACGCTCTGCTTGAGCAAGGATACCGTTTAACCAAACTGAAGCCTGGAACCGCAAATGGATGCGGCTTTGAACTGAAAGATGGAGCCAGCCTAGTGTCTATCTTCTTCTACTGCCAGGAATCAGGAAATGGAAAAACAATAGAAGGGTTTATTTGTATCGATAAGAGTACGACAGCCTTGAGGCAACTACTCCACATTCCCAACGAGAAGAAAGAAAAGGATTTCCTAGAGAGATCATTTCCCGATATTAGTCAGGCAATCGAAACAAACCCATTCTTTACGAGAGTTAGGTGGGTTAGCATTAAGCATCATTGTTCAGCCACAAGTTATGGACAACCAGAGAGTAAAAACTAGTGCCAACCAGACGTCGCTCACAACTCCGGAGGCTCCGCCTCCTACGTCGTGAGGACTTAGCGATATGCAGAGAAAGAAGATAGCCCTACTGCTCGGAACGAGCTTTCTAGTCGTCCACACGGTCGTACTGGCTTTCTGTTTTCTCTACAGCCAGAGCACACACGAGGAAGCACCGATGGTTTGGCTTCTCCTCGTATTTGGAGACTTCCCCGTAAGTCTGGGCCTTTTTCTACCCTTCCTACACATAGAAGGAAACTACGAATGGAATAACATTTATCTACCACTGGTCTACCACGGACTGTTGGGCTCGCTGTGGTGGCTTTTCCTTCCTTCGATAGTAATCCAAACGTATTCAAAATTTAAGAATAGAACAGCATGAATCATGAACAGCTTGAGATAGGCGAATCAGCTCTAATTACGTTCCAAGAAATAATTCGCATATCAAGTCGCTTCTCACAACGTCGGCAAGCCGCCGCGTGAGAGCTCTGCGTTGGATCAGAAAAGAATGGACGAACCACGAACATCCGAAAGCTCGCAAAGCCCAAACCGCTTCTGGGCATTAACCGGTATACCATTGTTAGCTGTGGGAGCATTTTCGTGTTTGGTTTCATTTACCTTCGAAAGCACTCCCCCTCAACTATTATTCATGACCATCGGGATGGCATACGTCAGTGCTTCACTCTTACTCCTCACTAACACCGAAAGAGCGAGGACATTCGCGATCTACACTTGGTATCCGATGTTTTTAGCATCCCCTTGGTTAGCGAGGAAGGCCATTTCAGCCATAGATGGAACCTTGGGATCGGTAGCCAACTTGAGGAATCAAAAAACAGCTTGGACCTTGGACGAAGTCATCGAGAAGGTATCTGAATTAGCCATCCAAACGTTTTCGATAAGGCACGAGGAATTAAATAAAGATTTGATCGAAGATTTAAGGATCGGTCCAGGTGAGATCGACCGATTCCTTGACGATCTCGACATAGATTACGGATTTCCGGTTTCCAGTGAGGACCGGAAGAAAGTATCCACGACCGAAGACATTATATCACTCATCACAGGACGAATGAAAAAAATATCCAACCAGACGGACCATACAACTGCGGTCAGCGCTCCGCGCTGATCCTCGCGTATGTCCTCCACGTTCTGCAAAAATAAGAAAACGAATAGCGACGAGTAACGATGCTTCGAGTTTCAAACAACCCAGCAAAAAAAATTATGCTACCTACTCTCGTAGCAATTCTCGTTGGGCCACCTTTGCTGCTGGTACTCCCCGAAAATCAAAAGAACATCGCTCTACCTATTTGTATTGGTTTATGGATACTCATATTCACTTTTGCGCTATGGATTCTCCCGAAACATCTGATCATCCAGAAAGATGGGATCACGATCCGAAGAAGAGGACGCGACGAACACTATTCCTATGAGCAAGTGAAAGGGATAAGGATCAAGCAGGATCATGATGAAGACCGACCCACAAGATTGATGCTCAAGGTGAAATTGGAACGCATTTGGTACTCATTCGAAATCGATTATGGAAGAGTTCGTTACGTGTACGAGTATCTACCAAAACATCTCACCGAAAAGGTCGACCCAGCCTAGAAAACAATGAAAACTAAGCAGAACAAGGCGGTCGATACAACTGCGGTCAGCGCTCCGCGCTGATCCTCGCGTATCACCTCGACGTTCGCAAAAAAAATGATTAGCAAATACCCGCTCACCTACCTAGGAGCCGCTGTTTTAGCGGTCGGAGCGATATTTGCGTTCCAACGATCGATACCCACACCCTCAGAGTATTCATGGTTCATCGCCCGAAACGCGGAAGACTTCTATGATTCATCCCCAAGCTTTCAAGAAGAAGAAAAGGATTGGTTCATCGAATGGTACGTCAGGGGGTTCTTGAACGGTTATTGCCTTCAGGATTACTACGGATCCGAAAATAAATATGCACCACAGTGGGCAGGATACAGGGAAGGGAGAAAGTATAGGATTAAGAATCCTGATTCCGTTGATGAGGTAATGAGATCATTCGGGTATATGAAGAAAGTAGGCTCAGGAACATGGACCTATGGCTTTGAACTGAACGAATTTACTTTTGATGGAGAGGAAGAAAGCTTTGAGCTGGATACATTAGAACCGATTATCCCACAACTACTACAGTTCAACCATGATACAACCCACTTGAGATTAGAGGTGGAGGGTTACACTGGGCCTCAAAGTCCTTTTGGCTATTTCAAAAGATTCGATTTTCCCATCTACCAAAAGAAAATCTATGTAACCAAAATCAGTGCGAACCAGTCGGTCGATACAACTGCGGTCAGCGCTCCGCGCTGATCCTCGCGTATCACCTCGACGTTAGCCGAAAATATAATTATGGAAATTGGTCTACTTAATCGAAGGATGCAGCATCCCGAACAGACGGTAGAACTTCTTGACCTAGTCATTTCAAGCTTCGGTTTCAGGCGAAGGACCCTAACCTTACGTTCAAGCTACAAGGCCCGAAGCATTCGAACTAAACCAACTTGTGGATGGAGGCTTTGGAGACTACCTACAAGAGGCTAACAAGTCGGCCCATTCAATTCCGGCAAACGCCCGCCCTTTCAATCCGACCTGTGACAAATCAACCCCTAATTTAAGTTAAACCCCAACTGAGGCCTCCATGCATGGCCTCTGCG
>NZ_JACHVC010000003.1 GCF_014230145.1 Pelagicoccus albus
CGTTAGCTAGAAAAAAATGAACAGAATAACGGAATCGTACCTCAAGCATTGGGTAGCTGGACTGAAACTGATCGGTAAGCTGATTCTGTTTGTAATCGTGCTAGCAATTTTCTCGCTTCCTCTAAATTTCCTAGAAGAAGTCGTGTCAGAACAGAAAGAACAAGACACCTTCAGATTCGTCATCGTCACAGGCTACTGGATCACGATAATCCTAGTCCTACCGTTCATATACGGATTAGTCGGAAGGGTGACATACCTTGTTTCTGATGAGAGCGTTGGAGCAGAAAGCAAAAAAGATGATGAAGACGAAATTCCATGTCTAAACGGGAATATGGAGTTTGATCCAAACCTTCCACCTAGAAAGTTATGAAAAGAGTTTTAGCTAACCAGTCGCTCGATACAACTCGGGCCAAGCGCCCGAGTTGTGGACTCAGCAAGGACGTATCTCACCCTACTCTTACACGACGGCCTCTGAGCCCTCGCGTATCAGCTTAGCGTTCTACAGAAATAATCAGTGTTTAGTCTTCGCAACAGAACGATAAAGAGACTCACGAAGAGGGCTACGAAGAGCATTTCGTCCTGGACGAAGAGTAATGGACGTGAACCGACCATGGCAGATATTCAAAGTATTCCCGCCCTTGGCAAGTCCGAGCGATTCGGCTTCATCATCGTTGGAGGCGTCTTCTTGTGGGTATCTTATCTCTTAGTTTCCGATGACTCTTGGACGTTTCCTGCTTTCATTCTACCTCTATCTGGATACGTCACATTTCGAGGGGTGGTCGGGCATGAGCTAAAAATCCGAAGCGACAACACCGTCGATTTAGCGACTCCCGAAGGCTTGGTTTCTACGGCAGAAAACGAACTAACGAACTTGGGAAGAAAGCTATTGGCCTTAGACATATGCTTCGCAATACTCGTGCTCATCATTGAATTGGTATTCGGCTTTCTAGGAGCTCTAGCATCATCTCTAAGCTGAAATGAAAGAAGGTAGAACCAGTCGCTCCATACAACTCGGGCCAAGCGCTCGAGTTGCGGAACCAGCAAAGACATTTCCAACCCCACAACTTGCTCATTCGGTCTTTTAGGCCCTCGCGTATGAGCTTAGCGTTCTCCAAAATTAATTATGAAACGAAAACTAATTTTCCCACTCCTCTTAGCTACTGGATTGGCTGCATCGAACTTATCAAGTTTCAAGCGTTACGAACGTGAATTTGGAGTAACGAGCGAAGGATTTGATCCCGCAATGCTTGGAATCATTTTCTGTTTTGGTGCCATCTTTTTTCTCGGAGGAAGATCCCTAAAATCGATTGCTAAATCTCTCGGAGAAGGAATTATTAAACTAAAGAAAAGGAAGGTAGAATTTGTATTTTCCATCCTGATACTATGTCCTCTCTTTCTCCAATTTAGAGAATCAACGAAAGGAATTTTGACTGACGGAACTTCGTACATTTACACAATTGCATTTGGAGGCGATCACAGCGGACTCCTCTTTATCTTAGGTCTAGCCACTATCATTTTGTTTCAGAACCAAATTGATCCAAAAAACAAAATGGGAGAACCAGTCGGTCGTCACAACTCCGGTAAGCGCTCCGCGCTTACCTCCGCGTGACACCTCTGCGTTCGGCAAAAAAACGATGCGATACTTAGCTCTACTCCTCCTCACTATCTTT
Organism: Pelagicoccus albus; assembly: GCF_014230145.1. NCBI lineage: Bacteria > Pseudomonadati > Verrucomicrobiota > Opitutia > Puniceicoccales > Pelagicoccaceae > Pelagicoccus > Pelagicoccus albus. The sequence goes on from NZ_JACHVC010000003.1 coordinate 1,671, forward strand.
TACGGTTGTTCCGATCCAGCCGAAGAGTATCGAAGAGCAAATGATGCGTACATCGAAAGAATGAACGAAATCCTTGAGCCATACGGTAGCGGCGATATCGAGAGTTCGAAATCAGCACTCCTCAGATCTATCGAGTTTACAAAAGAAGAAATTTCGAATCGAGGAGATCACTCCGCATTTGATTGGGAACTTGCGTTGGCATACGCGAGACTCGCATGGATCGCCGAATATAAAGGGAAGAAAGACGAAGCAAAGCGATTGTTTAGCTTAGCGTCTGAGCATGAATTCAAGTCAGACGTCTTATACAGAGAAAGAATAAAAAATAATCCAAATGTCATATCCACTGATGAACACCCTAGAACTAAAGGATACTCGATTGAGGATTGGTATTCGATTCTTGATGAGGTAGATTCACGATATCAGTCAAAATGGACTAAGCCGAACCAGGCAGCCCATACAACTCCGGCCAGCGCTCCGCGCTGACCTCCGCGTATGGCTTTGACGTTCTACAGATAAATGAGAAAGACCGCACTTAGCATCTACTTCGTTTTGATGTGCTTTGCATTGATGGTGGCATCGACTGTCTTCACCGTAATCGGTGCCTACGATTTGATGAAAATGGTCCTACCGGATTATGGACTTACCGATTATCAGTACGAATATTACAAATCTTCTGATGTCCGTGATCCTTACATGGGACAGCGACTTCCGCCACCTCCAGGAACAAAAGAAAAAGAACTAACCGAAGAAGAGAAAGAAATAGAAAAGCAAGAATGGAGAGGAATCAAAGACGAAGAGTACGAAGAAGCAAAAGACATCGTCAGAGCTAAGAGCAAAAAATCATTGGGTCTAGTTGTCGTGTCACTGTTGGTTTTGTTACCGTCATTTTTGATCCACTACAAAAAACTAAAAAAGGTAGAACAAGTCGGTGGTCACAACTCCGGGGGCTGCGCCCCCTCCGCGTGACACCTCGACGTTAGCTAGAAAAAAATGAACAGAATAACGGAATCGTACCTCAAGCATTGGGTAGCTGGACTGAAACTGATCGGTAAGCTGATTCTGTTTGTAATCGTGCTAGCAATTTTCTCGCTTCCTCTAAATTTCCTAGAAGAAGTCGTGTCAGAACAGAAAGAACAAGACACCTTCAGATTCGTCATCGTCACAGGCTACTGGATCACGATAATCCTAGTCCTACCGTTCATATACGGATTAGTCGGAAGGGTGACATACCTTGTTTCTGATGAGAGCGTTGGAGCAGAAAGCAAAAAAGATGATGAAGACGAAATTCCATGTCTAAACGGGAATATGGAGTTTGATCCAAACCTTCCACCTAGAAAGTTATGAAAAGAGTTTTAGCTAACCAGTCGCTCGATACAACTCGGGCCAAGCGCCCGAGTTGTGGACTCAGCAAGGACGTATCTCACCCTACTCTTACACGACGGCCTCTGAGCCCTCGCGTATCAGCTTAGCGTTC
>NZ_JACHVC010000006.1:600000-798111 GCF_014230145.1 Pelagicoccus albus
TGAGGCGTAAACTGAAGTTTACCCGAACATACTTAGGTGTCTAACCCTTACGTGATTCAAGGAATGAATCTAAGGACCACTTTCCTAGCTTGTAGTGGGGTAGCATTACACAGACCCCAAGGAGGCACAGGTTCTTGACGAAATTACTTCGTTGCATGGTGTCCCAAATCCATTGGTTTTGCAGATCAAGCTCAGGACTTTGGTATCCCTGTAGAGCTGGAGCATGTATCAGAGCAGTGACTACGATAAGAAATGTTCCCAGCATTACGGATGCGACCTTCAATCGATATCCGAGAGCGATCATGCCTCCTCCGGCCACAAGAAAGATTCCGCACGAAAAAGAGACCAATCTCGGTATCGGCATCCAACCGGGCATCATTTTTTGAATCAGCACATCTCGGAAAATATGCTCTCCGCCGAGTCCGATAAAGATAAGGCTGAACAAAAGTCTGAAAATGACATCTGAAGTGTCTTTTCCTACAAGAGCTTTCATCGATTTTTTGGCCCCCATTCTGAGATTTTTGGTAAGGTACGGTAGAGTAGCCTGTGGTAAAGAAAACGAGGTAAGGCTCGTCTCAGGTAGTAAAATATCCGAGCATCTGGTGTGCCCGTGGACCTCAAGGGAGGCCGTTTTCTGCGGGATATGGCGAATATGTGTTTTGCTACGTCTTTGGAGGTGCAAGGTGTACGAGTCATTATCTTCTCGACGAAAGATTTCATATTCTCGTAATGAGCCTTGTACTCCGAAGAGCTACGTCCTTCCTCTTTGGAGCGAGAGTAGAGGACCTTCTTAAATGCCAGCGAATTTATGAAACCTGGCTGTACTAAGCTTACCTTTATTCCCCAAGGCTTCATTTCGTACCAAAGCGCTTCAGTCGCTCCCTCCAAGGCGAATTTTGAAGCAGAATAGGAAGCCATGGTCGGCATCGCCATCATGCCGCTTACTGATGATACGTTGACGATCCTGCCGACTCTTCTCCTTCGCATTTGTGGTAGGCATTCTCGTATGAGGTGCATGGGACCCAAGTAATTGACCTGCATTTGCCTTTGCTCGTCCTCTTGGCTCATATCTTCCACGGTGGCGCGGTAGGAAATACCTGCATTGTTGATCAGGATATCTACAGGACCGAATTGGGTCTCTACCTTCTTCACTAGCTCTGAGGCAGCTTCATAGTCAGCCACGTCCAGTTCCTCGACCTGGATTCGCGAGCTTTTGGCGATGGTCTGTTCCCTCAGCTCCTGGGCGGAATGCGGCAGGGCGGTGGCAATAACGCAATAGGGATCTCGGTCGAAAAGCTGGATCAATTCGAATCCGATACCTGAGCTGCAGCCAGTAATTAGGACTATTTGGGGAGGGTGGGGCAAAGCAGTCAAAACGTGGCCTAAAACCGCCAAAACGCAAAAACTACTTTTCTGCCTCGATGTGTCGATTCGTCGGAGCTCTGAACTAAAACCTTACGTATCCAGTGAATTGAATACGCCCCGACTAGGTAAAACTAAGGCATTTTTTTTGCGCGAGGGTACGGTTGTGTAAAAGCTCTGCTAAGAGACCGTAAGTTATCTATCAATGTCTTTCAGGCTACTTGATGGAGGGGTGTTTTAGACGATTCTTCCGGGAACCGTCCGCCAAAATGAATATGAAGATAAGAGAAAAGCGCTGCTGGATATTGTTAACTATTTGTATCATTATTAGCAATACGCTTTGGAGCCAAAGCTCTGTCTATTGTATGCAGAACGGATCTTGGCTCCCGGTCTATGAGGTGAGGAATAACGCTCCCTATTGTTTTACGGGAGATAGCCTCGTTAAAGCTGATAGCCAATCGTTAACCATGCTGGCGAGCGAGTCTTTTGGACACGGCTTCGTAGAAGTAGAAATTTTGGAGAACAAGCGCTCAGGAGTTATCCAGAACGACCAAGGCCTGCGTTTCGTTACCGATAAAGGTCGTTTTGACTTTGTTGCCCGCGTTAAAGCGACTACAGACGTGGAAGACCTGTACTGCGTGATGCGATTCAATAAGTATGGTGACGCTAAATTCGTCTGCCACCGAATTGGGAGCCTGAAAAGAGGAGGAAGTAGCCTCATCACATTTTCTCTTCAGCTCAAATATGAGATGCCAGAGCAGATCCATTTTTACTCAGGCACCGAAGAGATCCGTTCGAATTTGGTTCCAGCTAGCTACGCCTATCAGTTCGGCGATTTCTTGCTAGCTTCCAACTGACCATGTGGACTCAGCCACGGGATAGAGCAAAGAAAAGGCGGACCGCCTACCCCTAAGCGATCCGCCACTAGTTTTCTTTGTTACCCCAAAAGTGAGAACGCTAAGCGTGTCTCATGCTTTCTAAGACGGCTCGAATGAACGATTGTTCAATTTTTTTGCCTCTTTTTCCGAAAAAGATTTAGGCTGAAAATTCAGGGAGTTGGTCAGGTGTCTCTTGTGGGAAGCCGTCGATTTTCATTACGCAAATGTAATGCAACCTGAGCTCCGGTTTTTCGTCTAAGTGAGCATAACAAAGTTAATGCTTTTTGAGATCAGACACATGAAGACGAAAATTTTTAAAATGGCTTTGAGCCTTGTTTTAGCCGGGCTCTCGAGCGCTGCGCTTCCTAGCGGCAGCCTATCGGCAAAACCGCAAGCTGAGGCGAGGCAGCAGACCGAGTCCAAATCGCAGCCCAAGTCCAAATCGCAGGCTCAGGCTGTTGCCCGCAAGGATTCTAAGACTCAGATTAACAAGCAACTTCCGAGAGGGGCAGTGCAAGTCGAGGTCGGCAAAGATCGATACCAGTATCATAATGGAACGTTTTACCGGAAGGGGAATGCAGGCTATGTGCGGACTCGAGCACCGCGCGGGGCCGTGGTATCAAGCCTTCCAAGAGGCTACGTGAGTATCGTTATCGGAGATACGATCTACTTTCGTTTTGGAGGAGTCTTCTACACTCGGTCTCCATTCGGCTATGTCGTAGTCGAGGCCCCGATTACACTTTCTCAAGGTTCCCAGACCGTTGTCTCCGATTCAGCGGATGTGGAAGTTGAATTTTCAGATGGGTACGAATCCATATGGATCGGAGAGCGCGAGTTGTTGTTCAAGGACGGGCAATTCTTTCGACGTTCAAGCGAGGGGCTTGTTTGGGTAGCGGCTCCGATGGGCGCGGTAGTTAGCAACCTTCCTACAGATGCAACTACAGTATGGTATGAGGATATCGAATACTTCGATTCCGACGGAACTTATTTTCGAAGAGCCCCGGACGGTTTTCGGGTGGTGGAAGCTCCCTGGGAGCAAATGACGGCTGCCGAATAGACTTTTTACAGGTAGGTTTAGACACAAATAGGTTGGGCGGTATCTGGAGACCTTTCTCTAGGTGCCGCCTTTTGGCGCACTCTCAAAGCGATCGTGCCTAGCTACTTTTTTATTAGCTCCACCCCGCCATCAACAAATTGAATGAGCCTTTGCTTGTAAAGGGAACCTAGGGCTTGCTTAAAAGCCTTTTTGCTGACGTCGAATGTTTCACGAATCTGTTCTGGCGGGGAACGATCGTCCAAGCCTAGGAATCCATCCCCATTTTTCAGTTCCTCGATAATTCGTTCCGCGAGTGGTCCGACTCTCGAATAACCGGAGGCGTCTCTCCTGAGGTCGATGGCTCCGTCCGGCCTAATCTTGTTGATGTATCCTTTAAACTGATCTCCCACATTTAGGGGTTCCGAGAGCTCGTTATCATAGAGCAGGCCGATATGAGAGCTGTTAATCAGTGCCTTGTAACCTAGTGGCGTTTCGCCGATCACGATGAGGTCGACTTGTTCCTGTGGTTTGTAGGCGGCTCGGTATTTACTGAGAAATCTCGCGTGTTTCTCGCTGGCAACGATTCTGCCGCTTGCTTCATCCACGTAGATTCTAACGACACGGGTGTCGCCAACCCGGACTCGGCCTTTCTGTTCGCGGAATGGTAGCAGCAAGTCTTTGCTCAGTCCCCAATCGAGGAAGGCGCCCATCTTATCGTGTACCTCTAGCACTTTTAGGGCAGCGAATTGGTCGACTTCCGCGAGCGGCGTCTCCGTGGTGGCAACGAGTCGATCCTCTGAGTCCAGATAAATGAAAACCGGGATTTTGGAATTGGGAGTCACGCCTTTGGGCACGTAGGCGTTTGGCAACAAGATATCTCCCAGCTCGCCACCGTCTAGGTAGAGCCCGTGCGGCGATTCGTTCAAAATCGAGAGTGTGTTTCTTTTTCCAAGTTCTGCCATGAGGTAATAGTTAGGAGCGGGGAAGCTGAGTGCGAAGGGCTTTCGCTGCAAGCTCTAGAATTTAGGAGCAGAAAAGCCCGCTTCACAATGAAGCGGGCCTTAGAAAATTGAGTAGTAAGCTGCCGACTTAGTTTGTAATGTCGAAAGTCGTGCTGTGGCTGCGAACTGGCAAGTAGGACTCGTACCACTTCTTCTGAGCGTCGCTACCTGCGTAGTCCTTCAGTGCTTGTTCACTCTTGAACTCCATGACAAATGCATGGGTACGGTCGCCTTGAGCTTTTATGGTTTTGATCCAAACCCGCTCGATTCCCTCATAGTCGTGGGCGAGTGTTACAACGCTTTCGAGGGCAGCCTTTATGCTGTCTTCAGTGGCGTCTTCTTTCCAGGAAACTGTTACGACATGGATGACGCTAGTCGGGGTGACGGCGTCTTCCTCGTGGTGGGCGGCTTTCAACACTGAAGTGCCGAAGGCGAGAAATGCTAGGGAGGTTAGGGCAAAAACTAGTTTTTTCATGAATGTGGGATCTATTGTTGGTTTCGGTTAGAGAGACGATTCGGAACCTTCTCCTCCGGGATTACGCTAAGGCAAACAACATGATTGCGGCAAAGCGTTGCTAGGCTGGCAGATCTTGGTCTGTGTATTCGCCGTCGACTAATCGCAGCAGTCCACTGATTGGGTTACGGTTTCTCAAAATAGGAGGAAGCCTATCTTCTCTGACGTTGTCGTAGCAGTGTAGGGCACTGAATCGAAGCATGCTGGCCGGGAAACCAACAGCGGTGAACCCTGGGTGCCCGGTTGCTGGATACGGTCCACCGTGGTTCATGGCCGGGCAAGGAGTTACGCCTGTGGGGACTTTGTCGTTCAGAAGCCTGCCTGCCTTGACACGCAGTGTGCGGGCAAGCGGTGCGTACGCTTTTTCGTTTTCGCCGCTCGATCCGGAAAAAATGCTCGCTGTGAGGTTTCCTTGCAAAGTTCGTGCAATCGCTCGCGTTTCATCAGGATTGGCGGCAATGACCACGAGAGCGACAGGTCCAAATGCTTCGCTTTGCAGAGGGGTGGGCCGTTTCAAAAACTCAGTCGCGCTTATGCGTAAAAGAGTTGGCAGATAACCGATATGTTTTGTCGGAGAGGGGCGGCCACCAGTCAGAACGGTCGCTCCGGCCTCCAGCATAGTTCCCACAGCTGCTGCGATCGCATCTTGTCCCGATTGAGATAGGAGCACTCCCGGGGCTGTCTTCGAAAAGAGTTCCTCGAGTTCGTCGGAAAACGCTAAGCCTGCTTCGGTCCCTTCTGCGACGATCAAGCCAGGCTTAGTGCAAAATTGCCCAGATTCGCTGGTGCAAGACAGATGAAGCGCTTCGGCAATTTCCGAGCTACGAGCCTTGAGCGCCTCCGACAAAACGAATACCGGATTGACGGAAGACATTTCCAGGTAGATCGGCTTGCCTGCTTCTTCAGCAGCTTTTTTAAGGGCCATTCCAGCCGGTCTGCTTCCGGTAAACCCGACGGCCCCTACTTGAGGATGCGAGACAAGCTTAAGGCCCGTTTCCCTTTTCGTCTCATAGAAAAACTGAACGGTCGCTCGAGGCAAGCCAACCGAATCGCAGGCCTTTTGGGCTATGATTGCCAGTCTTTGCGAAGTGTAGGGATGGGAAGGATGCCCTTTGGCGATGACCGGATTGCCAGCAGCGATGGCCGACGCAAAGTCGCCACCGGAAACGCCATTGTAAGCGAACGGAAAATTGTTGGGCCCCAAAACAACCACAGGCCCTCCTAGGGGACCTCGCATGGAACGAATGTTTGCCTGGCTGGCGATAGTCGGCTCTGTCCATCGAGCTGAGCTCGCGGATTTTGCGGCCTCGCGTAGTTGGAATATGGTCCGTGGCAGTTCTTTCTCGAGGAACCTCGATGTCGCTTCCAGTCCGGTTTCTTCTTGAGCTATCTTCGCGAGTTGCTGTGCCTCAGACTCTATCTGTGCGGCATATGTATCCAAAAAGTCCGCAATCAAAGCAGAAGGCACGTCTAGTAGCTCTTCCGCAGCCTGCGAGCCGGCTTGGATCATCTGCTCCAGTTCGTCCCAGGCGGAAACTGGAAAGGATCTCTCGGTGAGCGATTTATTCTCACGCGGATCAAAGGAATGAAAGGTTGATGAAGGAGAAACGGCATCTCGCCAGCTTCCGTCTAGCAGAATCTTTTGCATCTTACGGCCGTCGGTTTGGATTAAAGGCTAGTTTTCGACAGGATGGCTGGAATTCGTTACACGGCATCGAGCTTGTCGCGAAACTATTCTTGCGAAGCGTGTCGCGATCAAACGATTTTTGGTTGGCCTAGATCCGCAAATTCAGATCAAACCTAAGGGGTATGGAATACCGCAGATACGGACGCACCGAGATCAATATGCCAGTTATCACCTGTGGCGGAATGCGCTTTCAGCAAAGTTGGAGCGACATGCCGTTGGATAAAATCAAACCAGGAGGGCAGGCCAATTTGGAGGCGGCAATTCGCTTCTCCTTGGAAATGGGGGCGAATCATATCGAAACGGCACGTGGCTATGGTACCTCGGATATGCAGTTGGGCCAAGTTCTCCCGTCCTTTAATCGAGACGAGTTGATTGTGCAGACCAAGGTTTGTCCAGAGGAGGATCCAAAGCTGTTTCTTGAGAATTTCGAAAAATCTCTAGCGTATTTAAAACTAGACTACGTCGATCTCTTTTCAATTCACGGAATCAACGACGCGTCATTGTTAGACATAACCATGCGCGACGGAGGCTGTATGGAAGTCGCTCAAAAGCTCAAAGAGCAAGGTCGAGTTCGACATATTGGCTTCTCGACGCACGCCAGCAACGAAGTCATATGCCAAGCTAATGCCAGCAACCTGTTCGATTACGTTAATTTGCATTGGTATTTTGTGAACGAGTTGAATTGGGAGGCGGTTGAAATCGCTCACAAAAACGACATGGGCGTTTTTATCATTAGTCCAAATGACAAGGGAGGTAAGCTTTATGCCCCCCCTGAAAAGCTTACTGAACTGTGCGGGGATTTACATCCGATGCAGTGGAATGCACTTTTCTGCCTTTCCCGCCCAGAGGTGCACACTCTGAGCATGGGTATCAGTTGTCCTCAGGATTTTGATACACATTTGGAAATGCTTGAACATTACGAAAATGCTCAAGCCGTGATGGCTCCAATCGAAGTTAAGCTTCGCGCTGAAATGGAAAAGGCTTTGGGCAAAGAATGGTGTTCTGGATGGTGGAAGGGGATTCCTGAATGGGAAGAGCTTCCCAACGGTGTGAATGTGAAAGAAATCCTCAGACTGTTCACCTACGCCAAATCTTTAGATTTAGTTGATTGGGGCAAGATGCGTTACAATTTATTAGGGGCTGCGGGACACTGGTTCCCCGGGCAGAAGGTTAGCGACTATGACAAATCACAGATGCGCGAGAAACTGAGCGAAAGTCCTTTTGTCGACCAAATTCCAGATATCCTAACGGAAGCTCATGCATTGTTCAATGAGGGCCAGCTGAAGCGACTCAGCGAAAGTTGAATCTAGGGTCGCCACAACATAGCTGATACTTTGTGGCCCGTCGAAATCAGGAGGCCGAATAGGAAATGAATTTTCCTAGAGCCTCCATTACCGCTTCACGGGAAGTGGGCTTTCGGATGTATCCGTCGAAACCATACTTCATTATGTCTTCCTGCTCGCTGCTACTTGCGTAGGCGGTATATGCGAGAATGGGCATGCCTGGGAATTTGGTTTTGAGGATTTGGGTGGCGTCTTTTCCGTCCAGGATAGGCATTTTAATATCCATCAATACGAAATCGATTGGCCGGTCGGAAGTCTCGCAGATTTCGATCGCCTGTGCACCTGTTCGCGCTCTCACAAGTTCGATTGGCTGGTCGATTAGTATCTTTTCAATGAGGGTAAAATTCGAATCCTCGTCCTCTGCGACCAAGAGAAGGGGGTGCGTTTCTGCTGGGGGCTGAGTTAACAATTGTGGCTTCGGTTCATCCTCTTGCACTCTATTTTCGTTGCTTCCCTCGACCTGGGATTTGTGAAGAGGGAGCCAGAAGGTGAAGGTTGAACCCACACCTTCTTCCGACTTGACGGTGATCCCTCCACCTAGGCGGGTGACTAGGTTTTGGGTAATTGCAAGGCCCAGTCCTGTGCCTCGATAGAATTGCGAGGGGTCCTCTTCGATTTTTCTAAATGGATTCCAAATCGTAGGAAGGTTCCTTTTGCTAATCCCGATTCCGGTGTCTTCGACTTCAAAAACGACCCGATTTTCATTTTGATCAACCTGGAATTTCACTGAAACATATCCTTTGGATGTGAACTTCAGAGCATTGTTAACGAGATTCGTTATTATCTGGTTTAATCTATTACGGTCAGTGTAAATCTCAAAAGGACCTGTATTTACATTTTCTGACATTTTGAACTCAAAGTCTTCGCTTAGGTGGTCGGGTAACTGCGTCCTGAACATCTTGTCCATGTCGCGAAGCATCGTAGGAAGGTCGAAATAGTCTGGCCGGATGCGAAGCTGCCCGGCTTCGATGAGTGATATATCTAAAATGTCGTCGACCAAGTTATTCAGTGAAGAACAGTTTGATTTGATCAGTTTGGCATATTCCTGTCGGTTTTCATCGCTCTCTTGCGGGATACAAATCAGCTCTGAAAACCCGACGATGGCATTCATGGGTGTACGAATCTCGTGGGACATGTTTGCCAAGAAGGACGACTTCAGATGGTCCGATTCTTCCGCCTTTCTTTTGGCCATCTTGAGTTCATGGGTTCTCGCTTCGACTTTTTCCTCCAGGGTGTAGCGATGTGCTGAGAGTTCGTCGCTCTTGATCGCCAATTGGGTATTTGCCTCTTCCAAATCTAAAGTCCGCTCTTTCACGAGGCGCTCGAGCTCGAGTTTGTTACGTCTTTGTCGCCTAGTCAGGTATATGAACAAAGCGATGAGGATGAATATTATTAAGAGGATCGCCGCTATCCTGAATAATGGTTTTTCCCAAAATGGAGGCAGAATCTTGATTTCCACTGCGATTCCTCCACCTGTCCATTCTTCGGAAGGTACCCGTCCTTCTACGATAAATTGGTAGGTTCCGGGAGGAAGCGCAGTATAAGACATGTAGTTACGCCTTCCACTGTAAACCCATTCTTTATCCAAGCCCTCAAGGCGGTAGCGAAATTCGTTTTGTCCCAGAACACTATAGTCAGTGAGGGCGAAGGAGAAGGTTAAGTAGTTTTTGTTGTAGGGAAGGGTGAGCTCATTGCCAGTGTAGTTTTTCCTTTGTATAATATTATCGAATACGGAAACCGACGAAAGAATGATGTTCTTTTCCCTGTTCGTCGATTGGATCTCTAGCGGATCGAATTCGTTGAATCCACCATTCCCTCCGGCATAGATCTTACCTGTTTTTGCTTGATATAGGGCATTTGGTTCAAATGCATCTCCTTGGATTCCTTGTTTTGTACCGAAATTCTTAAGGTAGTTGTTTTTTGGATTAAACTGTATGATTCCGCGGTTCGTTGTGAGCCAAAGGTAGCCCCGGGTGTCTTCGGCTATTCCGAAAATCGAGTCGTTTCGTGAGTCGATCTCATTTTTAAAGTGCTTGAATCTGCCACTTTTCTCGTCGAATTGGTTCAGGCCATCTAACCGTGTGCCAATCCAAATCGAGCCTTCGGAATCTTCGTATATTGAACGAATGCGGTTTCCGCTGATAGAGGGAGCAGACGCATCCGATGACTGGTATCGCTTCAATGTTTGTTTACTGGGATCGTATAGGAATAGTCCGTCGTGATGAGATCCCACGTAAAGCAGCCCCGAGCTGGATTCGTACAGGACTTTAATCTCTGTATTCGAATCGGTGGAGATATCGATTCCGTCAAGCGTTGGAAAGTGCTCGAACTTGCCGGTGGAAGGGTCGAATAGTTCAAGACCGGAGAACGTAGCCACGTACAATTTCCCGGCAGGGGCTTGAGCTATATCTCGTACGACCATCGTCTCGTAGTTTAGGAACTCTCCCGAGGTTTTATCGAAGCGACTTAGGCCCTTTTCTGTTCCTAACCAGAGTATGCCGGACTCGTCTTCGAAGAGCGCCTCGACTCGGCTGTCCGCGAGGCTGCTTGGATCTCCTGGTATCTCAGTGTAATTTGAGAAAGTTTTTTCCGTTGGATCAAATGCGTTCAACCCGCCTCGTTTTGTGCCGATCCAAACTGTTCCATCTCTGTCTTCCAGTATCGAAAGGACATGTTTGCCAGTCATGCTTTCTGAAGCCGAGAGGTCGCCAGTCCAGCGAGTGAAGGTCTCAATCAAGGGGTCGTAGATTGATATGCCTTCGTATTTTGTTCCGATCCAGATGAGACCATTTCTGTCTTCGTAGATTTCTCTTATGTGATTGCTCTGGATACTCGATTTATTGCTAGGATCTTGTTTTGCGACTAGAATGGAATTGTCGCTTGGATCCAAAATTCGAATACCATCGAAGAAAGTCCCGATCCACAAGAATCCCCGCTGGTCCTTCAGTAGGCAGCTTATATTCGTGTCGTCGGTGGCTTCTGCATTGGAAGTTAATGGGATCTCCTCAAATGTCCCTTCTGTCGGACTGAATTTGGAAAGGCCATTCAGGTGCCCGAACCAAAAGTTCCCTTCGTTGTCCTCTGCGATTCCGAATACGATGCGGGGCAATTGGTCGGCCAAATTGCCAAGTATTATATCCGGGGATGTGAAGGTGTTTTTTAGTTCATCAAAAATGAATACACCGATCGACGATGTGAGCCAAATCCTGCCAGTGGTATCTTGGTAGACCGACTCGCCATTTAAGGAATAGGCGTCATGGAATTGATCTTCGAAGGCCACCAATGCCGGAGCCAAGGTGTCCGAACTGGGGTTCTGTAGATAGACGGCCGATTGTGTGGTGATCCAGATGCGGCCTTTTTTATCCTCAAAGATATCTCTCACCGATGGAGAGCCGGAAAGCCCCTCTGGGAGGATCAGCTCGACATTATCAATCTCGTTTGTGTCCTCTAGGTAGCAATTCAAGCCCTCTTCGGTGCCTACCCAAAGTCTACCTTCTCGGTCGAATAGAAGGGCGTTGATATAGTTGCTTGACGGGCCGAATGGATTACCGGGCTCTCGGAGGAAGGTCTTATATTCAGAACCGTTGTAGCTCGCAAACCCGCCACCTTCTGTCCCTATCCAGATGACTCCGCTATCATTTTGAGCGATTGCTCTAACGGTGTCCGTGGGCAACCCGTCCGAACGGCTAAGTTGCTTGAAGGAGAGTGTTTGCGGGAGATCCTTTTCTGCTGAGTTTCCATAAGACCAAATTAGCAAAAAAACGATTAGTAATGGGAATTTGAGTTTTTGCGCAATTTGCATCTCGGCTATGATCTCGCTCCAGATTTCTCAGCGTTGCGGGAGTGGAGAGTCCGCATTTGATCGACGCTAGCGAGTTCGAAACCATAACAGCGAGCTGTCTCGTTTCAATCTCGGGTTGCATTCTTTTTTACGTTTATCGTTCCAAGCTCCTCATTGACTGTTAGTTATACGGAGGCCGATAGGGAGAAGACCTGTGAGTGGGGACCGTTTGTTCGGCTTTTACGGCAAACGGTGACTGCTTGGCTAAATTGGATTAAGCCACTGTGGTTGTGCTGCGTCTTATGCTCTGAGGGGAGAGATTGAAGGCTCGTATGAAAGCGCGTCTCATTCGTTCCAGATCCCGGAATCCGGTGATTTCCGCTATGTCGGCCATCGATTCGCTTGGAAATGTCTCTACTCTTATTCTGGCCGCTTCGACCCTCAACTGCTCGATCGCTTTGGCTGGCGTTTGGCCAGTCTCGCTTTTGAAAACACGAGCGAATTGACGCGGGCTCAGGCAGGCGTGTTCTGCGAGAGATTCGATACTCAGGTCATCTTGTAGGTTTTCTCTGGCATAGGTGAGCGCCCGTCCGATTCGTTCAGATTGAGAGTCCACTTCGAGCAGAGCTGAATATTGAGACTGTCCTCCCGGACGGCGGTGAAAGACCACCAGGTCCTGAGCTACTTTTTTGGATACAGGGTCTCCGAAATCATTTCCGATGAGGGCAAGCGCTAGGTCTATTCCAGCGGTAATTCCGGCCGAAGACCAAAAATTGCCGTCCCTTATAAAAATCTTATCGGGGTCGACATTTACGGTTGGGTGTTTCCGCTGTAGCTCGGTTGCAAACCTCCAGTGCGTGGTCAGCTTCCTGCCGTCCGCTAGCCCGGTAGCGGCCAATAGGTACGCACCTGTGCATATGCTGGCAACGCGTCGTGCCTTACCGCCAGCAGTCCTTAGAAGCTCTAGGCTTTGTTCGCAAGAGCAGACGGAGGCGATTGCGTCGCTGCCGACGATAAAAAGCGTGTCGTTTTCTATGGAGTCAATCTTCTCTGAATGGATCGCGACTCCGCTTGAGCTCGCTATTTGCCCGCCATCTTTGGAAACGACGCGAAGCTGATAGGCCTCTGCTCCGTGGTACCTTTTTGCAATTTCGAAAGCGGCGAGGGGACCGGATAGATCGAGTAACTGGAAATCCGGGAAAATGAAGAAGGAGACATTCATGGCAGAAAAGGAGGGATTCCTGTCATTGTAGTCACTGTCGCTTGCTGCTATATTGCAAACTGTTTCCAGCGGACGGATACGCCAAGCACTTCTCCGCCTTTTCTGCAATGAACATCAAGCAATCGCTTCTTCTCTCCCTCATTCCCGTTTGCGTCTCCTTTGGGGAGGTTCAGATGTATGGTGAGGCACCTTGTCGGGTTAGCGTGGACACGGGTACCGTCGAACTGCGAGTTGGTGCCAGTAGTTTCAGCGTCGGGGTGGAGCGACTAGGAGTGCTGGAGAACCGTGTCCTCTGGGAGGTGCAGTTCACGGCAGATTTTGGCAGCCAAGATAAAGTGCATGAGTTTTCATTTCATGCGACTATCGACTTAGTAAGATACTTGTCCGCCCTTGGCGTAGAGGGCTCGTAGAATAAAAAAGGCTCGCCGTCTCGGGCGAGCCTTCAGGTGGAAACTACTTTTGTGGCGTAGCGGATTTTAGAAGGTATTCAAATGCGGACAATCCCGCTTTTGCCCCTTCTCCCATGGAGACTACTATCTGCTTGTATGGAACGGTCGTTACGTCTCCGGCGGCGAAAATACCCGCCTGATCGGTTTCGCAACGAGTGTTGACCACGATTTCTCCGAAACGGTTGGTCTCAACGGTGTCCTTGGCAAATCCGCTGTTCGGAGCCAGACCGATTTGAACGAACACTCCGTCTGTCTTGTGAAGTGTGACTTCGCCTGTTTCGCGATTTTTCAAGTTCATACCCGTGACTGATTTTCCGTCCGATACGATGCTTTCGGTCGCGGTTCCAGTAATGATGGATGCGTTCTGGGTGGCTTCCAGCTGCTCGACTAGAACTTGGTCGGCTTTTAGCGTATCCAGAAATTCCACCACTGTGACAGACTTCACGATGCCTGCGAGGTCGAGTGCTGCTTCGACTCCGGAATTACCGCCACCCACGACCACTACGTCCTTGCCCTTGAAGAAAGGACCGTCGCAGTGAGGACAGTAGGCAACGCCTTGCCCCACGTTTTCTTTCTCGCCCGGCACGCCCAGTTCTCTCCATTTCGCTCCGGTAGCGAGGATGACAGTTTTGCTGGAAATGGTTTCCTTGCTGTTGAGGGTGAGCGTCCAGTTTGAGGAATCTTTCGCGATCGAATCGACGCGAACTTCCTCGCGGATTTTTACGGGATAGGACTCTATGTGAGCTCGCAGGTTTTTGGCGAGTTCCGGTCCGGTTGTCTTGGTAGTCCCGATCAGGTTTTCGATACCCATCGTGTCGGTGACTTGTCCGCCAAATTTTTCGGCCAATACGAGGACGTTTAGCCCCTTTCTCGCTGTGTAAATGGCGGCTGCAGATGCGGCTGGACCACCACCTACCACGGTCACGTCGTAAAGAGTCTCGTCAGCGACTACCTCCACTGGCGCGACGGTGATGTGATCAGAGAGCTTGTCCAATATTTGGCTCGCGGTAATCTGTCCGTTGGAGAACGGCTTGCGGTTGAGGAAAACGGCGGGGACTCCCTGCACGTTTCGTTCTTCCGCAAACGACTTGTGGCAAGCTCCGTCGATCATCTCGCAGGATATCAGCGGGTTGATGATCGCGAACTGGTTAAGTGTCTGGACGACGTCGGGACAATTGTGGCAATCGAGCGATACGATCACTTCGAAGCTGAGCTCGGTGTCGATGGCCGCTACTTGGCGGATGACGGATTCGTCCAGCTTTACGGGGATGCCGCCCGACTGCAGGTAAGCGAGAACGAAGGAATTAAACTCGTGTCCGCCGGGGATCCCCGAGAAGCGGATTCCGGTTGGGTTGTTGTCAGCCTGGATTTCGAAAGTCAGGCCCTCGCGTACATTGAATCCAGTGTCGCTGTATATGAAGTCGACCTTATCGGATGTGGCAGAAACCTGACGAAGCATATCGATGAGTTCGGGACGCTTAGAGTGGTTTCCATCGAAAAGTTTAAGCTGCACCGAGCGGGTTAATTTCTCGGAGTAGGCCTTGAGGGTTTGGGTGATTTGTGGAGAGAGATTCATATCTTAAAATGAAATGGGTCTTCAGTCTACGGAAGCCCTAAAACTGAAGCAATGATGGTGACCGAAAAAAATCCCCCTCGCTTGGAGGCGAAGGGGACTGTGTCTAAAGTGTTTCGATGGCTTAGATTTTGCCGACGAGGTCGAGACTTGGAGTCAAGGTCTCTTCACCTGGCTGCCATTTAGCAGGGCAAACCTGACCGTCGTTGGCTGCAACGTACTGTGCGGCCTTCACCTTGCGAACGAGGTCGGCAGCCGAGCGGCCGATACCGAGATCGTGAATTTCCGCGACCTTGATCAATCCCTCAGGATTTACAACGAAGGTTCCACGGAGGGCGAGGCCTTCTTCTTCGATCATCACGTCGAAGCCGCGGGCGAGCACGCCAGTAGGGTCTCCAAGCATCGGGAACTTGATCTTGTTGATAGTCTCGGAAGAGTCGTGCCAAGCCTTGTGAACGAAGTGCGTGTCTGTGGAGACTGAGTATACTTCTACGCCTGCGGCCTGGAGTTCCTCGTAGTGGTCGGCCAAGTCGCCGAGCTCAGTTGGGCACACGAAAGTGAAGTCCGCTGGGTAAAAGCAGAAGACTGCCCACTTGCCCTTCAAGTCCTCTGAAGAGACTTCGATAAACTCGCCGTTATGGAAAGCCTGTACTTTGAATTCTGGGATGCTGGTATTGATTTTTGCCATAATTTGATTGGGAGAGGTGAAGCCTCTCAATTGGTTTGTCACGACGTTTCCGCCGTGGGGTTGGATCTTACGGGGCTTAAAGTACCAGACATCGAAAGATAGTTGAAATATATAATAGATATGGTTTCGATAAATCCAGTTTATGGAACTGCAGCAACTTCGCTATTTCACCTCCGTAGCCCGGCATCGCAATTTCACGCGAGCGGCTGAGGAGTGCCGTGTTTCCCAGCCTGCCCTGAGCATCCAGATCAAAAAATTGGAAGGGGAGCTGGGCGGTCCCTTGTTTCATAGGCAGGGGAGAACGATCGTTTTGACCAACGTCGGCAAACGACTGGAATCCAAAGCGGAGTCTTTGCTTCTAATGCACCAGAGTACCATCGAGGAACTCAAAGACACGGTTGCCTCTGGGGGAGAGGCCCATTTTGGGGCGACCCTCACCATCGCTCCTTACTTGATCCCTTTCATCGTCAGCCACGCGGAAAAGGAGGATATCCCTCCGTTTCAGATGCAGGAGAATTTTACCGAAGGGCTGTTGGCGAGCATCGTCGATGGTAGCCTCGATTTCGCTTTGATGTCCACGCCGGTCGATGTGCCGAAGTTGCTGGTTAAAATAGTCGGCCGGGAGCCTTTCGTCTTGGTCATGCCTTCCGACCATCGCTTGGCAAAGCTGAAGAAGATTTTGCCAAAGGATTTGCGAGATGAGCCCTTTTTGCCGCTCAGCCAGATTCATTGCGCAGGGCGGCAGATCAGCGAGTTCTACGAAAAGACCAAGGCCCGTCCCAAGGCTCGTTTCGAGAGCGCTCAGATCGACACTATCTTGAAGCTTGTCATGCAGGGGCAGGGAGTCTCCCTGCTGCCTAAGATGGCATTGCTGGGCGACTTGGATGCTTCTTTGTGCTATCGCGAGATTTCGGGAGTAGACCTAGGGCGTGAGATTTCGATGGTGCACCATCCTGACCGCTATCTCAGCGATTCGGTACGGAAATTGATGGCGCTCATCGAGGACGGCCTGAACAGCTTCGTTGGCTGAAACGAGTTGCTTGGTTTGAGTGGGTGATTCGGCAAGCGATCCGCGCCATTCCGCTAAGGTTCGCCCATCTTTCGTGTTGATGAAATTCCTTAAGCGGCGCAGCTTCCAAGAATCGAAGAGGGAAACAAAAGCCAAGCGAACCAGGTTCAACCGGAGAGATTCGTCGCAGCAGAGCTGGATGGGGCTCGTCTGGACAAAACGGTGAAGAACCACTTTCAATTGCCATGGGGTAAGGCCCGGTCGTGGATCGACACTGGGAAGGTCTTCATCGACGGAAATTGCGTCACGGATCAAGGGCAACCGGTCCGAGCGGGCCAACGTATCGAACTAAGGATGAGTGCCCCGAAAAAACGTCCGGCGCCTCGGATGTCCCCGAAATCGATCATCTATTTCGATGAAGAGCTTGTTGTTGTAAACAAGGCGGCTGGAGTCATGTCCGTACCGCATCCCGAGAGCGAGGAAGTCGATACCTTGGATCGGTTGACCTTGGAGTACTTGCGATACGTGGATCCGAAGGCCCGCAGCAACCGTTCGAGTCTAGGGGTCGTTCATCGGATTGATAAGGATACGAGTGGGTTGCTGGTTTTTGCCCGCAGTTACCCGGCACAGAAGGCACTTTCGGAGCAATTCCGTGCTCACAGCATCGAACGACGCTATTTGGCTCTAGTGCATGGATACCCAAAATCGCAGACTATTCAGACTCGCATCGCGCGGGACGCCGGCGAAGGCATTCGTGGATCTGTGCCAGAGGGGACTACCAATGCCATGGGAGAAGAGTTTGGGCGTGAAGCGATCACTCACGTCGAAGTCCTTGAGAAGCTGGAGGGCGCTAGCTTGGTGGCCTGTCGTATCGAAACGGGACGCACACATCAGATTCGCATCCACCTCAGTGAACTTGGCCATCCAATCATTGGCGATAAGGTTTACAGCCGTGGGTTCGAAGGTGAGCTCATCCCCGCCGGCCGAACAATGCTGCATGCGGAGCAGCTAGGTTTCCTTCACCCAAGGACGGGCGAGTCCTTGAAGTGGACTGAACAGCCTTCCAAGGATTTCCAGCGAATCTACAAAGGCCTGAAGCTAAGAAAGTTAGCCTGTTCGGGCAAAGCCTAGAAAAGGTCTAATCCTCGCAGTAGAGGGTCCTCAAAGTCGATATGAGGGTCGCTATCTCGGGAGAGTCTAGATGGTAGTAGATCGTCTGCTGGTCTCTCCGAGTGGAAACTAGCTTTTGCTCGCGAAGCTTGGCGAGATGCTGCGAAAGGGCGGACTGGCTGAGCTCTACTTCCTTGCAAAGATCGGTCACGCAGACTTCCCCTTCGCCGAGTCTGCACAAGATTGCGAGTCGCTTAGGGTTGGCCATCGCTTTTAGTGTATCTACTGCCTCTAATAGGGAGGCTAACTGTTTGGGGTCTGGCATGGCGTTTTCCACAATCTGCATATGTTGAGTTTGAATCTGCTCAACATAATTTAGCAAGAATTAAAATTAGAACTTGCTAAATTAGAAAATACTAACTTAAAACAAGGCCATGAACATTGATCGTATCGTACTGGCATTTGCGGGGCTTATGGTCCTCACCGGCGTTTCACTTGGAATTTGGGTCAACCAATATTGGTTCATCCTTCCTGCTTTTGTGGGTTTGAACATGGCGCAGGCTGCCTTCACAGGTTTCTGCCCGCTGGCCATCATCCTCAAAAAACTCGGCAAAAAGCCCGGGCCCGCCTTTAAATAAAACACACTCTGTCCGGATCCGATGAAGCACCTGGTTCTTGATTTTGCAATAAAGCGTCCGAAGAGCGTCTTCGCTGTATCGATCGGTCTAGCCGCCATCATGTTGGCTTTGGTTGTCTGGCCTTCGGTATATCCTGAACGCAGTTTTGGGTTAAACGCGGTCCAAGTGGACACGGATCCGGAAAACATGCTGCCAGCCGATGAGCCGGCACGTGTGACGCACAACCGCTTGAAGGAGGAGTTTGGTCTCAAGGACATGCTCGTAGTGGGAGTGACCGCCGACCAGGAAGAGAATGGTGTCTTCAATCCGAGAACCCTCAAAGACGTAGACACGCTAGTCTCTGCGGGGGAGAACATGTATTGGGAAAAGGGGGACGGCCATATTGGCGTTATACGGGCTGATATTATTGCTCCCTCGACCGTGGATACCATTGAGCAAGCTGGGCTTGGGTCGGTCAGTTTTCGTTGGATGATGCCCGAGCCTCCTACGACGGATGCGGATGCGTTAGCCATCGCGAAGGCTGCCGCGAATCTTCCCATGTACGATGGTTCTATGGTTTCAGAGGATCAAAAGGCTTTGGCTCTTTATTTTCCCCTCACTGAAAAGGGAGCATCCTACAAGGTCGCTACCGAGCTAAAGAAGGTCATCGCTGAGTTTGATGGAGAGGACAGCTACTATATCGCAGGTTTGCCTGTTGCTCAGGATCAATTTGGCAAGGAGATGTTTGTGCAGATGGCGATATCTGCCCCTGCTGCCATGGCCTTGATTTTCGTTTTGATGTGGCTGTTTTTCAGAAACTTGAAGCTGATCGTTTCGCCCATGATCGTGGCCATGCTGGCGGTCATCATTTCCATGGGCCTCTTGGTCGCGACAGGCAACACGATCCACATCATGAGCTCCATGATTCCGATCTTCATTATGCCGATCGCAGTTTTGGATGCGGTTCACATTTTATCGGATTTCTTTGACAAGTATCCAATCCACCATGACCGGAAACGGACCATTCGCGAGGTAATGGCTGAATTGTGGAGCCCAATGCTCTTCACCTCCATCACCACTAGCGTTGGTTTTGCTTCGCTGGCTCTTACTCCCATTCCGCCGGTTCAGACTTTTGGTATTTTCGTAGCGGTAGGCACTTTCCTCGCTTGGTTTTTTACAGTGCTTTTGATGCCTGCCTACATCATGCTCTTGCCGTCCGGATCTCTGGAAGGATTTGGCTCGAGCGAAGCCAAGGCGGATAACGAAGAAGGTTGGATGTCGTCTATGCTTAGAGCTAGCGGCCGCATCGCGTTTGGCCGGGCAAAGCTTATACTGTTGGCCGCCGTTGGTTTGATCGTCTTTTCAGCATTCGGTATCTCGAAAATCGTAATCAATGATAACCCGGTCAAATGGTTTGAAGCGAAGCACGAGATCCGAGTCGCGGACGAAGTCATGAACGAACGTTTGGCGGGCACCTACATGGCTTACCTCGCTTTTGAGGCACCCGCTTTGGACGCAAAGAGTTTTGGCGCTCCGATTGAAGCTGCCGCAACGGATTTGCCAGCCGAGAGCAGGCAGGAACTTGCCGATAAACTATCAGCAATCGATTACGGCTCGTTTGACGAAAAGGCTTTTCTCGCTCTGCAGGATTGGGTTGTCGATTCGCAAGATAATGCTGAGTCCGATGCACTGTGGGATGCTTGGGACAAAGTCGTGATCTCCATGGAGGATGCCTGGGCGGCGGGCGCGTACTTCAAGAACCCTGCAGCCCTACGAGAGTTGGAAACTATGGAAGCCTTCATTTTGAAGCAGGATCACGTAGGGAAGGTTGTTGGTTTGCCAGAGGTGGCTAAAACTTTGCATCGCGAACTATTTGAGGGAGACCCAGAGCGTTACCGCATCCAAGATACGGCAAGTGGAGTCGCCCAAAGTTTGATGACCTACGAGAGCAGCCATCGCCCTCAAGATCTTTGGCATTTTGTCACCCCTGATTATCGTAAGGTCGTTTTGTGGATACAATTGAGCAGCGGCGATAATCGCGACATGAGCCACCTCGTAACGAACGTGGACAAGTACTTGTCGGAGTCCGAATTTGGAAGCGAGGTCAAGGCTGAATGGTTCGGCCTGACTTACATCAACGTCATTTGGCAGGAACAAATGGTAGCCGGTATGATGAACGCTTTCTTGGGCAGCTTTGTCACTGTATTGATCCTGATGATACTGCTTTTCCGTTCCTTCTGGTGGGGCGTCCTCTCAATGGTGCCTTTGGCCCTTACAATCGCGGTCATGTATGGAATCATCGGCTGGATTGGAAAAGCCTACGACATGCCTGTAGCAGTGCTATCTTCATTGAGCCTTGGGTTGGCGGTCGATTACGCGATTCACTTTATCGCGAGATCTCGGGAATCCTTCCACAAGCACGGAAACTGGAGCGATGCTATGGCGGAAGCGTTTGGAGATCCGGCTCGCGCTATTACCCGAAATATCATCGTAATCGGTTTGGGTTTCTCACCCTTGCTGCTTGCTCCATTAGTACCGTATCAGACGGTCGGCATCCTCATCTCTTCAATTCTTATCTTGGCTGGATTGACTACATTGATTCTTTTGCCAGCCTTGATTAGTGTCATCCCTTGGATCGGAAAATCCAAGAATGTCGTTAAAAATTAATTACAGGAACACTCAGTATGAAATTAGTAAAATTTGCATGGATAGGCTTGGTCGCTTCACTCTTGGCCAGTTCGGTGAATGCGATCGAAGTGGACGAGATTGTCGAAAAGGCCAGTCGGGCTGCTTACTATCAAGGTAAGGATGGAAAAGCGAAATTGAGCATGACGATAACCGATGCTCAAGGACGCGAACGCCAGAGAGAGCTTACTATACTCCGTCGCAACGATGATGGAGACACCGGTAAACAAAAGTTCTTTGTCTACTTCGAGCGTCCCAGCGACGTGAAAGGAACCACGTTCCTCGTTTGGAAAAATCCAGGCGCGGATGACGAGCGCTGGTTATACTTGCCCGCTTTGGACCTTGTTAAAAGAATCGCTGCTTCGGATGACCGTACTAGTTTCGTGGGCTCGCATTACTTCTATGAGGACGTTTCGGGACGTGACCCTGCTATGGACGAGCATAAGCTTGTTGAAGAAACAGCCGATTATTACGTGCTTGAGTCTACTCCCAAAGACAAGTCGACCGCGGAATTTGCCTCCTACAAGTCTTGGGTGCACAAGGCCACTTTCTTGGCAGTTAAGACGGAGTACCTGGGAGAAGATGGTGAAGCGTACAGAGTTTATGAAGCCCTGGACGTTAAAGAAGTCGATGGTTATTACACGGTAGTGGCGGGTCGCATGACCGACACGCGTATTGGAGGGTACACTACAATAATTAATAAAGGCGTGGAATATGATATCGATCTGGAGGAGAGTTTGTTCGAAGAGAGAAGCTTACGTAATCCTCCTCGTCGTCAGCTTCGTTAGCTTATCGTTTAGATGAAAGCCGTGATCCGCACTCTTTTTGCAATCTCGTCCTTTGCTGCTGCACACTTTGCTTTGGCAGGAGACCCGCCTCCGCTTCCAGGAGGTCTGGGCGGTCTGCCGAGTGGTTTGCCGTCTCTTCCATCTGGACTTGGCGGTAGCGAATCCAAAGGGTTTGGTGAAGAGGAGGAGCAGATCTCTTGGCTGAGTGAATTGAATGGTTTTGCCGAGGTTCGCTTAGGCTATCGAGCGGGTGGCGCAACTGGCTACTCTGAGGAAAGCCTAGCTGAAGCGCGTGTTCAGATTCGCACCGAAAAAGCCCTTGGTGCGGCACTACTCGATGTTTCTTTTGACCTGCTGGCCGATGGAGCCGTCAGCGATCATGGATACGATTGGGAAACTGGCCGAGGCGTATTAGATGTCCGTTCTCTGAACTTATCTTTCAGTCCGCTTGACTCTGTGGATGTAAAGCTCGGAAGGCAGGTGGCTACCTGGGGAGTGGGGGATCTCGTCTTCATCAATGACCTTTTCCCTAAGGACTGGAATTCCTTTTTCCTAGGGCGAGATGTGGAGTATCTCAAGGCCCCGCAAGACTCCGTGCGTCTCGCGTTTTACAACGATATTGCCAATGTAGAATTACTCTACTCTCCACGCTTCGAGTCGGATCGCTACATAGACGGAGACCGGCTCGCGTATTGGGATACAATGTCGGGAGGATTGACCGAAGAGTCGTCTCCATTCGCGGTGCAGTCTCCTGGCGATGCCTTTAGCGCCGATGAACTGCATTTGCGCGCACAACGCATGTTGGGACGCTACGAATTGGCTGCGTATGGATACAACGGATACTGGAAGAGCCCAGCGGGGATGGATTACATGACTGGAGAATCCATTTTTCCGGAACTCAACGTGTTTGGAGCTTCTGTGCGTGGACCTCTCGGCAAAGGCTTGGTCAGCTCCGAGTTTGGCTTCTATGATAGCGCGGAGGATCCGACCGGGTCGGATCCCTTTGTGCGCAATGACGAATTTCGGTTTTTGCTTGGGTATGAGCAAGAGATCGGCAACGAACTGACTGGTAGTGTCCAATATTATGTGGAGCGTACCAGAGATTATGCAGCTAGCTCTGCGATTGCAGATAGGGATCGCGATCTTGTTACGGTGCGACTCACTAAACGACTATGGCAGCAGACGCTGACTTTGAGCGGATTTGCGTTTTACAGCCCGTCCCAGAATGATCACTACGCGAGGCTTTCCGCAAGCTGGAATGCGAGTGACGAGTGGCGTTGGGATGTGGGAGCCAACCTTTTTGGGGGTGACTATAGCAGCTTTTTCGGCCAGTTCGGAGGAAACGATAATATTTACCTCAGCCTAAGGCGTATCTTCTAGCCCAAGGAAATGTGTCAGTCGCAAACTAGGGGTTCAGTCGCTTTGCCTGTTGTGAAAAATAGTTCCGACAGCGACACCAATTGAGGCGCCGATAGCGATACCGACAGCTATGATGCCGAGTGCTGTACCAATCGCGACGCCTACACCCGTGCCGATTGCGATGCAAATTCCCAAGTTTAACTCCGAGGGCTTATTCTTACGAACTTTACTTTTCATTTTGTGGGGGAGTGATCGTCTGGAAGTATAACTACCGACCGGCCTGCTCAATATTCTTTTTTGGAATCCAACCCTCGCCGCTCTGATTCGAGCAGAGTAGCCAATCCCCGTATTCCAAGATTTGGTTCACAATCTCTCCGGTTGAAGCGTTAAGTTCTCTAGCGTCGTAATCTAGGAGGGCAAAAGCGAACTGACTGGTGGTTTCTCGGTAAAACCAGTCTCTGGGAAAATAGCCCTTGGTGCCGTCCTGTGCGGTACCTGAGAACCAGGCCGAGTTGTTTGGGTCAATCTCCTTGAAGATAACCTTCTCGCCTTTCTTTACCTGGGGAAATTCAGAAAAGGAAGCTTTGTGATCTTCTATAACCTTATAACGTTTTGAGGGTAGGGTGTTGGCTAAGCTGAAGGCGGAGTTTAGGTATCTCAGCGAAACTTCGCTTTGATTTGTACCGGTCAGACGCATTCCGGGTAACCAGATTATATCACTGAAACTTCCTGCAATACCTATCGAAATCTGCGCATCTGGCATTGGCTTCTCTTTGGTTTCTGAATGGCTCAGCTCGATTAAGAAGGGGACTTCAGGCCTGCACATCCAAACCGTTTGACGTTTCATTGTCTCCATCGAAATCGGATGAAGGAGCATACCCCACCGAGCGAAGTATTTAACCGCTTCATCCAATTCATCAGTAATGTAGCCGAAGTGATGTAGACCAGGGCCTCGTTTGGCCATGGTCCTAGAATAAGGTCCGACTCCTGTCGCTTCGATCAAAAGTAGCTTGGTCCCCATGCGATCAGAGAGCTCAATGTATTGTTCTCTAGTGCCTTCTGATTCAAAGCTCTCTATTGGAAATCGCGTCAAAGAGCTCGGAAGCGAATCCGCGGTAACTTCTACCGAGTCGGTGAGAATTGCGATATGATCGAGGTAAAGTTGCATAGGACGGCTAACTTGCTGACTACAGAGTTTCGATTTTACTCATAGGATTTATGGTAGCGGTGGAAAATGCAGGTGGGGCAGTTTAATTTTGATACTATAAATGGCGAGGCTGCAGCTTCTACCGATTTTCGTACTCTTCGCTCTTTTTCTCGTAATATCTTTTCACTACATCGAAGGCTTGTTTCTGGGCTCCCTGGTCCCCGATTAGCCCTTTCCGATTCCAGCCGTCCTGTATGCCGTGCAGGGCGCGGCGAGGGGAGCGGAAGTCGACGAGTATCCATGGACTCATTCCGCTTAGGCCTTCGATCCGTTCCAACATCGGCAGCGTCTCTTCGTAGAGCCAAGCTTGGTATTCCTCCGTGAAACGTGTGGTCTTTGGACCATGGAAGCCTGAAAGCGCCCCGCCTCCGAATTCGCTTATGAAAACAGGCTTTTCGGATAGGATCTTCCATTTTACGTCGGTGAGCTGATCAGGAGTGGCAGGCCCGTACCAACCTTGGTATTGGTTAAAGCTGACTATGTCGGTGAATGCGCCGAAAGGGTCATTCATCACAGTATAACCCGGGTATTGGGGGTCGCCGTGGACTTCGAGTGCGGCGGAAATCAGGCGAGTGTCATCAAGCTCCCTAGCTTGATCGACTAAGGTCCTTAGGAAGCGAGTACGTTGTTCGGATGGTGGCGTTTCATTTGCTACCGACCAGACTATGACGCTGGCTCGGTTTTTATCTCGCTCGATTAGCTCGGTAAGTTGCTGGCGGGCGTTAGCAAGCGTGTCGGCGTTTTCCCAGTCGATGGTCCAGTAGACTGGGATTTCCTCCCAGAGCAGAATGCCCATTTCGTCCGCGAGTCGTGCCATATGCTCATTGTGCGGGTAATGGGCTAGTCTGGCGAAATTGCAGCCCAGCTCTTTAGCCCAAGCTAGTAATAGGCGGGCATCTTCCTCGATCGCAGCCCGTCCGCCGCGGAGTGGGTTCTCCTCGTGTATACAAATGCCACGCAGGAAAATAGGCTGGCCGTTGAGGAGGATCTCACGGCCTCGCGTTTCGATTGAACGAAACCCAATACGTGGCTTCAGGTGCTCGGAGCCTACTTTCAGCCCGACGCTGTAGAGGCGAGGTTTGTCTGGTGTCCAGCGTTCTAGATTTGAAGGGCTGAAACGGGCAGTGGCGAATCCGTCTTGATCAGTCTGCAGAACCGTTTCGATGTTCAGCTCAGGAATGGAAACGCTAACTTCCTGCTGGGGTTGAGAGCCGTCCAAATCGATGCTGAATTCGAGATCGTCGGATGTGCTGGACGCCAGTTGGATCGAATAGTCAGCGATGTAGGTTTCGGGGAGTTCCAGCAGACGAACTTCGCGGGTAATTCCGCCGTAATTCCACCAGTCTGTGTTCACGGTGGGGACGCCTTCTTTCAGGCGCTTGTTGTTGACGCGAATGACTAAGGTATTGGAGCCTTCGTGCAGTCGATTGGTGACATCGAATTGAAAGGGTGTGAAACCGCCTATGTGGCGGCCAAGTTTACGGCTATTGAGGTAGACATCGGTTTCGTAGTTAGCCCCTCCAAAATGCAGTAAAAAGCGTTTACCAGCACGGTCTGTTGGGGCTTCAAACGTTTTCTGGTACCAGACCGTTCCTTCGTAATAGAAGAGCTCCGGCTTTTGGCTGTTCCAGTCTGCAGGGACGTTCAGGGAATGCGCATCCACGAAAGAATACTCGATGAGTTCCGACGCGTTTTCCTCCGTCCACTTTCGGTCTTGGGCATAGCCTCCCGCGACAGGGTCCATCCTATCGAATGCCCGTAGGCGATAGTCGAAGAAACCATTGTCGTAAGGGTCGACGATGTAGGCCCATTTACCGTTCAGGCTTAAACCTTCCCGTTGCAAAGGATCGACAACGTTCTTCGGGAGGGGCGTTCACTCAAGTGCCAAGAAAAGGCTCGGTACAAGGGCTAGAATAGAAATAGGAATACGGATTTTCATGGGGCTCGTGGGGTGGGGGGTAGGAGCCAAATTAAAGGGGCTTGGCTCGACAGGTCGGAAAAAGTCTGCATCCGCCATCTTTGAATGCGGTGTAAGATAGCGTACCATGTGGGCATAAAAAAAGCCCTCTGGCGAGGGCGTTTAAGATTGGAGGCGTGGGCCGGAATCGAAGCTGTCAGAAATATAAGGTTAAGAAGCAGAAGATCAGGAAGATAAAGAAATAGTGAATTAATATAGTACAAAAAAGTACGACAATCTTGATCGCTATTCGCCGCAATCGAAGTTGAAGTTGAGCTTTCCAAATTCGTTCTCGGTGAAACAGGCGTGTATCGCGGTAAGTTTAGGTCAGTCAACTAAGGCCCGATAGTTTTTAAGCTGATGTGATTCGCTAATTTCTCCGCGGTACCTAATTAAATTACCTTTTTGTAATTAAAACCTTTCACTAGGTAGCATTCCGCACATAAGGTAAGTACCTTATGTCAATTGCGCGCCAACTCGATAGGATGGAGAGGGAGTTGGAGGGAATCGTCAGTCCTCAAGGGAAGCAGATTTATCTGTTGCAGCAGATGTTGCCTCTTTGTGGGTCGGACTTTTCAGCATTCAATTTGATGGATGAACAGCTTCGTGTAGTGGGCGGGGTCGCCTGGCCAATTACCGAAGATCGGGCAAAGCAAATGCAACTGCTAAACCCAGTTCTAGGCGCTTTGCTTTGGAGCAGTCCGATTGGCGAGGTCCTGCGATTTTGCCCAGAGCGAAAGGCGGCAATCGTGGATGACGAACGAATCAAGAATTCGCTCATTTACAGCGAAGTCTATCGCCCCATGGGTATGCACCATTTGGGTACTTTTAGATTTCCATCCAGAGGTGGGAATTTCGTGGCCGTTGGTATCTCATCGTCGAACGCTCCGTTTACGCGATCTGCAGCGATAAATCTTGAGAGGATGTGCAATCGCTTCGAGTCGCTGATAGTGATGGATCTGCCCAGTATGGGCTCCGTATTGGGTTTGCCGCTAGCTGGCGATTGGCGGATTCCTCTGGATGCTTCACTCCAGCCGGAGGCCTTGACTGATTATCTTATGGGGCTTTTCGCATTTTTCTTTGGCGATTTGCGAACCTGGTTGCCGGATCGAAAACTTCCTCCCGAGCTCCTAGCTCAGCTCAGGCAAGGACTTGAAGCCGGCAGATCCAGCGTGGTCCCAGGCGACAAAAGTCTGTATTCATTTTCTAAGGTCAGAGAAGGACGTCGGCTAAATATACTCCTAGAGCAGACTAAACAGGGGCATTATCTTCTCACTTGTGTTGAGGATTCGCTAGCTCTCAAAGGTGTGCAAACTCTGAGTGAGCATTGCCAATCTCTCAAGCGAGACTCCTATGCGATCTACCGTTGTTGCCTAGCTATGCTCGACGGTAAACGCTCGTATGAAGATGTGCTTAGATCAGCCTCTCTAGTGAATCTAAAAGAAGCGTCGGCCAAACGTCTCATAAGCAGGGCTAGGGCTATTTTGTATGAAATTGGTTTAGGCATTTAAACAGAACCAAGGAATCCCATGAACTTACAGAGGTCTCTGCAAAAGCTAAGAGTTGAAATAGAAGCCCAAGAGGCACCTCCGGCCCGCCAGCTTGCGTTTCTATCGGGCTTGAATGTTCTGACGGGTGCGAGCTTTTCTGCTATCAACTTATGCGATGCTTCCGGGCGATTGAAAAACGCGATCGTTTGGCCCATAAGCGAGGAAATCCAGAAGGCCATGGAGCACTTTTCGCCGAAGCTCAGCGCCTTGATCGGTATGGAGGTGAATCAGCGGTTCTTTGAGGAATCTGGATTTGGCAAAGCCATCGTCATGCCGGATGGCATGTACCGAAATTCAGCTTTGTACCGGGAGGTTTACCAGCATCTTGGAATGGAGTATGTAGCTTGGTATTTCTATCCGTCTTTAAAATCTGGAGACGTATTGATTGTTGGAATTTCCTCTGCGTCTCGCGCTTTTTCTCACGCCGAGTTGAGACGTCTGGAAAAAGCATGCTCTGAATTCGAGAGTGTGGTTATGCTGCCAGACTCTGGTGATCGCTTACCGCTGTCATCCACTTCACCTCACGATCATTTCGCTACTCTCGATGAGAGCTTTGTTCCTACTGCCTCTTTACCCGAATACCTTTTTGGAGCATTCCTGTTTTTCTATGGATCCGGTTTACCCGTTGCGGACCCAAATAAATTGCCAGAGACTTTAACAAGAGACATTCAAAGAGTGCTCGAATGGTCGGACCAGGCAAGGGTTTGGGGATCAGGTAAAGGGTCCTTCGCATGGTCTCGCAAACGTCAAGGTAGACAGCTGAATTTGCATATAGACAGGTTGGAAAGCGGACTTCGCCTATCCGCCCACGAAGATCTGTCGGTACTGCGAAGGTTATCAGAAATCAAATCAGCATGCTTCGCCTTGGACAGGGATGGAGCTTCGATATTCTCAGCCTGTACGGCCATACTCGATGGAGTGTATGAAGCCAACGAGGTGTTGCGACTAGCTGGTCTAGGAGCTCTCAAAGAAAGCTCAGCAAGAAGGATCGTAAGCAAGGCTAATTCGGTTCTGAAGTCTTACTAAGTATGGCTGCTTACCCTGTGCTCCATTTTGGAGCAAAAAGCGTAAAACTACGTATATGGCGTTGAGTTGTAAAAGCTTTGCTAAATCATTGGGCCGATTCAAACAGCAACTAGTACCGGCTCAACTCAATCCCTCTTTTCAGGCAAGTAATTCGTCGTATGTATATTCGAACGCTTTTTACTGAATTTTGCCGAAACCTCACTGTGACTTGATTATGAAATACCTAGCCTTTGTTTACCTGGCTTCTTTGTTAACTGCTTTTTCTTGGTCTACTGGTAGTATTAAGCGCGTAAAAGTTAATTACTCAGATGACGGGGAGAGAGTTTACTCCAATTGGTATTACACAGATTTCGAGATTTCACGAGATAGCGGTACGAGGCTTTCTATAATTGTCGAAACTTATGAGTCTTTAGTTGAGGTGGCCACGGCTACGCACGTGGATACATTGGGTAATACCCAAAACGTAAACTCCGCTTCGTTCGATGAAGATTTTGGATACTATTACTATTTTTTATATGGTGTAGCCTCTGACGAGCCTGCTGGGAAGACTACCGTAACTGTAAAACCAAATGGA
This sequence comes from Pelagicoccus albus, assembly GCF_014230145.1. Taxonomy (NCBI): domain Bacteria; kingdom Pseudomonadati; phylum Verrucomicrobiota; class Opitutia; order Puniceicoccales; family Pelagicoccaceae; genus Pelagicoccus; species Pelagicoccus albus. The sequence goes on from NZ_JACHVC010000006.1 coordinate 629,417, forward strand.
GCAGTTGGATACGAATCCGAATCTTTAACGATAACGGTCAAAGACAAAAGGCCATCGGCTCCAAACTTGGAGATAGCTGATTTTGAGTTAAATAATTCAGCAACTGTGCCAGAAGAATTAAATGTTGGCGATCGCGTACGCTTATCGTGCAGGGTGGAAAATTCCGGCTCTTCTGATTCTTCATCTTCTGTATTAGAGTATTACATTTCAGAACGTGCCGGGAATACCTCTCAAACATTTTCTGATTACATTGGTGATGATTCTGTGTCGGCCTTATCTAGTGGTGAGAAATCTTCCAGGGAAAGTATATATTACACTGTCACTTCGAAGGATGTTGGAGACCGTTATTTTATTTTAGCAATTGATCCTGACAATGAGATAGCAGAAACCAATGACGATGACAATGAGTTTACAACTGCCAAAATAAAGATAGTTCCCAATGTGCCAACCCCTCCTGATGAGCCGATCCTGTTGGCACCTGGGGATGGCGAAATTGCAGTTGATCTTGAGGCGCAAAGACTGACTTGGCGTACTGCCGATCTTGCTGAAAACTATGATGTTTACTTCGGTGTCAGTCCTGACATCGACGTGGTGGGTTCCAATGTTACCGTGAACTACTGGGACTTGCCTGCTCTGCAAGGCGATACCTTGTACGGTTGGAAGGTTGTTGCCAAAAATGACGACGGAGAAGCGGCGAGCGAGACTTGGGAGTTTAGGACTGTCAAAGGAGAGTCTGCAACACCAACCTTAGTTCCGGCCGGTCTAAGTCTGTCGAGTGTTAATTTTTATCCTGGTGAAACAATAACAGTAAATTATGGTATAGATAATCCTGGACCGGAAAGGGAAATTGGTTTAGGGTTTAGTCTCCAATACGTTGACTCGGATGTTTTGTTGAATGATTCATCGAATGATACTACGGTAACGGTGCCCGGTTATGCTTCCTCCGTAGTGAGCCGAATCTTTGTAGTACCTGAAGACGCTGAGTCCGGTGATTTGATGGGCGTCTGGGGCCTATGGTCAGATACGCCGGGAAATGGGCAACAATTTGGTATTCTAAGCCACGGCAGGTATACTGTCGGTGACAGGAAGGAGGGCTTGGTTTTTATCATCAAAGATGGAAACGGGGAGGATTATGGGTTCTATGCGAGTGTAAAAGATCCGTACCGATTGGCAGATCTCAATTTTGAAGGAAATGAATTTTATGATATTATAAAAAGCTTTTATCTTACACGTGATCCGCTTGATCCTGAAGATGTCATTTCGAAAGAAGATTATGTAGCAAATGGATTAGACGAGCTTTTGTATTCCATCACTAGAAAGTATGAAAATACGGTTTGGTTTCCTTATGAGGGTAATCGAGTAGAGTATGCTGGGGGGCTTTCTTTAACTCCAGCTAGCTATTATAAGGTTCTCTTTGATTTGAGGTGGAAGGATGATTCCTTTCGAAGGAGGTCCTATATTGATTCTCTACGAACTATTTTGGCTTTTGATGGAATGCCGGCAGGAACTGAGGTAATAGAAATACGAGGCGAGAACGACGGAGAAGGCATTATGTTACCAGAGGTTTCGCCAGGGCTTCGGGATGGTGTATCATCTGCGTATAATGCATGTTTGGATTTGCTTGAGTCGGAAGGTATTGATCCCAGTTCATTTCTGGGGTTTGATGTAAATTATGGTTTATTACCGATAACTGAAGGTGGAGTAGAGCTGACTAAGGTTTTTTACTCTATTAATAAGGTTATAACTAATTTGCCGAAAGCAGCCGAGAAGTTAAAGTTATATAAGATAAAAAATTGGGATAAGATAAAGAGATTTTCTGGTCTATATGAAATTGTGGGAACTGCGTTTAAATTAGGAAATGTAAGTGCTCGTATTAGGTCGGAGCTTATACTTCGGTCGTATTTGCTAACATCAGAAGACGCTGAACGTCGTTTGAGTATTTTGAAAACGGCATATTATTACTGTAAGGGTAACGCGGATCAGTATGACCCTGTTTTGCTGGAAGCTATTCAGGCTGTAGAACTGGAATTACAGGATTCAAGTTTAGATTTGTACGATCATGTTAAAGTTATATTAGCCGAAGTCTTGTTGAATGGGTCTGGAGATTCTTTGGATCTGCTTATGGATGGTATGCTCAACAAAAAGATGTTAGGTTATGTATCTGGGTTTTTAAACGGAGCGACAGGAGACTTTTTCAAAAACATATTTGAAAAGGTATCCAGGCGAAGGGTAGTGTCTTATCTAGAGACGGTAAAGGATGGTGTCGTTTTTTATCAAAAAGAAACTGGAGTTAGGACGAGACTCGCGTCGTATATGACAATTTTTTCCATGATGACTGAATACGAAAAGAGTTTCGGTTATTATGCACCCTCTGGTAGTGATCTTGTTTATGATGTTGAACGGATTGAGCTAGTGGATTCGGTTAGCCGCATGTTAGGGTATTTGGATTATTCGCTTTTAATGCAATATCTGGAGTATTATAAAGTTATTGCGAGTGACTGGATGGCTCATGGTGTTGATTTGTTTTTCGGAATAATGAAATATCATACAGACGGAGGAGCTGGTGTTGTAATGCCGATTGTGGATATCGCTTGGGATGCGTTGAAAGTAGGCGTGTATCGGCTTAATGAATCTATTTTTGTGCAGATGAGGGATATGGTCTCAGTTAGATTGGCATACTTGTCTGGGAGATTTAGTGATCTATCTGTTGTGAAAAAATTCTATGAAGAGAGATATCTGGATTCGAGCGACGCAAATCCAGATATAGTGGGAAATGTAATGACCGATCTGGTTTTGTACCCAATGCCTGATGTTTCGGTGGTAGCACCTGGTTTGGTTAGGCTCCCCATGATTGTTGGCGGTATTGACTCAGGTGCGCCGTTGTTGTTCACATCGAATTCCGACTATATCACCTTTGAAGGGCGAGAGTTGGTGTTGGAAATTCCTGAATCAGTCGATGTCGGGACTATTAGTGTGACCATTACGGCAACTGGTGACGATGGGATGCAAGCAAGTGTATTTTGGGAAGTAAATGTAATTGAAGAGATAACCAATAGTGCACCATCTTTTGAAGATATAGATATTGGACTATTGACAGTCGGAGAGTCTTATAGTTTTGAGATTGATTATTGGGATGAGGATCCTGTTGGAGTTGAAATAGACGTTATCACAGAAGTTACATGGATTTCAGTAGATGCTAGTGATAGGTTGGTTATAATGCCTCCTGTAGATGCAGATGAAGGGTTTTATAAAGCTATTATTCAAGCGGTCGATAATGAAGGTCTGGAGTCGAATATGATCCTGAACTTTTATGTAAAAACTGTTAGTAAACCTTATGTTGTTATATCGACAGATGGGCAAGTGACGGATAGGGATGGAGATGGTTACGAGAGAGTGCTATTCGATGGTAGCCAATCTTATGATCTTGATGGGGAGATAGTATCCTACAAATGGACCGTGAATAATAATGAAGAGATTTTTGGAATAGAAGTTGAGTTGAATCTGCAACTAGGTGTTAATAATGTAGTTTTAACAGTTACAGATGATGACGGAAATACCGGCACAGATACAGTGACGATAACCGTTGAAGAGATAGAGAATCAGAGTCCGGTTTTTGTTGGAATTGATGTGTACAACGTGGGCGATGATGATGGGGATGGATACGAGACAATCGTTTTTGACGTAGCTGACTCCTACGATCCAGAAGGCGGGGAGCTAGAATTTTATTGGGAAATAGATGGCGAAACGTTTACTGGACCTTCTGCGTCTTGGACCTTCCCGGTTGGATCGGGGCTAGTTATTCTGACACTTCGCGATAAAAGCGGAGCTACGGCTATACAGGATTTAGCGATTGAGGTTCATCCTTCAACGACTGAGGTAGCAGAACACTACCCGCTAGACGGAAACGGGTTGACTGAGGATTCAACGGCTAGAAACCTTATTGAATACGACATCGTCCCGTCGAATGGCCTTGATGGGTTGGAAGGTAACGGAGTGTATTTCAATGGTTCGTCTTCCTATCTTGAATTGAGCGATCCCATCCTATTGCCTACTGATCCCTACAGCGTATCTGTGTGGATAAAGATAGATGAAGGTGTCGATTTGCAGAACGCTCGATTCTCTATTTTCAATCAGGGCGGTGCTGCCGGAGAGGGGGCTCGCAGTCCTGGACTTGAATATTACGACGGTTTGTGGCGGTTTCACCACTATGACACCGAGGTACGAATGATTCAAGCAGATGCTTCCGCAGTGGTTGCAGGTGAGTGGATGCATCTGCTAGCGACCTGGAACGAAGAAGGCTACTTGGAGCTTTTTGTCGATGGAGCTCGCGTTGCAAAATCGGAGGAGCCCGTCTCTTTTGGTCAGGAGCTTCCTAACTTTTATCTAGGAGGTAACGTGGCTTACGGTAGGGAGTTCTTTAAGGGCACTATGGATGAGCTGAGAATATACAATCGCGAGTTGAGTCTTGGAGAAATACATGGCCTTGCGGGACTAAAGAAAGGATTGGTCGAAATCTATGCCTTGGATGGCAATGGCTTGGCCACGGTGTCGGGAACGCGTGATCTAGTTGGGACAGCGATTTCATCTACTGAAGACCGCCATGGTGTCGCAGGCGGTGCGGTGAGTTTCAATGGTTCGAGCTCAGTGCTCAGGCTTAAGTCTGGATTACTTGATGGGTCTGACGAATACACAGTCTCGCTGTGGGCCAAGATCGATGCGGATGTCAATTTGTCGAATACAAGATTCTCTCTGTTCAACCAAGGCAGCTACCCCGGTGGTAATGCTCGAAGCCCTGGATTAGAGTTCTACAATGGTACACTGAGGTATCATCATTTCGATGACGCACTAGAGATGCTGGTGGTCGACACTCCTGGTATCGTTAATGGTGAATGGTTTAACGTGACTGCCGTTTGGGCTGCAGATGGGCATCTAGAGCTATGGCTTGATGGAGTGTTAATCGGTCGGAGCGAGTCGCCAATTGGATTCGGTCAGGAGCTCAATAACTTCTATTTGGGTGCGAATGGAGGCTTCGAGAGCGACTACTTCAAGGGAGCAATGGATGAGGTACGGATTTATCACAGAGCCTTGTCGGCGGATGAAATCCAAACTCTAGCGAGTAAGACGCTAGGGTTCGCTCCAATTGCTGATGCAGGCGAAGATCAAGTGCTGTCCGTCCTAGGATGCCGTGGCACAAACTATGTAGACCTGGATGCGACAGGTAGTTTTGATTTGGATGGCCGGATCGTCAGCTACGAGTGGTTCTTGGGTAGTGAGCAAGTCGCAGTCGGCAGCAACGCAGTGGCGGCCCTCATGACTGGTCCAAATGTGTTAACTTTGGTGGTAGCCGACGACGATGGGAATGAAAACTCTGACACGGTTACGTATACTCTTTTGGACACACCTAATGAGAATCCTAGAATTCATCTAAGCGACTTGCTGGGCCTTAGTGAAGGTAGCTTTATCTATGCTTATGATATGGATGGAAATGGTTCAGAAACTGTAACGATCGATGCTTCAAAGTCTTTCGATCCAGATGGTTCAATATTGAACTACACTTGGAGCATCGACGGAAGATCAGATGTTTCTGGGAACTATGATGATAGCTTCACGGCTGAATTTGATGCGGGCGATACAACAGTTAAGCTTACGCTGACTGACGAGTGTCTGGGTGAAGCTATGGCTACTTTCGTGGTCCGAGTGTTGAGTTTCAGTGTCGATCAAGATGGAGTTATCGCTTCCTTCGAGCTTGATGGAGATGGCGAGGATGCTGGCTCGGGTTCGTTCGATATGGAAGAGATTGCTACTGCGGCTACGGCCAGTCGTTTCGAGCAGTCCGGTGAGGCGATCTACCTTAATGGCGACAGTTCATACCTTCGGTCGAAGAAGCCTATTTTGAACTCTGCAGAACCATACGCGATTTCACTCTGGCTAAAGGCGGATAGTGGGGTGGAGCTTGCTGACAGTCGCATGTCTATTTTTAACCAAGGAAGCGATCCAGGCGGGCAAGCCAGAAGTCCGGGACTCGAACTCGCCTGGGGCAGGTGGAGATTCCATCATTGGACGGGCGAGCTGCATATGATCGAAGCAGCTGCATCGAACGACGTAGTGGAAAATTGGACACATTTGGTGGCAATGTGGACCGAAGCTGGCTTTTTGGAATTGTGGATCAATGGAGAGAGGCTTGCTCGTTCCCTAACGCCAATCGAGTTTGGCCAAGAGCTCGGAAACTTTTACCTAGGTGCGAATCCCGCGTTCAACGCAGATTTCTTTCAGGGCAGCATGGATGAGCTGAGGATTTACCAAAGGGAACTGTCGACCGATGAGATTGTAGCTCTTGCTGCAGAGAGTGGAGAAGAGGATGAGGAAGAAGCTGACCCCAAACCGAATCTACAGAACTTCATTTTGGCCAACAAGGCGTCGTCAACCGACACGACCTCGGTGGTGTTCGAGTATTTGTCAGCGGATGGCGTGGCGGAGGAATTCAGAATCAGCGAGGACCCAGAATTCGAAGGAGTTAGCTGGCAAGGTATAGCGAGCTCTAATGTTTTCACTCTGAGTGAAGGGAATGGCATCAAAAAGGTTTATTTCCAGTTGAGAAATGCTTATGGTGAATCAAACGTATTGAGCGATACAATACAGCTTGATGAATTGATGCCGCCAGGGCTTGTGCAGAATATTGCAGCCACAGATGGAGATTATCCGGATCGTGTCATCGTGTCTTGGTCAAGCACTGACAGTGCAGCGACATACACCGTCTACCGAGCTGTTGCGCAAAGTGAGAGCATGACGCTGATCGCGAGTGGTATCGAAGGTAACGAGATAGAGGACACTGACATCGAACCCGGCCAGACCTACACCTATTGGGCTATTGCTCTTAATGAAGCTGGGCAAAGCGACGTAACTGAAAGCGATAGTGGCTTTGCGCTCGTCAAGGACCTTTCCTCGCCGGTGCTTCTGATTTCCCCCTTGGAAAAGGGTAGGTACAAGCTAATCGCTTTTGGCGATGCCTCAGCATCAGGCTATTTGATTCAAACCTCGCATGACCTAGTGAATTGGCAGTCCTTGGATGTTGGAGTCATTCAGCTCTCGGAGGAATCCGCTTACGAGTACCAGCTGCCGGACCTATCGGAAACTCCTATATTCTTCCGAATCATTGAAAACTAGGAAATCGAGATTCAACGCACATGAGCAAGCCAAGGGCATCAGTTGAATGCTGGCACTCGAGGGAAGATCTAAATGCTGCTCTAGAAGAATCGCTGCACCGCATCACGCTCGGTTGTGACCGAGCTCTGCCCGCGGCAATGCAGTTCCTCAAGCGGTATGCTTACTGCATCCTAAACGGAATGCTGAATGATCGCAGAGATCGAGAGGAGGTTTTTTTTGATTCTCTCATTAAGCTATATCGTCAAGCAGGACGATTCGATACGAAGAGGGGTAGGGCTTTGGACTTTTATAAGGCAATCCTCAAGAATTGCGCCATAGACCGCATTCGAAAAAGGGAGCCGCTTGTGTATCTGGAAATTCCTTACGAACTGCCTACCGATAACAGCCTTAATCGGGATGCTCTCAATCCGGCTGTTAACGCCGAAAGGAATTCAGACATCGCTTTCCTATCAAACGAAATTGATCGTCTGAATTGTAGCCAGAGAAAAACAATAGCTTGGGTATTCAAAAACGACTCGACTCTATCGGAGGCCTCAGAGGAGCTCAATATCCCCCTTGGCACCGCCAAGTCAGCTTATCGAAGAGGTCTGCTGAAACTGAGAGCGGAGTTGTTGAAAACAGCCTGAAAGAAGAAGTTTAGGAATCACTGCCGATTTTCATGCGCTCTCTTCTTCTTTTCTTTTACGGAAGCTCAGGATTGGATAATTCGCGGCTACCTTATAATTTAGAGAATGAAATCTCGTTGCTTCGTGAGAGACGGCTCGAGGGACTCATCCCCACAAGGAGTTGGGAAACGCTTTCTTGGCATCGTATGTCGAGGGGACGGAAACTTAATTTGATTCTGATATCAAATAATTCTGACGGGTTCGAGCTTCGGTGCTACGAAGACTTCAAAGCTTCTATGAGGCTTAAGGCTGTTCGCGATGAATGCTTCTCGTTAAAGAGAGATGCTGCGTCGACGTTTGTAGTTTGCCAAGCCATATTAGATGGCTGCACAAATGATCGAGAAACCCTAGTTAGGGCAAATCTTTCGGCGTTAAAATCCGCTACTGCCCGTCGAATCATAAGTAAAGCGAAGGCAGTCCTCAAAGAGAGTAAATCAATGAAGGTCCCGGAAGTAACTCGCAGAAATCTGCCATGAATATGGGAGATGAAATGATCTAATCATGACATGCGAAACATCTCATAAAGATTGTATAACCTACTTAGAGTAGTATAGCCTCTTCTGTGGTGATATCTCAATAATTGTTTATTATTATTACTGCGGTTGGCACTGAAAAGCAATCTGCCAACTGAATCAAATAGCAAAGAATTTGGCCTGTTTTTCACCTCGACGTAGAGGAGGAGAACAAAATTGGAAAAGGGAATGAGTGCAAAGGACGCGACAAATGAGATGCGTGGTCTACATCTATATTTTACCTATATCCTCACATCGATCTAGATGATGTAGAATTGCATCTTATGCGTTCTATAACCCCTAGGGTATTATACTTTATACTCCTCTTCAAGTCCTAGCCTAACCAGCTATTGCCCATAAGTTTAGCCATTCCACCTAGGAGTGGCTTCCTTGTTTTACGCACTACCCCTGCAACCTCGTGTTTTTCCTAAAAGTTGCCGCGTAAAAACCGTTCCCCTTACAAACATGCGTAATACAACGTATATTCTGATAGCGATTGCCCTTGGATCGCTGGCTCTTGTCCTAATTCCCGAAACGTCTCAGGACAAGACCGGCCCCGCTTCAATTATCGAGGGCGAGATACGCTATGCCTCAACTCAAGCATTGCCTCAGGACCTCGAAGAGATCCGCCCAAGTTCTAGAATTCCCGCGCCTGCCCCGTTCTCCTTCTCAAATTTGCGGGAGACTGCGATTGAAGACTGCGAAAGTCTCACGGCCATTTTGGACAAAAGCGATAGCGCCATTGCCGACACCGCTTCCAATAGGGCGAGCGCCCAAAAGCGTCTAGCCGCTTTGCAATGGCTACTCGACCATGACACGGATACAGCCGCCAGACTTGCATTGACTGAAACACAAAGGGCGAAACTTCCCTCAATCTGGGGAAGCAATCTAGTCGAATCCCGAATCCGTCAAACAGCCTTTATCAACGTGTTTCCGATCGATTCCGTAAAGGGGACAATCGTTACCGCCCGCACTGACGAAGGCAGCCTCCAGTTCCAGCCGGGATACCCGATCGCCGCAGTGTCAGGAACCGCTGAAATCGACTACATTGAAACCGAAGGAAAAACCGCGCTCGTTTCCGCTGTATCCGAATTGGATCCGATCGAATTTCCCCAAAGCACTACCGTGCAAAGCGACTTTGGATCCGATGTCGCCGAAATCACATCGGCGGCGAGCTCGACCTCGACATACAACAAGCTTGTTCACGTTCGGTTTTCGGACCAAGACGCATATACCGTTTCCGATACCTCGTACATAGACGAAACATCCGCTTTCCTCTACGAAACGTCCCTTCAGAAATACGCCAATGGGGTAACGGCGGATACCGCGGTCTACGACTTGCCGCAAACCGCGGACTACTACTCCTACCATATCGAAGAGCTTCTTTCCGACGTCCGTTCGGTCTACCTGGCCGAAACAGGCAACTCGATCGAATCATACAACGTAATAACCTATTTCCCGGCAAGCGACGCCTTTACCTTCGAGGCTACCGCCTCGATCGACGGCAGCGACGTCCTCCTAAATGGAGCGAACACCTTCCACCAGCTTTCCCATAACCTAGGCCATCTCCTTGGCCTACATCATGCGGAATCGGCCAACTACCCAGGCGGCGTTTCCGAAGAACTCGGAGACAACTTCGACGTCATGGGCAACGGCCAGCAAAGCACCGACCTGTTCGGCGTCTTCAGCTTGCTCCGCAGAGGCTGGGTAACCGAAAGCCAAATCGGCATAGCGGGCGAGGGGACCTATCGCATCTACAACAGTGAAGCCGTAGAGGCCAAATACTCGGAAAAGCTGGGATACCTTGTCCAACGCGGGGAGGGCGCCACTTACTTGGTTTCCTATCGAGCCGTCAATTCTCCCGACTCTGCCTACATCCAATGGGTCAAGGACTCCGAAACCGCCAGCTACATCGACGCTCCAATCGTAGGCGAACCCTTCCTTAGCCACAACCGAGACTTCAAGGCTACCGTAACCGACAGTGGCGGGGCCGCTCCTTACAACTGGATCGACGTCCAGGTAGAGGCCTTCGATCCAATCCCCCTGGATACTCCAGTCCTTACAAGTCCCGATACGGCCAATGCCCGCGAATCGGTTAGCCTTTCGGTTTACGTGCCCAACCATGAGGAAGAAGACATCCTCTACACCTGGGAATTCGACGACGGCCAAACCGCCTACGGATCTGAAATTTCATGGGTATTCGCAGCCGGCGGATCCCGAACCGTAACCGTAACGGCTTTGGATAGCTCCGGCGCCTCCTCTTCCGTCTCCAAGACAATCGAAGTATCCGACCCTCTCTCCACCTTCACATCCTTTTCAGGATTTCCGGAGCAGGCCAATTCCGTCACCTTCGTCGGGCCGGTACACACTGCCTTAACCTCAGAGGGCGCCGTATTCACTTCCGCCGACGGACAGCAATGGACCCGCGAGGGCAGCCTTCCTCAAAGCCAAATCTATACAGGCTATCTGACCGCTTCCAACGGCGACACTATCGCGGTCGCCACGCAAAACTCGGAAACGCTTTCCCAGAGCATAGTAGCGTCTAGCGACGGAGGCCGAAGCTGGAACACCGCCGACCTATCGATCCTCTCTGCAGGCGAAACCATTGCCGCCATCGAGACTTCTGGAGATTCCTTCGTCATTGCCACCAATACGCTTCTGGATAGCTCATGGGCGATTGGAATCTACTCAAGCGACAACGCCCTAAGCTGGACTTTGAAATCCACGATTTCGAGCTCGGAGCCCGCTGAGAGCTTAGACAACGCCAACGGCCATCTCATAGTAACGGGCGACAACGGAGCCCTCTACGCCAGCGACAACCTTACCCTATGGGTAGACCTTTCCCTCCAAAACGGGGAAGGCCTTGAAAGCAGAGGAGTCGCCAGCAACGGAACGCGAATTATCGCCCTGCAAAGCGACGCCATCTTTCAGACTCTCGATTCAGCCTACGATTGGGATATCCTCAGCCATTCCGCACCGGTAAGCTTTGGAGATCACGTAGAGTCTTTCCACAACCTTTGGCTTTCGATCGGAGACGATATCGCAATCGCCACCGAGAACCTCACGACAAGCCTGCCCGAGAGCTGGGGCGTCTACAGCGAGATCCCAGGATCCATTCGCAAAACCCACCAAGGGCGAATCTGGGCCTACGGAGATCAATACTCCTACTCCAGCGAACCTATCGAAACCTTTACCGCTCCATCCGTTAGCCTTACCGCCTCCGATACAGGCTTAGCTCGAACCAATATCGAAGCCAGCGCCTCCGGAGCTGACAGCTACGCCTGGAAAACCGCGCAAGGATGGAAATACGGAGCTTCCGTAAGCCTTTCGTTCCCGATTGGAGGAACCAAGCAAATCGAAACATACGGAACCCAGGGCGAGGCAACTGCCTTGGCTACCTCGGATATCGAAATATCCGACCCATTGCTCACTTGGAACTTGGCGTATGAAATGGGAGACACCCCCATCTCCACCGCTAGCCAAACCGGATCGTTCAATTCCGCTACCACAGCCTACGTCCTAAACGGAGCTCCCTTCAATCCGGCCAGCTGGGAAGGAAACGACCTTGGACTAGACCAGATCGACCTGTTCAAGAACCTAAACGGAACCTATTTCGCGGCCGGCCTCGTCGACGGCACGCCATCGTACTGCTACAGCGAAGATGGAAGCAGCTGGACCGCTCCCGTCGCGGCTCCTTTCGCCATAGTCGACATTGCCTGGATCGAAGGTAAGGCATTCGCCATAGCGGCGGATGGCCAAACGATGACATCTGAAAACCTGACAACATGGACAGGCGGAGCCATCCCCGGGCTAAGCTCGGTCAAGGCTATCGCGTTCGATGGCGATATCGCCATCATTATTGGAAACGATACATGGATAAGCGAAGACTCCGGCGCCTCATGGACCGCTCGCTCAATTAGCGGACCAAGCAATTGTTCGGCCCTTATTCCTACCCAGTCCGGATTCTATGCGATCGCGGACGAAACCCTTCGCTACGACCTTACAACCGAAAAATGGGAAACAACGGAGCTTCCTGACGGAATATCCGACATCGTATCCCTAAACGGCGTCTACTACGCCTTGAATCCCACAACCGACGAGCTCTACGCTTCTTTCGAAGGGATTCACTGGGAAAGCGCCGACCTGCCGATATCAATCGCGTTCCTAAGCGCCAACGGCGACACCTTGCTCGGAGCATCCTCGGACGGCAGCATCTATGCAGCCGGCGAAATGGGCGTCCCTCCCTCCATTACATCCTTCACAATAGGACAGGGCGCTAGCTCCACGTACCACGCATCGATCGGAGTGGATATCGAAACCTCGGGAGTTGCTACCCACTACCGAATTTCAGATTCCAATGTAACAAGCTACGACTGGATCGAGCTCGAAGACATTTCCAACTTGTGGCTATCCGAACCTTTCGGAACCAAGACCTTTCACGTCCAAGTTGCCGGCGACTGGGGCGTATCCAGCCTTGCAAGCACCTCTATCGATTTCGTGGACGGGCCCCCCGCGGTGGAGACCATAAGCTTCTCCGAAGCGGTCGATTCAGTGGTAACCACCAAATACCTAAGCCTCTCTTTCGCCACCAACAAGGCGATCGAAGAATACCTGATAAGCGAAGACCCAACCTTCGATGGAGCAGAATGGCTAGAGTACCAAAGCGACATGTCCTTCACCCTAAGCGAAGGCAGCGGCCTAAAGACAGTCTACCTTAAGGTACGCAACGAAAACGGAGTATCTGAAACTCAATCCTTGGAAGTAACCCTTGAGGCGAATCCTCCTGTAATCGATTCCGCTTCATACAGCGCCGCTTCCAATCAGACCGAAAACTCTATAGAACTCTCGTACCAGTCTAGCGGATACACCGAATACCAAATCAGCCTGGAAAACGACTTTTCCGAAGCCCTTTGGACTGAAATGCCCGAAGACGGCATCCTCACGGCTACCTTCCCAAGTGAAGATGGCTCATACTACGTTTACGCCAGGCTGCAAAACGAACATGGCGTCTCGGATCCCTATGAGATTCAAATCGATCTCGATATCCCTGATCCCGCCATACTCACGGCAATAACTTCGCCTGATTCGGCATCTTCACAATATGTAAAAATCTCCCTCGAGGTAAGCGGAGACCCAAGCTTCGAGTTCATGACTTCAACCGATGAAACCTTTTCGGACGCCTCTCCCGCAGACCTACCTTCCGACAATATAGTCATAGCAACCCTTCCGGGATTCGGGCGCCACCAGGTATACGTCAAAGTCTGGAACTCGTTTGGAAGCAGCCAGGATAGTTTCCTTATAGACTATGGCACGGCTGCAATCCTCGAATCATTCACCGCACCATCCGAAACAGATAACGAGGCTATCACTCTAACCCTCGAATGTTCGGGAAGCGGCAATATCGAATATCAAGCCAGCCTCGACCCTGACTTCGCGGGCGAACAATGGCTAAGCCTGCCCGAGAATGGCTCAATCGCATTCAATCTGCCAAGTTACGAAGGCGAGCATACCGTCTACACTCGAATCCGGAACGCTTTCGGACCGACGGAAGCCCTGAGCTCGACTTGCGCCCTTCGCTTTCCCGTTCCATCGATAGCTACGCTCTCCGGAACCGAAACTACCGCATCGACAGTCAATACGCTTTCTCTCGAGTACGACTCTCGCCTGCCAACCGAATACCAAATCAGCCTAAACGGCGATTTTTCGGACTGCGAGTGGATAGAAATGACCGAAGACGGGACCATCGAATTCACATTACCTGAAGCCGATGGAAACTATTCAATCCACACAAGGCTAAGAAACGCCAATGGCGTATCGGGAACCTCCGTACATGAAGTTACATTGAACTTTCCGGAACCCGCTTCGCTCCTTGGGATCGCATACGAGTCCATCGCCTCGAGCAAGACCGTCACCCTCGAGCTCGAACTGGAAGGAGACCCATCTTTCGAATACAAGCTCTCCTATGACGAGGACTTCTCCGATTGCGAATGGGCCGAACTCCCAAGCGATTACATTATCGAAGCGAACTTGCCCGACTCCGGCGACCATACCCTTTGGGTTAAGCTGAAAAACGATTACGGAGAGAGCCAAGCTCTCGACGCGACGATACGCTACGGATCCCCCGCTATCCTTACATCCATCGATTGCGAACCTTCCGGATATAGCAACCTTGTGGAGCTATCTCTCGAATACGAAGGAACGGAAACCTTGCAATATCAAGCCAGCCTAAGCGACACCTTCGAGAATTCCTCATGGCTAACGTTCGAAGGAGACGGCTCCTTAGACTACGTTTTGCCTACGGAAATTGGCAGCTACGAAATCTACGTCCGCCTAAGGAACGGCTTCGGCAATACTCAAACCTTAAGCTCCCAGTACGAGCTTATCGCCGCGCCAACGCCACCTCCCGAAATCGTTTCCATCGCTACTGGCGAGACTTCGGAATCCACGGATATCAACCTGTCGCTCCTTTACGAAGGGGAGGGGACCATCGAATACGAAACAAGCTTCGACCCTAACTTCGAAAACTGCTCCTGGGAACCTTTGGATTCCACTGATATCCCGATCGAGCTACCGGCAATTGCAGGCATCCATACCGTCTATGTCAGGCTGAAATCCGAATACGGCGTATCTGAAATTCAATCTTCAGAGGTTGAATTGCTCCTGGCCCCAACCATTACCAGTTGGGACCTGTTCGACAATCAAGGCATGCCCTACGCAAGCGGTAGCGTACACTACGAGGGTTCAGGAGAGATTGAATACACGATTTCATGGAATCCCAAATATCTCGATTCAGGATGGACTACCCTTAGTTCGAATACGATCAGTTGCGATCTGCCTGACAGAGTAGGAGCCTATACCATCTATATCAAACTCAGGAACGAGATCGGCGAATCGCCGCTCGCTAGCGCCAGCGCTACCGTAAAGTCCCAAGAAGACCGAGAATCAAGCCTGATTCCGCCCTCAATCCGCCACCTTGGCGTATTGGGCAACGAGCAACTTGTCGAAATTACCGGCCTCGAAACCAACAACCGCTATATCCTCTACGGCAGTTCGGACCTGCAGGAATGGTCGGAGATAGAAACCCTTCCAGTCGAAAATCCAATCACAAGAACCATACCAATCAGCAATGCCTTCCTAAGGGTAACATGCGAAAGCATCCCTGACTAAAGGCCGATTGGAACCACATCCATTCGCCGCTATCGCGCCTATGCCGATAACGGCCCCTTTCCCCTTACAAAATGAAATTCTCACGCATCCTATTAGCAACCGCGACCCTCTTCCTTCTGGGCGTCGTAGCCTATAGGCTTACTTTAAATACGACTAACGCGCCCAATGGGCACGCTAACGTATCCACGGTAACCAATTCCGAAACCCTAAATCCGGAAACGAAGCTTCCTGTCGCTAAGGTTACGCCTTCAGCCCCTAAAGCTATTCAATTGCCCGCTGAGGCAATGAGCTATGAATCCCTTCTGGATGCTTTCTCATTCCTTCCGGAACAGGCAGAGCTAGCTCCTACCCAGCCTCAAGACTCTGAGCTTCAACAGATGATTGCCACCGAAATGGGCGCTCCCCATTCAAGCGAAAACGTTATTGTATTCCTCGACAAGCGTACTGCTACCGCGCCCGCTATAGCCTCGATCGCAAAACGCTGCGAAATCGCATCGATAACCCGTTTCGAAAACCTAGGAGGCGGCATGATCCTAAGCCTTCAAAGATCTCAGCTCAGCCCCGAGGTCGAAGAGGTTTTGCTAGCATTCGGTGAAAGCGGACTTACCCGTTCCATCGAAACCGACAAGCTTTCATACATCCAGGAAGCCACTGCTCCGAACGACCCAAATTTCGACTACCAATGGGGACTCGACAACCAAGGAGTACTATTTCCCGGAGCTATTGCCGGGTCTGACATAAACGTCCGCGAAGCCTGGGACTACCAGACGAGCTCCAAGGGCACCATTGTCGCTATCGTCGATACCGGCGCCTTAACCACCCACGAAGATCTTCAGTCCAATATTTGGTCAGGAATAGGCTACGACTACGAAAGCAACGACTCCGATCCAACCGACGAGCACGGCCATGGAACCCATGTTGCCGGCATCATAGGCGCAGTTACAAACAATGGCCTCGGAGTTTCCGGCGTAGCTCAGGAAGCCGATATGATGATACTGAAAGCTTCCGGCTCTTCAGGAGGAATGCCGCTCTCAGTCATCCTAAACTGCTTTAGCTACGCAATCGCCAACGGCGCCTCCATCGTCAACGCAAGCTTCGGAAGTACTAGTTACTCTTCAGTTCAACAGGAGTCTATAGAAGACCTACGAACCGCAGATATCATCCTTGTAGCTGCCGCCGGCAATTACACTGCCAATCTCGATAACGAGGGATTCTACCCAGCTACTTACGACCTCGACAATATCGTCACAGTCGGAGCCAGTGATTGTGACGACCAAATTGCTGACTTCTCAAATTACGGATCCACCGAGGTCGATATATTCGCCCCAGGCGAAACAATCTATTCCACCTACTACACCGGAACTTCCAAATACGGCTTCAAGAATGGAACCTCCATGGCAGCTCCTATGGTAACAGGAGCATTAAGCCTTATAAGGGCAAACAAGCCTAGCCTAACCTACAAGCAAACCATCGACTTCCTTCTCGAGAATTGCGACGAAGTATCGGCACTTACTCCTTATTGCATCTATGGACGCCTCAATGTCGGAGCCGCCATCGCCGCCTCATCCGCCTACGTCCCGGAAGCGCCTGAAGGCAGCGACCCTTTGGATTTCGAGCCCGACTCCAACGATCTCCTTTTGCTAACCGAAAGCGCTATAACTAAATGGAGTATCGACGAAACCGATACCTTCCAAGGGTACGCTTCCTTGGACGGAGGAGAGATGGGAGAAAACTGGGAACCCGTCGGTTACGGCAACATCGACGCCGACATTGAAAAGGAAATCGTTTTCCACAACACTTCAGATGGCCGCATCTCCTACTGGAACGTAGATACGGGAGCCTTCCAAAGCAGCGAAACGCTGCAATCCATCATTACCGCTTCCTACAGTACTGAAGGCCTCTCCCTCCAAGCCGCGCTCGACATAGACGAGAACGGAAGCCTCGACCTTGTATGGAAAGACGCCTCCAACCATATGCAGGTTTGGATGATGGAAAACAGGGCCCGGCTCAGCCAGCATACCGTTACCAGCAACGAAGGATATCCGCTCGCCATTCTATGGAACCAAATAGAGGATCTAAACGCATCCAACGGAAAGCTTACGTTCCTTACTGATCTCAACGGTACCGATCACCTGGTCACGAAGCTTGACTCGAACCTCTCCGTAGAAACGCAAAGCCAAGTCGAAATCAGCCATCGGTACGGAGCCCTGAAAGCCTTTATGGACTTTAATGGCGACGGGCACCGAGACGCCTACTACTACCAAAGGCAACAGGGAAGGGGACTAGTCTTCTACATGAACAACTACGAACCACAAAGCTTCCAGTACGTAAAGGACGCCAACAACGACCTTTCCCAATGGATACCCGCCGCTGTAGCCGACCTTGACGGCAACAGCCAGGACGAACTGGTCTGGCAACATGTCACCACAGGTGCAATCCGCTATACCGATAACCACTTGGATACGGAATCGTTCTCAACCTACCCGTCATATTCCCAATCGCTAACCGATTCGGAGACCGCCCAAACGATCAAAGGCTCTTTACTAAAGGGATTTGCCGATCTCGACGGGGACGGAAAAAGCGACGCGCTTTTCTCCCAAAGAGACGGCAGCGTATTCTCAATGTCAGTAACCTCCGAGAACGCCTTCGCTCTATCGCATGTCGCGGAGGCAGACGGCTCATTCGGAACGATATCTACCGAAGATCTAGTGATTAGCGGAGACGTTGCAGGAATAGCCGATATCGACCTAGACGGCTACCTTGAAATCCTTGGAAGCGATTCCGAAGGCCAACTATACTCGTACACGATATCCGGATCTTCAATCACTAACGCCAACCATATCGACGGCACCACGCTACCAGCTGGGGCAACCTTGGTTAAGCTAATAGACTGGAACGAAGATTCGTTCCTGGATATAGTTTGGGCCGATGCGGATGGAACCCTGAAAGTCTGGATTCTCGAATACTATACCCTGATCGACGAGGAAACTATCCTCGACGAAACAGGATCCGAGTTAGTATCCCCGACAATCCACGACATATACCCTCAAGGATCCGGCATATTCAAAATGGCCGTATCTCATTCGGGATCTCTCGAATACTGGACATTCGATTCCGTAACCAACAGGAGAACGTCTCAAACACCTGCGCTCGACTGGCTAGGAGACCCCCTAAGCTTAACGAGCCAATCGTTCCCTCAATTCTAAATAGCAAAGGCACGGCCTTGTACTGGTAAAGAAACCATGTCATTCGCTGGGTTTCTTTGTTTCCATTGACTGTACTTAGTCGGCTTTAGTGCAATGTATTCAACCGACTCCTGGGTAGGGTCCGCACGCCAAGAATTGTCTTAGCAGACCGTATGAAGGTCTTTTAGGGCCCCAAGAGCTTCTTAGAGCGACTTTGCGATCGGAAAAGACTAAATACCGATATACTAATGGAAATTTTTGAACATGTATAAATAAAAACACTACGATAATGGTTGTCCTGTCTTTGAATTTTATTGGATGGATTATGACTGATTGCTTCGGTCTGGATGAAAGAAGCTAAGCCCAGCGTAAGATAACGAATTTCGCCCTGTGTGCGATCAATTCTATATCTAAACGAGTAACAGGTTCGCACTATCCTAGCAAAGACATCGAATCCTATAAGTCGTTGCCCGGTCGCCCTGTTTAGCTGTGGGATCAATTTAGTCTGCCTAGAACCCGTAATCAGCAACCAGCAACCGAATCAGAACCACCCACCCGTCGCGCCGAGCTCCATCTCAAGAAAAAGAAAAAGGGGAAAAGAAAAAGAAATGGAGAGCCTAGCTTGGCAGGTGGCCGTTAAGCCGTGGTTCGAAAGGAAGGGAGAGCGGACCGTTGGGCGCGGCCGCTCTCCGGGTTTGTATCGGATCGCTAGCTACAAGCGTCCCGGACGGCGTTTACGTGGCCCTCGGCTTGGGTTTGCTTCGTGTGGGCCAGGGGCAGGAGCCAAAAGCTTCCGTGCTGCGAGACGTTGTTGAATTTCGTACCGTTGTCCCGGTCGTAGCCGTAGCCCTCGTCGTGTCCGAAAACATGGTAGCGCGGCGCAATCCAACGGACGCGTTCCCGCAGGATCGGGCATCCCTTGTTGGTTCCGGGAATCGAGTCGTCCAGAATCCCGAACGGCGGCATGTGCGTGGCTAGCAGGTCTATATCATCCGGAATCGCCTCGGCTGCCGCAAGCGTCTCCTCCGCGCTTCGCAGGCCGAAGCGCTCGTTTTCCAGGCGGGAGAAGAAGGATGCCCCGTAGATCTTGAACCCTCCGATTTCGGCAAGCTTGCCATTTAGGATTTCAAAACCCTCGATCGCTTCCGCGCCCTGGCTGGCGGCCTCCAGCAAAGGGTAGTCGTTATGGCCGGGCACGATGAACTTGCGCTTGAAGTCCTGTCTGGCGAACCAGGCCTTGAGGCGCTGCAACCCGGGATCGGTTTCGCCGGACGCGTAGAAGTTCCCGCAATGGATGAGGGCGTCGCCGCTCAGGTCGAACCTGTCGTTCAGACCTGCGGTATCGGAGAGGACCGTGAAATCGATGTAGGGGTTGGTGTTGGTATTGATGCATGGAAACGGATCGGGTTTCGGCGGGGGCAACGCGGAAGCGGGAGGCTCGCGATCCTCCCGAAAGGCCTCCAGGATCGCTTCGGTATCCGGATTCACGCTTTCCTCTTCGCGAATCAGATGGGCGTAGGTTTCGAGATGGGACTTGGCCTGATCCAGACGCCCGTCGAAAGCCAGCATGCGGGCGATTTCAAGCTCTAGCTCGGCCTGGTCCTCACAAGTCTTGAAGGCTTCGTCGATGCATTTGTCCGCCTCTTCTTGCCGGCCCAGCTTGCGATAGGCGTAGGATAGGCTCATCCGGGCCCTTGCGCATTGGTCATCGTGCTCGATATGAAGTCGAGCCACGAAATCCAGAAGTTTCCAGGCTCGGGCCCTTCTGGCTCTGCCCATTACCTCGAAGCTTGGCTCGGGATCTTCGAATACGATCCCTGCGTACAGGTATTCGATCTCTTCCTCGTTTAGCTTCGTCATGGCTCGCAGATCGTGGTCCTGGTATTGTTTTATTGATGTTAACATGTCGTGTTTTCTAGGTAAGGAAAGGCCCCGGAGCGTCGCGCGCTTCGGGGCCTTTAATTGTCTTTTGGTTTTCGGAACGCTTCGTCAGTCAGATTGTTTATGGACGTCCGTTCCTTAGCGTTTCTTTGTTTTATGTATAATTGGGGTTTGTGTTGCCGACGGCCGCTACTTGGCGGCCTGGATTCTGGCCAATGCTTGTTTCACCTTTAACGGATCGTAGCGCACCAGGCGTCCGACCTTTAGCGAGGGAATCACTCCCGAACTTCGCATACGGCTAAGCCATTTGAGCGAGGGCCGGGAATGTTCGTCAAAAAGCGTTTCGAGAAGTCCGGAACCGTCGACCAGCTTGTTTCTTCCGCTCATAATCCCTTGTCCTCCCGTTTGCTTTCCGAACCAGGCAAGGAGGGGGCCTTCGGTGGAGGATCGCTCGTGAGCCGCTGGCCGTCGCTTTTGGCCAGCCGGGCAACGGCCTCCTCGAAACCGATCCCGTCCGTAGCCATGACCCAGTCTATGACGTCGCCATTTTTTCCAGTTTTCAGGCAGCGGAACCATTGGTAGGTGCCGGAGACCACCAGGAACTTATCCTTGGCTCCGTTTGTGAACGGGCTTTGGCCAAAGTAGAAGTAGTCCTCCTCCTGGTCAAGATTGACGGTTTTCCGAATCGTAGTTACGATATCGATACGAGACTTGAGGTTATTTATCATATCTCGAGAGAGCATTATTGTCCTTTTGTTATATGTTGCGCCGCTTTTGCGGCCTTGAGGGACGAGCGACTTGTCGCGAGGAACGCCATTCGCTACCAGTAGCCCCATATTCAAAAAACAAGGAATGTTGGAGCGTAAGCCCCAGCCAAAGGCTAGGGCTGGCGCTCGTTCGCCCAAAAATAATTCAAGGACAATAGAGGACTTAAAGGGACTCTATCGGACTCTAAAAGACTGTAGGGGAAATTAGGATACGGACCCCAAAAAAACCGTCTGGACAGACTGCCTAAAATGGATCTAGCGGTTGGGTATGCAAAAGATAACTGATTACGAAACAAGCAGGCTAAAGGCGGAAAGGGTTTTGGGAAAACTGGATCTTGCTGCCGTATTCAAAAGCGTATTTCCAGACTATGAAAACCATTACAAATCGACCGAGAAAGAGGACCGAGCGGGAACGGACTATTTTGTTAATTGCCGCTCGGGAATGCGCAAAGTCGACATAAAGCTGATGCTCAAGAAATCGCCTTGGATTGGATCCCGCTGCGACAACCTTCCAGTAGAGTACTGGTCGGTGAAGGAGAGGGGAATAAGGGGGCTCGAGGGCGATGCCGACTACGTCATATGGCTGTACGCCGATACTCTGCGTGCCGTCTGCGCGCCACGGAAGCAGCTACGTAACTACATAGACCGGCATCGCCTCGAATGGACATACTTTTTAAGCAAAGGTGAATCGCGAACACGTTTGTGTAGTGGTTACGAGTATACTTCGACTTTCTTTTGGGTGCCTGCTTGGGAGATTGAGAAAATTGGAGGTGGTATACTAAAGGTTGCTTAACGCGTGCTACTGCGAACTTCGTTTGCTGTTTTCAGAAGTTCTAGAACCAAAGCGATTCGGAAGCACCAAGTTTATTATGTTTCTTCCCGAATCTGGTGTAGAAAACCAGGTCGCTCCAATTCCTCAAAAACCTTCTCCATGGTTTCGCTATTAATTTCCAGAATGGATTTGAGCCAAACGATCTCACGCTGAATGCGGACTCTTTGGTCCTGTAGCGTTTTGATCTCTCTCCGGCAGCTTTCGACTGTTTCGAGATCCATTGTTTTAAGCGAAGTATGCACGAGATCGTTGCGTTCATCGACTAGCTTCCTCATGCGTTCAGTGACCTCCTCCTTCGCCTCGCCCTCGAGCTTAATACGAAATCCGGAAAAAATGGTCGTCTGGCTTGTGTTGTGATTCGCTAGCTCTGCCAATTTGGAATCTATATCAGATACAACCTTATCGAAGAATCGAGTCGAAATGCCGCCGAGTGTCTGCTGCTCGGTTTGCGGTTTTGAAATTTCTTCGCCCTTAATTTTGAGGTCCGATTTGGATACCAAGTCCTTGAGCAGTATCTCTAGTAGCTGGAACCTCAGCAGGTTTTTTCCGATCTCTTGATAAAGCAGATTGCGCAGTTCTCGCATCTCCTCTGTTTCGGGTGTCTCGCTCATTGGTTACTGTCTCCTTTATTCGATCCCAAGGAATTGACGAACTTAGCTGTCCGCTGGCACTTAGTCGAGATTCCCTAGAGAACGTTAGTGCGCCTTCAAGGTGAGCTAGCTCGTGCTATCGAAGAGTTCCGCGGAAATGACTTGGTTGTTATCACAGTTACTCAGCCAGAATCAATGTTCTTGAGGCTCGTTTAGAAGTAATAAGTTATTGCAAAAAGATAATGCAATAACTTATTACTTATTGATCATGTCTCCGAACAGGGTAGCTCAAACAAGAATACGTCGAAAGAAACCAGCCACTTCGAATGTCTCGGTACGCATTCCGTCGGAGTGGGAGAGCAAATTGGTGGAAATCGAGGTGGCGACGTTGCTGGATGTTAGTGCTCTGGTTCGAGTTGTTTGTCACAGTCTGGCTAAAGGCCTCGAAGAGAGTAGAACTTATGTTCTGCTGCCTCCAAGACCTCAGCATAGTCTGCAGGCGACATTGAGCGTGGCTTTGCGTACCGAGACCCTGGAACTGGCGAAACAGAGGATTGAGAAATTTGAGGCCAAAAATTTGGTACGACTTGCTGTGGCCCTGCTTTTCCGAGTGTTTGACTCTGGAGCTATCGTTATCCCGTTTCGTTGCGGGATCTCTGGCAACGCGTTGCAGTTGTCGAACATCGAGGCGCTAGGTAATGCTCAACCTACGCCGACCTTCAGCCGCAGCCTCGGACTGAAACTATCTTTCAATCGACGCTTAGTTATGGGACCTGGACAGACGGAAGTCCCGAAGGTTGAAAACTAGCTGAGAGTACGCAGGTTTAGCGGGACTAAATGTTACCGGCCTTGCAGTCCTCCTTCAAAAAATGTAGCTCTAAGGTTTCATGCATGGCCTTCAGTAATGAGGGATCCACGTCCGGTGGGACTTTCCCTTTTAGCAGCGAGTCGACAAGTTCCACGCGGGCCCTAGCGCGTTGCGCTGCCAGCTTAGCGCGCAACTTTGCTTTTTTGCTGTTCAGGTTTTCGATTTGCTTTTTGATGCGATCCTCGGCTTTCATTGGTAGTGGGCCTCGACTTTGGCTCGGACTCGCTCGAAGGATAAAGCTCGGTCCCGGTCAGTCATTTTAGAGTCGATCAGATTAAGGACCTCGGCCCCGATTTCCCTCGCGTAAGCTAGTTTATATCTATCGGCTTCATGTGATGGCATTTTGGTGTCCAATACGCGGTAGTAAGGGCGGATTAAGCCCAAATACAATCCGTCCATATGTCGCGGTTTAGTCCTGTAATTTGACAAGAAGAATTGCATCTTCCGCAGATTATGATGCCAAAAATATTTTCGCTTGTCGAACTGCATCATTGATCAGAACCCTCCCCGTTGTTCTTGTCCATTATCCTATCTAGCATCAGTACGATAGGGTGATCAGGGTATTCTTCGCGCAGCTTCAGAATTTCTCCGCCGTAAAGCTTTCGATCTCTCAACCGTTTCCGGCTTTCTCTTTGAGCCAGCCTGTTCTCAAGCTGCAGTATCTTTTTAGAGGTTCGCGCTATTACCGATTCAATTTCTTCGATTTCTTTATCTATCTTCATCGCTTGCTGTATGGGCGTTTTGGGGGGCGGAATCGGGAGATTTTCTGTTTTTTTACAGAATTCTGAGAGTTATGAGGATAGCTGAATGGGGATATTAGGACAAGCAAGTGAGGCGAGCTAACGACCTAGGTCACGCTCGTTGTTTTGTCTCTCACTTACCTTGTGGGTCCTATTTTCAGGCATCTGCTTCCTCCGGCTGAGCTTTTTCTCGGTCTTTGGAGAGGACTCTTCAAAGATGTCTACCCTTGGAGAGTAAGGAACAGTAGAATCGGCCAGCAGCCTACTTGCTGCTTTCAATGCGCTTTCATCGTTCTTTTTTTTGATCTGTTTATTACCCTCGGAATCGGGACTTGAAAGGTTGGTCGAGGGTAGGCTCGGAGTACTCGCTATATCATTTTTGGGATTGCGAGGGTCTTGTTTGTATCTTGCGGGACAAGGGTTCGTTAAAGGCTCTTGTTTAGCCTCTTGAGCCGAAGGTAGGATGGACGCCATAACAAGTTTGCTTGCGGCGTCCTGAACCGCTTGTTTGTCCCTTTCCGCATCAAGGGTCCTCTTTTCTCGTTTGCGCCTTTTTTCCTCTTCAGGGTCATCTTCGGGAGCATCGAGGGTCGGGGAAATCGGAGGGCTCAGGTTCGCACTCTTCAGGCTCTCCTCGGGCTGGGAAGCCTTGGCGTCAGGGGCTTTCGTTTCAACGTGAGTCTTCCAGGTTTGGTTTTGCTTGGACGGAGCCGAGTCGAAGGCCCCGGTATCACATTGCCCAAGCGGAGGCGTCGGTTCTGCCTCTTTTCCGATGCTCGCGTCGAGCGCTGTAATCTGTCTTTTCTTCAGTTTTTTCAATTGTTCGGAAAGGTTGTCTCGCTCGCGTTTCAGCGCCTTAATAGCCGGTATCAGCTCTTCGAGGACGAGGCGGTTTCGCCGACGAATCAATTCGTTTTCTCCCTTCGCGAGCTTTACGTATTCGTCTGACCCAGAGCCTACATGCTTTTCGCCGAGGGCGGGTAACCCTCGCGCCTCGTAACTTCGGTGGTCTATCCGCGTTTCGATACCCCGCGCTGCGAAAGCCCGATTTACAATCATCTCCCATGCCTGGCGTAAGCTGCGTATGTGCATGCCCGACTTACACGGATTGCCTAAATCCTCCAGGCGCTTTTGCTTGAGGAAACCGATTTGTTTACTCCCTTCCAGGCCGTAGGAAAACTCCCGGCTCGGAATAAATATATGTGCGTGTGGATTACCCTTCGCCAGGTGGATTGCGGCGACAACGACGGTGTTAAATTTGCCTGCGATGTACAGAGCCAGTCCCCAGACGCACGCGAGCATTTCCTCGGGGTAGACAGCCAATTCGTACGGTATCGCTACGACCATATCCCGTCCAAGGTTCGCTTTGCAATGTGTGTGCGATGCCTCGCAGTTGTCGCTATAATCTTGCAGGGTCATTTTCGGTTCCTCGGCACCGATGAGCTCCACACGGTATAGGTCTTTGCGGTTGCTGAAATTGTGCACATGACCAGTGCGGTCGTTGGTGAGTTTTTTACGTGCGATGTAGGCTACTTTTGCGGCCACTGAGTGGCCTTGGCTACGGCTGACTTGTTTGCAACGAGAGTAAAACATTTGAGGAACTTTGATTTGAAACGCTACCTTGCGCTGTTTGGGCTTTCTGAGCTATATATGGGACATTGGGGAGGGGCCAACAAGGCCACCTCTGAAAATCCTGATTAAACTTTCAGCAGTTGTCTCTCGGGGTTCACATTTTGTAGGCTTCGCTAGACTCCGGCCGTATCCGGGCGGTACTGTAAGAGTTGACCTATTCTCGAGGGGACGAGGTGGAGGTTTTCGAAGGGGCAACAAAGTTATTCAGCAAGACAAAGGCTTAATCGGATGGTTAAGGTACTAGTCCTCTCATTTGGTTTTTGAGGAGTATGGGCAGGATACTGCTTCCTTGAAAACCTATGGCTGATTTTTTCGGTGTTTCCGAAAAAAGTTGCCCACCCCGCTTTGACGCGACCCCTTGCCTCTCATATCCCTAGGGTGAGAACTCGTTTACCGAATAAAGCCTACCCTGAGCGCGACGTAGATAACCCTAAAGATTGTCAGGGGTGCATCATTTTTCCATCGGATTCCGCTGAGCCTGCGATCAGCAAAGCCTGCCCCGCCTGGGATATTTTAACGCAAATGCAACGAATGCTCGCCGACCAAAATGAGATCCTTGAAAGGGGCAAAGGAGGTGCAACCGTGAGATATCTAAGCACGACGGAAGCGGCACACTACTGCGGCATGGGCGGCAGGGATCCTAAGCAGCGCAAGTTTCTGCGGTTTGTGAGGGAGGAGGGCATCCGTTTCAAACAGGGCAACACCGAAACTCAAAAATTGTTCGACAAACTTGAGCTCGACAGGGTTCTGCATGACAACAGAAAGCAGCTAAGCTGAGAGCAAATGGGACCAGATTTATCCACCCAAAAGGTGAAAGGCTCTGATCGCTTCATATAAAGGTTTACCGTTGCAGGCAGAGGTTCTCGGAATAGTTCGAATCACATAGTACGATAAGGCTTGGTAACGACGTGGGATTGGAGCTGACCCTCAGGGCAAATTTTTTCGATGTCCTCATTCCCCAAGTCTGCTGGGTTATCAGTTTCAGGAATCGGAATAAGGATGCCTCGTAAGGAGGCTTGCAGGGTGTTGGCATTCGGAAGCAGCATTGTGACATGATCTTATTGTGATGGGCCTCTGGACTGTTTGATTTGCTCGCTAATATATCAGATAGGGTGCTGTCGAAGGATCTCGCCACATCCGCTAGCTCTCGCCCCATTTGATTCGGTCTCAGGGTTTCATCTTTCAGGGTAGGTGGTGGCCTAAAGGGTTTGAAGGGGTATGGCTAAAAATTCGCTTCGAGTAAGGTATCATCGTAAAATGGCATTTGTAGGGTTATGCCGATACCTCTGCAGGGTGGCTAGGTGGCTAGTCCGTTGCCCGAATCGCACGTGCAGCTCGGCCCTAAATGATCCGTCCCTTACAGATCCAAACTTGTAAAAAGCCTAGGGCCTATTACGAATGAGCGAATGTAAGAGCTTCTAGGCTCTTACCGCTTCTCGATCTTGAATAAATGAACAACGCGTACCTTTTAAACCCCGATGGCTCCTCGAATCCGATGCAGCGTATCCGGTGCTCTGACGAGACTCGAGAGCTGCAGGATATCCTCGAGAAAAACCTCGACCTGATTCCCGGGGATCAGATCAACCCAGAGGATCCGCGGCGATGGATTTGCGTCAAGCGAGAGTTGCCGATCGAGGATCCGACCACGGGAGACAATCGTTGGTCCTGCGACTTCCTTCTACTCGACCAGTCAGGCATCCCCACATTCGTGGAGTGCAAACGTTTCTTGGATTCGCGCTCTCGTCGGGAAGTGATTGGGCAGATGTTCGACTATGCGGCGAATGGCAGTGGTTACTTCTCGCGTGATCTTGTTGCCGATTATCTGACGTCGGAAGCTCTGCGTCGTGGCACCACCTTGGATGGCTTGCTTCAAACTCTAGGCCCCGACTCTGGCGAATCGCTGGACGACTACCTTGATCTGGTGGAAAACAACATAAAGCAGGGGCAGGTACGCCTTGTCTTCTTCATGGAGGAGGCTCGCCCTGAACTCCGTAGCATCGTCGAATTCCTCAACTCGCAACTCGAACGTACCGAAATGCTGATTGTCGAGGCCAAGCAATTTCAGTCTGCAAACCAGCGCTTCGTCATTCCAAGTCTTTGGGGCTACACGGAAGAGGCGCGGACCATTAAGAAAAAGGTTACGGTTACTTCCCGCGCAGGCCCACGTCGCCGCTGGACCGAGGAAGAGTTTTTTGAGGCCTTGAATGGAAACTGTGCGCCTCAGCAAGTCGATTGGCTGCGAGGGTTTAGTGATCGCTTGAAGGCGTCGGAACGTTTAACCCTCCGAATGGGAAATGGACGAAAGACTGGATCCCTCATCGTAACCTTTCCTGAACTGAGCTCCCGTTCCTTTCTTTTCTTTGATTCTAATGGAGGGATCGTGTTCTCGCTTCATCTTGTTTCGAATGATGAGGGCGGTTCCCGACTCAAGGATCTCGTACTGGAGCATTTCTCCCGTGTACCCAGACTCGCCATCCCTGAGGAGAAGCGTAGTGGCTACCATGGAGTTGAGGATTGGTTCGGCGACCGCTCGGAGATCGAAGCTTTCTTCGATAAATTGGAAGCCCTCTCGTAACCCCCCTTTCTTCGCGCAGCCTGCGCTACGCTCAAACGCACTTCTTCAATTCTTACGATAAACTTTTCTCTATGATCACTGGTGAAATCAGATCCAAGGTAGACCGCATTTGGGACGCCATGTGGGCGGGCGGCATTGCCAATCCCCTTACCGTTATCGAGCAGCTGACCTACTTGCTCTTCATCAAGCGTCTCGACGAGCTGCATACCCTGCGCGAGGCCAAGGCCAACCGACTCGGCACGCCCATCGAAGAGCCGATCTTTCCCGAGGGCAAGAACCCTGCCGTGGAGCACCGTCCCGTCGATTGCCAGGAGTTGCGCTGGAGCCGTTTCAAAAATCTCGCCCCCGAGCCCATGTTCAATCTGGTCCGCGACCAGGTCTTCCCCTTCATGAAGGCCCTCGGGCAAAACGGGCGCGACGAGCTGAGCGAAGGGGAGGGCAGCGAGTCCTCCTTCTCCAGCCACATGAAGGACGCTCTCTTCATGTTCCCCAAAGCCAGCCTGCTGGCCAACGTGGTGGACATGCTCGACGCCATCGAGATGGCCGACCGCGATACCAAGGGCGACCTGTACGAATACATGCTGGGCAAGATCGCCAGCGCCGGGCAAAACGGCCAGTTCCGCACCCCTCGCCACATCATCCGACTCATGGTGGAGATGATGGCTCCGCAGCCCAGCGACGCCATTTGCGACCCCGCTTGCGGTACCTGCGGCTTCCTCGTGGCGGCCAACGAGTATTTGCGGGACAACTACAGCAGCGAGATCTTCAAAAACGCCGCCAGCCGTCGTCGCTTCAACGAGGAGACCTTTCATGGCTACGACTTCGACAGCACCATGCTGCGCATCGGCTCAATGAACATGATGCTGCACGGCGTGGAAAACCCAGACGTGCGCTACAAGGATTCGCTGGAGGAAACCCATGCCGGCGACTCCGAGGCTTATTCGCTCATCCTCGCCAATCCGCCCTTCGCCGGCAGTCTCGACTACGAGTCCACCGCCAAGGACCTGCTGCAGATCGTCAAGACCAAGAAAACCGAGCTGCTCTTCATCGCTCTCTTCCTGCGACTGCTCAAACTCGGCGGACGGGCAGCGGTCATCGTGCCCGACGGCGTACTCTTCGGTTCGTCCAAGGCTCACAAGACCCTGCGGAAAATGCTGGTGGAGGAGCAAAAGCTCGACGCCGTGGTGTCCATGCCCTCCGGCACTTTCAAGCCCTACGCCGGCGTATCGACCGCCATTCTCTTCTTCACCAAAACCAACTCTGGTGGCACGGACAATGTCTGGTTCTACGACATGCAAGCCGACGGCCAATCGCTCGATGACAAGCGGACCAACCTGCTCGACCCCGAGCTGCTCGGCCCCGTGCCCGCCCGCCAGCTCAAGCCCGAAGAGCATGCCAAAAACAACCTGCCCGATGTGCTGACCCGCTGGAACAATCTCGCAGGCGAGACCGGTCGCAAACGCACCGAGCAAAGCTTTCTCGTGCCCAAGGTCGACATCGCCGCCAACGATTACGACCTCTCCATCAATCGCTATAAGGAAGTCGAGTATGAGGAAGTTCAATACGAATCGCCCAAGGATATTCTCGCCGGCTTGAACGAGCTGGAAGCCGAGATCGCCAAAGGGCAGAAAGAGCTGGAGGAGCTGATTGGATGAGTTGGACTATTTCTAGTCTATCCGAAGCTGCCGACATTGTGGCGGGTCAACATATCCCTTCTGATCTGTATTCAGATGATGAATCTGGTACGCCTTATCTGACTGGACCAGTTGATTTTGGAATGAGAGTCCCGTCTGTTACAAAATGGACTTCGGCTCCCAAGGTGTTTGCTGAGAAAGGCGATGTCCTCGTCACCGTCAAAGGTAGTGGTGTTGGGAAATCAAATCTAGGAATTGATGCTGCGATCGGTCGTCAGCTGATGGCAATAAGACCAAGGCTTACAAAAATAGATCAGTTCTATCTCTATACTTTTATAAAGTCGGTAGAGCCGCGAATTCACAAACTAGCGCAGGGAGCTGCCATCCCAGGTATTGTTAAGGCTGATTTAGCCGACCTACAAATCCCGCTTCCGCCGTTGGCGGAGCAGAAGCGGATAGCGGGGATTTTGGATGCGGCGGATGGCTTGCGGGCGAAGCGCCGCGCCGCGCTCGCCCAACTCGACACCCTTCTCCAATCCACCTTCCTAGACCTATTCGGCGACCCCAATCGATGGTCTTCGAAGTTCAAGATAAGTAGACTCGTCGATTGCTGTACGAAAATTACGGATGGAGAGCATGGAACCGTCGAGCGTCTCGAATCTGGTCGTCTTTACTTGATGGCTAGGAACGTAACGAAGCAGAAGTCCATCGATTTGTCTGACGTTTCTTATATCTCAGAAGAAGATCACAGACGAATCTACAAAAGGTGTGGTCCGGAGGCTGGAGATCTTTTGCTAGTATGCGTTGGTGCTACCATAGGGAAAGTTGCTCTGGTGCCTGAAGGCGAAGAGTTTTCACTGGCTCGAAGCGTAGCATTGATCAAACCGAATCGAGATCGGATGTTGCCGAGTTTTTTGCTACATCTTTTCGATTCTGGATACATTCAGTTTAAGCTTCTGGGGCAACGAAATACAGGTGCTCAGTCAGGCTTGTATTTGGGGAAGATTAAGGAATTGGAAATCCCGCTTCCCCCTCTCGACCTGCAACGTCGCTTTGCGTCGATCGTGGAATCGGTGGAGCGGCAAAAGGCCCGCCACCGCGAGCACCTCGCCCAGCTCGACACCCTCTTCGCCTCCCTACAACAACGTGCCTTCAAAGGAGACCTGTAGTGGAGTATGGATACAACAGAATTTTACCTCCTCAGCGGCAGCAGAGGACACCCAATGATGAAATAGGCGTTGGGGGCAAGACACCGAAGTCAAGCTTCGTGTACCACTTTCGTGGTGCCGTGGCCCCAGCTTCGTGCCTGCTATGGATTCTAAGATTTAGGTTCATGGTAGATATTATGCTATGCATAGTTACATACGCAGCGCTTTGCTTCGGCAAGGATCATGCACGACCTGTGGTCGTGCTTCAAAGGAGGAGAAAGGGAATGTGGACTCGCTGCTACCCTTATCCCAGCTCGTCTTCGGACGGGTCTTTCTCCTCTTGCGAATTTCTAGAGACGGAAAGGCTTCCAAGTGCCAGAGTTTGAATACAGGCCAAGGAGTTATTTGCATTTCGATGCACCGCCTAGCCGTGAGACGGCGGAAGAGCTAGCGACTTCCCCAGATCGGGTCGCTCGCCATTCGTTTTATCCGTTCCTTGGTTTCACGATCGAGACACCAAGGATTACCAAAGGGGCTGATGGACATATTCTGAAGGGAGCAGATGGAAAGCCCCTTCGGGAACCTAAGAAGCGACCGATCAAGTTGGCTGCCCATTTGGATGCAGCCATATGCTCGCACTATGCGAGGATATTGTCTGAAGCCTATGAAGCAGATGTCTTACGGACTGGGATTGGCGACAACGTAACTGCGTTTCGAAAGCTGACCGGAGCAAATAGGAACAATATCGACTTTGCTGATGAGGCATTTGAGTTTATTCAGAGCAACCGTCCGTGCGTAGCTGTCGGCTTGGATGTACGGAAGTTCTTCGATAACTTGGACCATCTTGTCTTGAAGGCTCGATGGGCAAGGACGCTACGAGTCGATCGCTTGCCACCTGATCACTTTGCGTTGTTCAAGTACCTGACTCGTTTTAAGTGGATCGACCGGGATCGGGCGTTGGAAGCGGTCGGTATCGATAGGTGGGAGACGCGAGGTAAGGGGGCAAAGCTGCGACGTATTTGCAGTGCATCTGATTTTCGCTCCAAGGTCTGCAAGCCGGAGTTGCTTTGGTCTAATCCACAAGAAGGTCGTGGTATTCCGCAGGGCTCCCCGATTAGTGCTTTGCTCTCGAATGTTTATATGTTCGAGTTCGATCGGATCATGAAGAATGCGGTTTCCGCGAGTCGTGGAATGTATCGAAGATACTGTGACGACATCCTCTTAGTCGTGCCACCGAGTATGGTTCAGACAGTGGAGAGAATCGCTGCTGAAGAGATTCGGAAGCTTGGTTTGGAATTGAATGAGGAGAAGACGGCTAGGGTCCGTTTTTCAGAAGAGCCAAAGAGTCGAGCTATCGATGATGAAGTACTGCAGTACTTAGGCTTTGATTTCAACGGAGTGCAGAAGCTGATCCGATCATCGTCATTGGTTCGGTATTATGGAAAGATGCGTCGTGGAGTACGGTTTGCAAAGATCAACTGTCGAGCTGCAAACAAGAAACTGAGGAAGCACGGACTGCCTACCACAGAGTTGCGAACACGTAAGCTGAAAGTACGCTACTCGTATTTGATACGTCGAAAGCGGAGGTTGAAATCTGGTGAGTCAAAGCACTGTAAGAAGAATTTCATTACGTACGCGATTGATGCTGCAGAGCGTATGAATGCTTCCGAGATTAAAAGGCAGATTAAGAATCATTGGAAGAAGTTGAATGAGGAGATTGCGAAGCCGCTAAAGCCATCAAAGGAGACGGATCGTGACTGATCTACGGGAAAAGGTTGATGAGGCTATCGCTCGAACGCTTTTGGTGAAAGAAACCAAGGAGCCCAGGGATGCTCTGCCATATTCATCGGATTTCGAGAGCCTTCATGCTCTCTACGGTGAACGTTCGGGATCGCGAATCTCGAAGTCAGCTCTGATGCAGGCCTTCTTCAGAATTGGGAAGAAGGGTGGAGTGAGTGGAAGGCGGGCGACTGTTCATGCTCCGAAAGTAGGGCAAAAGGAAACTGTGTTTGTTGGAAAGCAAGTGGGCGAGAAACTCGCGGCTAGAGCATCGATGGTTTACACGGTTGAGTTCGATGCTTTCCATGAAAAGTACTCGAAGCGGTTTGGGGAACTGTCAAAGTCGGAACTTTGGCTCGTGCTGGATAAAGTCGCTAAGAAGGCGAAGGGCGACGAATGGAAACTGCAGCTTCGAAAAGCGAGAGAATCTGCGTGTCTTGCAGTCGAGCTTTACAACAAGCCACTATCAACTTTTCGGACGCAAGGGTTTGTCGCACTGATGGTGATTGCTTGGACGAGCCTGTATCACGCATTCTACTACAGACTCGGGATCGTTCCCAAATACCCGAGGGCAGAGAACGAAAACGAAGACAAGTATTGGGATTTGAGTAAATGCTTGAAGGTATTCTACGGAGGTGAATCCTCTCCGTCGCGGTCCAATCTAGAGTTTTTCATCGGATTGCGAAATGAAATCGAGCACCGCAGCCTACCGGAAATAGACCATTCGCTGTTTGGCTACTGCCAAGCTATGGTTATGAATTTTGAGGATCTGCTGGTCGGTCAATTCGGTCAGAACGCTAGTTTAGCAGAGAGCCTGGCTCTCGCAGTTCAGTTTTCTCGAGCTAAGAGTGCGGAGCAATGCGAGGCAATTAGGAGACAGCTCCTGCCAATGCCAGAGGACATTGCGAAATTCATAGAAAACCACAGGGGGAATTTGAGTGGCGAGATCCAGGACTCGATGGAGTACTGCTACAAGGTCTTCATCGTTCCCAAGATCGCGAGTCGTGAGAACTCGAGTGATCTGGCGGTTGAGTTTGTCCCTTTTGATCCGGATGAACCCTCTGGCCGCAAGTTTGGGGAAAAGCTAACTGCGATGATAAAGGAGAGGCAGGTACCGGTAGCTAACAAAGGTCGGCTGAAGGCGGGTAACGTTTGCGAGAAGGTTATGACTCAGGTGAGTCAAAAGGGCTTCAAAAAGAAATTCTCTCCATCGTACCACCACGCAGCTGCAGTTGAATTTTATGGAATACGCCCGAGCAAGGACTCTAAGCGCCCAGACAAGACGATTACTAAATACTGCGTCTACGACGAGGTGCATGGCGACTACGTCTACACTCCGGCGTGGGTTGAGCATCTAATCGAAGAGCTCCAAAAAGAAGGACAGTACGAGCGGATTATGGAAGCTTGGCGTTCCAGCCGGAAGCAGGAGAGTTGAAGAGGAAATTTAGAAAAAATGTCTGAATCTGACCCAAGAAAAGTTCTAGTCGAAACGCTAGAGTACGTGAAGAAGCTCGTGGAGTTTCAAAAGAAAGTAGTGTGGCAAATTTCCGAATACACGGATTTTGCTGCAACGGAAGGCGAAGTGCAGGGCCTGCCAGGCATTCGCTATTTCTTTGAGGGTAGCGATGGGGGGCCGGTTTGGATGGAGATCGAAAGGCTGCACAAGGATTTGCCTCCGGAACTGCCGGAGGAACTCGAAGATTGGGTGGAAAACAGCGACGATCCGGAGCAGGTACCGACGCTTGTGGACTCACGAATGGTGACGGTTTCTCATGAGATGGCCGAAACTATGTTGGTGAAGGGGGAGCTGCAGCGAGGGAACGTGATGAACTCTCCACGCGAGCCAGGGATGTCGGACGTAAGGTTACTGAGCGAAGACAACCCGAGCTTGGAGAAAGCCTTAAATGCTTATTTGGAGGCCCATTGGTATCCTTGGTCTGTGGAAGAACGTCCGCGTCGGGATTCGATGAAAGTCTACCACAAACTCTTCAGCGTTCAACAGAAGATGGTGGTTGGCGAGAGTGATGGCCCACTGGAGGCGATTTGGGGGCTGGGGCATTCTACTTGGATTGCGGAAGGTGTAGACGGGCAAAAGCATAGGCTCAGTCATCCATTGATCGAGTTCCAGGTGGAGTTTGAACTGAATGGAGAACAGACTTTGCTCGTGCGGCCTCGCTCCACTTGGCAAGCGAGGCCGAGACTGAACCTTGAAACCTACGAAACGCTTGGTATCAGTGGAGTCGCTGGAGTGAAACGTTTCTTCGATGAAACGGTTCGCCAATTGGAAGAGGACGATCAGTTGCTCTCCGCAGATGATTCAGGGAATTGCGATTTGATTCTGAGAAGCGCTGCATCGCAACTTTCGGGTAGGGCGAGATATTGGCCGGATATCGTCAAGGATCCGACTGACCGAAGTCTTCCGAATCCCAGCGAGGACTTGGCGGTCACGGATACGTGGGCCCTTTTCGTTAGGAAGAAGGCGCCAAACGCCCTTTCCGAAGATATCGAGCGTCTGCAGAGTAATGCTGATAAGGTCGAGTCGACTAATGATAAAGCTGCGTTTCATTTTGCTCAGCTGCCCTCTGATGAAAAACCGACGACAGGTGGAATGGGTTGGCCGGCGAGTGGACATGGCAGTGGAAGCGGCAGTTCGGCGGATAGAAGTCGTAGTTTGTACTTCCCAAAGCCTTTCAATGATGCTCAGCGAGAAATAGTGAGGCGGCTTGAGGATCGAGTTGGTGTTGTGGTCCAAGGGCCTCCGGGAACGGGCAAGACGCATACTATCGCCAATATAATCTGCCACTATCTGGCGACTGGCAGGCGGGTTTTGGTGACGGCTAAGTCTGAGACGGCTCTCAAGGTACTGAAGAATCAAATCCCGAAGCCGATTCAGCCGCTAGTCGTTTCGCTGGTGTCCAGCGACCGGGAGGGGATGAGGCAGCAAAAGGAGGCTATTGAAACGCTTCAAGCTAAGGTCATTTCGTTGCAAGGGCGAGAGGGGTACCTGCATCAGGAAATCAGCCGGGGCGAGGTCCAGCTGGAATCGATAGAGTCGGAGCTGGAGCAGATTGCCCGGAACGTAGAAACTCTGGTAAAGAAGCAGCTCGAAGAAGTGAAGCTCCCATTTCTGGAGCAACGATTCGAGAATGCGACGGAACTGGCTAAATGGGTTGTGGAAGGAAGAAATCGCTACCACTGGTTTACCGACAAGCTTGGAAACGAGCCGAAGTATAACCCTACGTTTTCTCGTTCGGATCTGGAAAAGCTCAAGGACGCGAAAGAGTGGGTGGGCGAAGATTTGGCCCTTCTTGGAGTAGGAATACCGAGATTGGATCAGTTACCTTCGACTGAGGAGATTGCTCGGGCTCATCGCGATTTTCTCGCCAAGGACGAATTGGAAGCGATGGTAGCCAAAGGCTCCTTGATCGAGAGAATAGGGCCAGCTCAGGCGGAAAAACTGGGTGCTTTGGGCGAGGAGTTGAGACAGTTTTCGAGATGGCTCGATGAGTTGGGTGCGGGCGAAGCATGGCAACGAGAGCTCTTTGAAATCTCTTTCGATCCATCTAGGAAAAGACCTGTTTGGTACGAGCTAGCTAGGGAGCTCGACGGAGAAATAGATCGGTTTGTGGCGGAGAGAACCGTTTACCTGCGTCAGCCGATCGACTTGGGAACCGAAAATCCAGAAGAGCTGGCATTTCTTCGAGAGGCGGCAGAGCGAGCTGCGGAAGGAAAACCTGCCCTTTCGTTCATGCAACGAATGAAGCGAGGAAATCGTGAGTTGTTGGAGCGGGTGAGGGTAGTCGGCCAATCTCCCAATTCGACCACGATGTGGAAGCATATTGTGTCGTATTATATTTTCCAGGACAACTGCCGGAGCTTGGTGATCCGTTGGAATGCGGTGGCTAAGGAAGGACCGCTGAAGGAAGTTTCAGTCGAAGCTCCGCTAGGCGTGTTGGAAGGGGTGTTGGCGCGTTTACGATCTCTAGAGGAAGGAGCTCAGAAGGCGAAGCGTTTGGAAAACGCGGTTTATGAGGAGTTCAAGAACCTCAATTACCGGGTCGAATTTGGGTTCACGGGAGAATCGTTGCGATCAATCGCCGAGTTGGTCGACGTGAACGTCGCTCGTTACCGACTTTCCGCTTCAGAAGCGACTCGGCACAAGACAATCGAATACCTTTGTCGGTTTGGGTTGGACGAAGCCAAGGACGCTTTGGAACTGGTGAAACGACAACTCGGAAACAAGGAAAAGGAGGAATTGGATCTGATGGAAGCATGGCGTCTGCTCTGTCTGAGATTTAAGGAGTTGCACGACCTGCAGCCTTTTTTCCAGACGATCGATATGGTCTGTCGTCAGATATCCGAGTCGGGCGCCCCCATTTGGGCTCGGAGGCTGCGCGCCGATAACAGAGGCGAGGAGGAGCTCGGCGAGTTCGATGGGGCGTTCGAAGCATGGAGTTGGTCTCGGGCCAAGTCCGTGTTCGAAAAGGACAATGCCCAAGCTGAACTCACTGCTCTCGAAACGAAGCGACTAGATGCAGAAAAGCGGATGCGAACTACGCTGGAGAGCATCGTCGAGAAGAAGACTTTTCTGGCCTTGTGCGGTTCTATGAGCGATCGGGCCAAGTCGTTGTTGTCCCAATTCGTGGCGGCGATAAGTAATATTGGTGGCGGAACCGGAAAGAAAGCGCCATTCTTCAGAGCAGCCGCTCAGAAGGCTATGTATGGATGCTCAGGCGCGATTCCGTGCTGGGTTATGCCTAGCTGGAGAGCATCAGAAGTATTGCCCTCTGAATACGCCTCGTTCGATCTGGTAGTAGTCGACGAAGCCTCCCAGTGCGATATACGAGAGCTTCCGGCGTTGGCTCGAGCTCGCAAGGTCCTGGTTGTGGGAGATGACAAACAGGTAAGTCCGACGATAGTTGGGCTGGATTTTAATCGTGTTGTACAGCTCAAGCACAATTATTTGAGGAAACAGCCGTTCGCGGATTTGATGCTTCCAGAAAGTTCGCTCTATGATCTGGCGAGCAGTGTCTTCGCCGGTGGCCAGATCCTGCTGAACGAACATTTCCGCTGCGTGGAACCTATCGTGCGGTTTAGTTTTCAGTTCTATCGAAAGGATGGTATCTTACCTGTGAGGGTTCCAAAGGCGGCCGAACGAATTGATCCGCCACTTATTGGAGTGTATGTAAAGGATGGTTACAGGGTTCGTGATGTAAATGAACCTGAGGCACTGGCGATCGTAGACGAAATCGAGAAGCTGGTAGATGATCCTGTCTACGAAAAGCGATCGATTGGAGTGATTTCGATGGTCGGGCATAAACAAGCTCAACGTATTAATGACCTATTGCTTGATCGAATAGGGCAGAAGAAGTTCTTGACTCACGACATCGTCTGCGGCGACTCGGCTACGTTCCAAGGTAGAGAAAAGGACATTATGTTTTTGAGTCTCGTAGTGGCGCCTGGGAAGCGAAAGATCGCCAAGGTAACCTCGCGGATGTGGGAACAGCGATACAACGTAGCGGCTAGCCGGGCGAGGGATCGAATGTACGTCTACTATAGCTTCGAGCCTTCGACCTTGCAGAACGATGACTTGAAATCGCGTCTGATTGCTCACCTCAAGGAACCAATGCCACAGGTCGCGGAGGTCGGTGAGGACTTGATAGACCTTTGCGAATCGCCATTCGAACAAGAAGTTTTCTCAACTCTGGTCGAACTTGGCTACTCAGTGACTCCTCAAGTCCCGTGCGCAGGACGGCGAATCGACCTCGTGATCGAGGGTGAAAGCGATTCTCGATTGGCAGTAGAGCTAGATGGAGATACTTACCATGGTCCAGAAGTTTGGTTGGAGGATTGGTCGCGTCAGAAGATCTTAGAGCGTGTTGGGTGGAAGTTCTGGAGATGCTGGTACTCAAGTTTCGTAGCGGCTCCGGATGAGTGTATCGCCTCGCTGGTAGCGCGACTCGAGGAAGAGGGGATTAAGCCGACCCAAGGAAAGAGTGTTTCGCGTAAATACTCGGAATTCAGGACGGTGGGCGAAGACGAGATCAAAGAAGAAGGCGACCTAGATACAAAAGTTGAAGACCTAAGTGAGATTGTCGAGGTCGGTGACACTGTGACTATAGCTCGCCAGAATCCAAAATATGGATACTTAACATTGAAGGTAGTTGAGGCAGGGGAGAATCTAGCAAACTACATCTACAAACCGAGTCATCCAGTAGCAGTTGCTCTTCTAGGTATGACGATCGAAGACGAGCTTGACCTCGATATTGGTTCCGGAGTTGAGAGGGTCTGTATCGTTAGTATCGGAAAGTCTAATGAGCAAAATGAAGGAAAAAGTTCATCACAGACAGAAGGTGCTGATCAGAAAACCGAGGATAAAGGGCCCGAAATAAAAACTGTCGTAGAAAACGAAAATAATAAGAACTCGCTGGAAGGAGATCGAACGGAGTACCGAACCTCGGCGAGCGTGTCCGATGTGTTAGGGCATTGCTCGGAGGAAAAGAGCAGCCGATATGGCGAATCGCCGAGTCGCTCTAGCAGTGATGAATTTGTGGCCGAGTCTCGACAAACCAGAGGGATGCAGACCTACATAACGGATTCTGATTTTGAACTCTCTGAGTTCAACCTACCTACCGGGGTTGAAACTCAAAAGAGCGAAAACAATGGTGAAGAATCATTATTTGAGACGGAGGTCAGATCGAAATTGAAGAGCATTGTAGAGGAATATGGACCGATGTTATCCACTCATGCCATTTTGAAGACCAGCTCGACCTATGGTGACCATCCTCGGCAACTTATCAACAAAGCCATCTTAAAATTAATTCAAGCCGGGGATGTTTTGAGACAAGAGTTTTGTATTCCCGGTGAAGGCTTGCGAGAAGAAGTGCTTAAGTTGACGGGGCAGCCCGATTTCGAAGTCCGTCCTGACAGCAAACGAAATTTTTCCCAGATTCCCAGTAACGAATTGATGGAAGTTATCGGGGGGATATCGAAATCTCAGGAGGAGCTATCAAGAGAAGAACTAGAGACAGCGGTCATCAGGTTTTACGGGAAGCATGTGATATCGAGATCTGATCGCCTCCGACTGAAGGCGTGTATCGCTGCGCTGAAAAGCGGTGACGATTAAGCTGGGATGAATTGAAGTAGTAACACGACTGTGAAAAGTTAATCTGTTTATGAGAACTAAAATCTACATCCTTGATGTTATCTAACTTCCAGTTTCTTCGACCTGAGTTCTCGGAGCTTTTTGAAGCGGCTCGGAAGGCGGAGCAATATGCCCGTTCGGATGCCCGCGCTTCTGTTATCTATGCGCGAATGGCGTTGGAAGCGTCCATCATTTGGCTTTACGAGCACGACCACCGCTTGCAGTTGCCCTATGATTCCTCTCTGGGAGCTTTGCTACATGGAGAAAAGTTCCGAAACGTGGTGCCTGAGCAGTTCTTTCATAAAGCGAAGGCAATCCAGAAGGCGGGCAATTTTGCGGTTCACAATCAGAGAAAGCCGGTCAGACAGTGGGAAGCGCAGAGCCTGACGCGAGAGCTCTTCCATTCGTTGTATTGGCTAGCACGAACTTATCATCGCCAACCCTTGGCGACCGTCGGCGACTTCGACCCTGAGATTATTCCAAGGGAGGGAGAGGCTCCTGCTTCTGTGAAGCTTGACGAGGCGCGAGTGAATGAACTGCAGTCTGAACTAGAGAAGAAGGCCAAAGAGCTAGAGGAGCGGGAAAAGGCTCTCGATGCCAAACTTGCCGAGGTGCAAGAGCAGGTGGCTCTCGCCAGAGTGGCGAATATCCAGGAAGAGGATACGCACGACTATTCGGAAGCCAAGACAAGGGAACTGCATATCGATCTCGACTTGAAGCGTGCTGGCTGGGATCTGAGCAATCCTCAGGATACTGAGTTTGAAGTTGAAGGCATGCCGAATCCAAGCGGCAAAGGCTTTGTCGACTACGTCCTTTGGGGCGAGAATGGAAAGCCTTTGGCTGTGGTCGAGGCAAAGCGGACGACGGAGAATGTGGACAGAGGGCAGCAGCAAGCGAAACTCTATGCGGATTGCCTGGAGAAGCGTTTCGGAGTGCGTCCTTTGATCTACTACACGAACGGCTACGAGATCAATTTCTGGGACGACATGGATTACCCGCCGAGGGAAGTATCCGGATATCGGACACGAGAGGAATTGGAGCTCTTGATCCAACGAAGAGGTAAGCGCCAGACGCCCGCTGCATCTGGTGTGAATAAGGAAATTGCTGGCCGGCCCTATCAGAAACGGGCGATTGGAAGCCTTTCGGAACATATCGTTTCCAAGCATAGACGTGGCTTGCTGGTCATGGCTACTGGAACGGGTAAGACTAGGACGGCGATCGCACTGGTCGATCTGCTGCAACGTTGCAACTGGGTCAAACGTGCCCTGTTTCTCGCTGACAGGGTGTCTCTAGTGAACCAGGCAGCGAACGCCTTTAAGAAAAATCTTCCCAGCTCTAGTCCGGTGAATCTCTGTACGGAGAAAAAGAGCGATGGCCGAGTGTATCTGAGCACGTATCCGACTATGATGGGATTGATAGACGAGCTGGACAAAGGAATGGCTCGGTTTGGACCGGGCTTCTTTGACCTGATCATAATCGATGAAGCCCACCGTTCCGTTTATCAGAGATATCGAGCGATCTTCGGTTACTTCGATTCATTGCTGATTGGCCTAACGGCTACCCCTCGTGAGGAAGTCGACCGCAATACTTACGAGCTTTTCGACTTGGAGGATGGTGTTCCGAATGACGCTTACGAGTTAGAGGACGCTGTAAGGGAGGAATGGCTTGTCCCACCTCGGGTGAAGCAGGTCAATCTTCGTTATCCAAGAGAAGGCATCCGGTACGAGAATCTCTCTGAAGAGGAAAAGCGGAAATGGGAGACTACCGATTGGGGTGATGATATGCCAACCGATGCGTATCCGGATGGAGTTGATGCAGGAGCGATCAACAAATGGCTCTTCAACGAGGATACTGTCGACAAGGTTTTAGAGATTCTGATGGAGCAGGGCCACAAGGTCGCAGGTGGTGACCGGCTTGCCAAGACGATCATTTTCGCTCGAAGCCATGATCACGCCGCCTATATCGAGAAGCGGTTTAATCATCATTTTCCGGAATACAAAGGTAGCTTTGCTCGGGTGGTCGACAATCAGGTCAAATACGCACAGAGCCTAATCGATGACTTTTCTTTGAAAGAGAAGGATCCACATATAGCGATCAGTGTGGATATGTTGGATACGGGTATCGACGTGCCGGAGGTTGCGAATCTGGTCTTCTTCAAGCCAGTCTACTCCAAAATCAAATTCTGGCAAATGATAGGTCGAGGGACGCGACTTTGCCCTAGCCTGTATGGAGATGGCGAGGATAAGACCGATTTCAGAATCTTCGATTTCTGCTTCAACTTCGAATTCTTCGAAGAAAACCCAGAAGGAATCGGAGGGGGTGTGTCTGAAACGCTCGGTAAACGCCTCTTCAAATCGAGAGCACGTATCGTCCACTTGTTGGATGAAAGCCCGGGTTTTGAAGGAGTCGGTGGTGTCCGGGAGACCCTTGTAAGTGGGCTGCGTTCTGAGATTCACTCTATGAACAGAGAGAACTTCTTGGTGCGGAAAACTCTTTCTACCGTTGAGCTATTCGCTGAGGAGTCGCAGTGGAATTCCATAAACGAGGAAGCTTGTGAAGCTTTGCAGCGAGATCTATCGGGTCTGCCGACCCAGGTTGAAAAAGAAAAGGAGGAGACAAAGCGTTTTGATCTGCTCTGCTATCAGATCGAATTGGCTTTGCT
Source organism: Pelagicoccus albus (assembly GCF_014230145.1). Classification (NCBI taxonomy): domain Bacteria; kingdom Pseudomonadati; phylum Verrucomicrobiota; class Opitutia; order Puniceicoccales; family Pelagicoccaceae; genus Pelagicoccus; species Pelagicoccus albus. The sequence goes on from NZ_JACHVC010000006.1 coordinate 672,362, forward strand.
CGAAAACGAAAGCGGAAAGTTCGAGATGCGTCGACTTCGGGTGATTGAGATAGCTGCGAATCTCGAAACGAAACCAAGTGTTCCAGCTATCAAATCCCAGCTCGCGTATTTGCAATCGGTGCAACAACCGGAGTTTTGGGAATGCGTATCGTTGGAAATTGTTGAGGAGCTCAGACTTAGGCTTCGAGGTCTCGCCCAATTTGTTGACAAGAAGAAAAAGCGAATCGTTTACACAAACCTCGAGGATGAAGTTCTCGAGGTGAAGGAGGTCCAGACTGTAGCGTTGCCTTCGATGACGTCTAGCCAGTACGAGAAGAAGGTTAACGATTATCTGAAGTCTCATCTTGACTCGATTGCGATCCAGAAGCTTCGTCTCAACGAACCACTGACGAAACAGGATCTTGAATCCCTCGAGGAAACCCTTGTGTCGATTGGCGAAAGAGAAGGGGATAAGCTTCTCAAGAGTCTCCTAGAAAAAAGTGAGTGTCCGACTATTCCCTATTTTGTCAGAACCCTAGTCGGATTGGATCGAAAGGCTGTCCAGAAGCTGTTGGGGGCGTTTTTGGAGGATCGCACCCTGTCCAGCTCTCAAATCCGTTTCCTTCAAACCCTCGTCGAGCAATTGACGCAAAGGGGAGTTGTGGAATCAAAGGCTTTATACGAAAGTCCGTATGCGGATTTCCATGACGAAGGTCCGGATGGTCTCTTCGCAGGGCGGGATAATCTCATCGAAGGCGTTTTCGAAGCACTAAGGAACGTGCGAAAAAATCTTATAGTCTAGTTAGTCCGATCAGCTGGGCGGAGAGGTTGTCGGAGGTTCGCAGGAGCAGCTCGATTTTTCAGTACAGGCGTTTATGTGGCTTCGCGATGTGCAAAAGTCACCGCACTAATAGAGTCCTTGTTCTGGATCGTCTAGGATTAGCCGATACTCAAAGCCTCAACTCTCGTAAGCGCGTGGAAGGAACGATAGAGAAGTAGTCCATCGCAACGTTTCGAGGAACCATCGTGCCTAAGTACGATTTCCACAATGTGTTCGTCGAGCGGTGTTTCAAAAGCAAAGCTGTTTTCTCGGCAGATTGGTGGAGGGAGATATGAAAGGTGCAAAAGCTGTCTCGGCGTGCATTATCTGGCCAAGTCTTAACGCCGATAGCTTTTAGTAAAGCTGGTCGCAAGTCGTAGTACCAACGGTGATCGTTGGGGTGGGGAATGGTTCCGCTTGTTTGCTCCCCTTTGTATGACTCGTACCAGAGCCAGAAATTATCCGGTAAATCCACAAGTCTCCATGCATCTTGGGTTTTAACGCTGTAATCTTCTCTTTCGGACTCCTCGTTGTAAAAAGATAGTGGGAGTAGTATTATGCGTTCTTCCGCTTTGATCCATTCAATTTGAAACCTATTCGCTTCGGAGATGCGGAAACCGGCGAAAAGCTGGAGAGCATGCCACAGTGCCCACTTGCTCCAATTTTCTTCGACTTCCAGCATCATGGCTCGAACCTGCTCTACGCTTAGAGGATTTTTCTTCGACGGAGGTAGTTTGGGTAGGTCATCGGTTGTTATGTTTCTAAGGGGTGATGAATCTATGTACTGCTGTCGCTCCATCCAAAGAAAGAAAGTTTTCCAGTTAGTGAAGTAGTTTCTGATTGTTCTGGCACCGCGCTGAGGTCTCATGCCAAGAAGGACGTCCTTAGCGATTTTCGTGGTTACAGCATCCAAGGAGAGTCCACCCCAGTGAGCTTTGAGCTCTCTCATCGCACTCTCCAAATGTCCAATCTGACGCTCTCCAACGTTTCCATTGGCTCGCTTTTCAGCTAAAAACTTTTCTACAGCTACTTCGAAACAGTCAGGACGGTCGGCAACGACATTTCTCGAGCGATAAAAGATCGCTGCTTCGACCAGGCTTACCCCGGGCGGTAGATGTCGTTTCGCCTCTTCGTATTCTCGCCAATCGACGTCGAGGTATTTTGCTGTTAGTTTCCCAAATTTCTTGGTGCCCTTGGTTAAGAATTTGAGGGCCTCCTCTGCCTCTTCTAGACTCTCGTAGGACTGGCAAAAGGACTTCCCAGCGACCATTCGGCGAACCCGAAAACGCTTTTTTGACTTTGAACTGACTCCAGTTGCTTCCTCGATTCCCTGTTTTACTCTCTTCCAGCCTTTTGCCATACCTCATTTACGAACAAGATGGTACAAAAGTTGAGTCCGAAAATGCCCGAAAATGCCTATTTTTGACGCGGCTATCCGGCGGTAGGGGAATAGGATATCTTCAACGCCTAGGGGCTAAATTGTTGATTTAGAACGATTAGGCACAAAAAAAGCCCTCTGGCGAGGGCGTTTAAGATTGGAGGCGTGGGCCGGAATCGAACCGGCGATAGAGCTTTTGCAGAGCTCGGCCTTACCACTTGGCTACCACGCCCTCCGTCTTAAAGGACGGTCACAATTGCGTTCTGATTTTGAGTTTCAAGTCGAAACTGCAATAATTGTAAATTTCCGAGGCTTTCCGGGTGGCGCTTTAATATCGTTTGAAGAATAGATGGTCCCCGATGACTGCGGTAGCTCGCATGCCGTGGCTCCAGGATGGAAGTTGGTCTCGCCGAGAGTAGTGGTCCGCTCCAAACGTGTTGTCCGGCAGAGTGTCAGCGTATAGCTGATCGACGATCTTGAGGGCTATGGGCCAGGCTTGATGATCCCGAGATGCGCGTGCTATCTCCTCTGAAAAGCCTTTTTCGCCAGTTTTACCGGTGGTGGGCTTTATCAGAGCGCTGAAGGCGTAGGGCGTCTTTACAATGCTGAGGTATTGGCTTGGGTCTCCCTTGGCGCGATTTGCGATTACGGACGCTACGGCTTGCATACCGGATTCGCCCTGATTGGCGGCTTCGAGAACGAGGCAGGTGGCCACGATCTCTTTCTCCCATTCTGTCGGTTGGGCCATGGAAGGAGTAGCCTTGGATAGACTCAAAACAATCGTTAAGCAAAGTAGTAGATGTTTCTTCATTGGAAGGCTGGGCATGCGGATTCCGATAGAAATTCAGAGCGACTAATAAGTTCCCTGTGGATGGCTTCAAATAGAATGTTCTCTTGTTAGTAGAGCTGGGCTACCTTGTTGGCGATCGACTTGATTTGCTTTTTGAGTTCCTTTGGTTGGACGACTTTCGCGTTTGCCCCCCAGCTTAGGATCCAGGATGTCACCTCCGTCAAATTGCTGAGTTTGAAGCCTATCGTTACAGTTCCGTCTTTGTGGTATTCTACTGATTGTGACGGATGCCATGTGTTTTCGGCAATGTATTCGGATATTGGATTTTGGAAGTGCACTTTTATATCATGATCGCCCACGGGTGAGTAGATTCCGAAACTGCTACCGAGATAATCGTCGGCAGAGAAGGATTTTGGCACCGAGAACGTTTCGGATCTAAGCTCGGCTGATTCCACCCTGTTTAGCAAAAAAGTTCGGATGGCTTGGCGTTTGGAATCCAGCCCGATTGCGTACCACTTGCCCAAGAAGTTTGTTAGATGATACGTTTTGAGAGTTCTAGATTCGCCAGTTTTTGCTCCCAACTTCCGGTAGACGAATCCGATTTCCGTTTTATCCAAAACTGAGCGGGTGAAAGCGTTTAATATTGTGTCGTCGATTTGTGAGGATCGGCCTTGCCGAAATGATATCGACTCGCTGAGTTCGTCTAAGTTCGCGGTTATGGTGTCGGGCAGATTGGCCGCCAACTTATTTAATGCGTTGGAAAGGGGGCGCTCGAAGGGAGTCCCCTTGTAGTGGTCCATCGCTTTGCGGGCTATGGAAAGGGCGAGCAGCTCACCTTCTGAAATATCGATAGTGGGTAGGCTTTGGACTTCTCTGGTATAGTAGAAACCATGTTGAATGGCATCGTAGTCTACGGGCAGAAGCATGCGGTCGCGCATAAAGTCTATGTCGCGACTGATTGTTTTTGTACTAACCTCCATCTGTTTGGAAAGGGAGGTGCAGTTCGGGTATGAATTGGCTTTGAGCTCGTTATGGATACGGAGCATTCGCTCTATGGCGGGCCGTTTGAGAGTGTGTATTTTTGCGTCTTTCTGCATGTCGGATTGTCCAGACTGTCGGTGCAGGCTTGGTGGACGAATGTCGGTACTAATACTTGCTATATATGAACCTCCGATGATCGAAGTTCAGAAACTAGGTATTATTCAGGGATCAATTTCTAGGGTGTTTGGTAGAACTACTGTGTTATTCAAATAATAGACTTATGATAAATGCTTATTTTGACGTAATATATTGGTTTTGAGTTGAATATTGCATTTTGTGAACTTTGTTACGTTTCAATGATCACTGATACACAGAAACAAATTGCTGCTGCAAAGGCGAAGCTCGAGGCACTCGAAAAGAAGGCCGCTGCGGAAATGTCTAAGAAATTGACTACTCTCCATAAGGAGGTCGGATTTGCAACTCGTGCCGAGTTGATATCCGCTTTGCAAGGTCTTGAAGGCGGCGCCAAGCGTGGCCGCAAGCCTAAGGCTGCTGCAGCTGCCTCTGCTGGTAAAGCCAAGAAGCGGGCCAAGCGCGCTCGCATCACTGAAGAGCTGAAGGCTCAAGTGATCGAGGCTGTCAAGGCAGGTGAGAAGGGTGCTGCGATCGCTAGTAAGTTCGGTATTTCTGTTCCGTCTTTACAGAATATCAAGAAGGCTGCAGGCCTAACCAAAACGCGCGGCAGCAAGTAAAACTCGCTTCTCGAATCTATTTCTCAGGCCTGTCTTCTTTTAGGAGGCAGGCCTGTTTGTATTTACACACCTCGAGTTTTAATAGCGAGGCAGGGAGGAGTCTATTTGGGTGCTCCAAGCATCTATGCCTCCTGCGACGTTGGAAACGGTAGAGAATCCTTGCTGTTGTAGAAATTGCACAACTCTGGCGCTTCGTCCTCCGTGATGGCAATGTACCAAGATTTTCTTATCCTTTGGCAGCTCCTCGGTTCGGTTAGGAATCTCGCCCATCGGAATATGTAGGCTTTGTTCGATTTTGCTTATATCGCGTTCGAAATTTTCTCGAACATCGAGAAGGAGAACATCTTCGGAGTCCATTAGCTCCTTTGTCTGGAGAACGTTTATTTCTATGGGCAAGTCACTCATGTTTTCTTTGTCAGGTTTACTAGTGATTTTTGGGTCGGATTTTGTTTCGCAGAGTTCCGCGTAGTTTCTGGCTTCAATCGTTTTGTACTTAGGATGGAGTCCGCAGAGAGGGCAAGACGGGTCTTTCTTTAGCTTCAGCTTCTTAAACTCTATGTTAAGAGTATCTATGAAGAGGAGTTGACCTGTTAAGGTTTCGCCGGTCCCTGTCAGGTGTTTAATGGTCTCCATCGCTTGGATACTTCCGACAATTCCGCAAAGAGCACCCATCACTCCCGCTTCTCCGCAGCTCGGTACGCTGCCAGGAGGAGGGGGCTCTGGAAACAAGCACCGGTAGCACGGACCGTCGGATGAGGAATCAAAGAAGGATGCCTGTCCTTCGAATTTGAAAATGCTCCCGTAGACGAGGGGCTTGCCTGCAAAATAGGCCGCATCGTTGTTTAGATAACGAGTCGAAAAATTATCCGTACCATCGATGACAATATCGTATTGGGAAAACAGTTCTACGGCATTGTCTGGCTGTATACCTTCTGGATGAAGGTTTACAGTGATGAGCGGATTTATCTCAGAAAGCGCTTCTTTTGCGGATTCGGTTTTCTTGCGATCCACATCGGAGTTGCCGTGGAGAATCTGTCTTTGAAGGTTGTGGAGCTCGACTTTATCGAAATCGGCCAAGCCAATCGTTCCTACTCCTGCCGCCGCTAAGTACAAAGCAACTGGACTGCCCAGGCCACCTGCTCCGATCACGAGCGCCTTGGCTGCTTTTAGCTTCTGCTGTCCTTCCACGCCTATCTGTTCGAGCAATATATGACGACTGTAGCGAGTGAGCTCAGTTGGGCTCAATTTTTCCTGTTTTGGCGGAGGCATTAGGGGCTTTGTGTGGATCGTCACAAGTGATTCAACGGTATTTGGCGCTGATTTGTATCTGGGTGGTTTGCCTGTTCTCCATTGACGGCGAGACGGTCTTCCGGTTTCTGGTGTGTCATGGCAGATCGATATGCAGTTATAATGGCAGGTGGAAAAGGTGAGCGGTTTTGGCCGGCTAGCCGGCTAGCGCGTCCGAAGCACTTGCTTCCGATCGTCGGCGATAAGCCGATGCTGACTCAAACGATTGAGCGGCTGATCGGACTTCTTCCAGTCGAAAATATTATCGTCATCACAAACAGCGAACAGCTCGAAGGGGTTCGGGATGTTGCTCCAATGTTGCCTGATGCGAACATCGTGGCAGAGCCAGTCGGCCGCGATACCGCTGCTGCCGTTGGCTTGGCGATGCTCTTGGTTAAGCAACGTAATCCTGCGGCATCGATGGCGATGCTGCCAGCTGATGCTGTGGTCAATGATGCAGACTCCTACAAGTCTGCACTCGAGACTGCCTTTAAGGCGGCTGAATCTTCCGCGAGCCTAGTTACTCTTGGAGTTCAACCCACCGAACCAGCGACCGGATACGGCTACATCCAGTGTGGTCCGGTAAAGGAAGTTATAGACAACCGAGACATTTTCAGCGTTCGCCAATTCAAGGAAAAGCCGGATCTAGAAACCGCGAAGCTCTATTTGCAAAGCGGAGAGTACTTTTGGAACGCCGGTATGTTCGTATGGAGCGTTGAGACAATTTCAGCAGCTCTTTCCGAATTCACTCCGACCTTGATGACCGGTCTCGAGGAGATCGAGTCAGGCATGAACGAAGGTAAGGATTTGGTCGCATTGCTCGGCGAGCTCTACCCACATTTGGAAAAGATCTCTGTCGACTTCGCCATCATGGAGAAGGCGGAAAATGTCCTGACTTTGGCCGCTACATTCGATTGGGACGACGTAGGCGCTTGGCCAGCGATCGAACGCCAGTTCCCATCCGACCGCGCGGGCAACGTCAACAAGGGTGAAGCCCGCTACATGGAGTGTTCCAACAACATCGTAGTCAGCGGTGAAGATCACCTTGTGGCTTTGATCGGAGTCGAAGATTTGATCGTCGTCCACACCGGTGACGCCACTTTGGTTTGCCGTAAGGACAAGGCTCAGAAAATCAAGGAAATGGTCCGTAACCTCGGTGAAGAAGAAGCTCTGAAGCGTCTCCTCTGATCGTTACTTTTATATTCCTATGCGTTGTATCGGTGTAGACTACGGTGAGCGTCGGGTCGGCGTAGCCTATGGCGATGAGATAGGAGTAGCGACTCCGCTTCCGGCGATAGTGAAAGCGACGGAAGCGGAGCGAATCGATGCTTTGGCCGAGCTCGCTAGACAACGACGAGCTACGGCTTTCGTATTTGGTTATCCATACAACATGGATGGCTCCGTGGGCTTCAAAGCCAAGGAAGTGGATGCGTTCATCGAGAAGCTCCTTCTCAAGATCCAGCTCCCTGTGCACCGCCTCGACGAGCGGCTAACCTCGGTCGAAGCCTCCAAGTCTTTTCCAAAGGGACGGAACGATGAGTTGAGGCGCTCCGGCAAGATTGATTCGGTCGCTGCGAGCCTGATTTTGCAGGATTACCTGAATCAGAATATCGCTTTGCCAGAGTATGACCCTTACGCGGAAGTCGACGAGGAGAACGGCTATTGATGCGGTGGAAGTGTACTTGCGCTTACGACGGTAGAGAGTACGCGGGCTGGCAAAAACAGAACGGCCAGATTTCGGTTCAACAGGTTGTCGAAGAGGTTATGGCGACCTTTTTTAAGGAACCAGTCGGGATTCAGGGAAGCGGTCGGACCGATGCGGGAGTTCACGCTCTGGAACAGGTTTTCCACTTCGACCAAGATTGGAAACACGGCGGCGAGAAGATGGTGAAGGCCTTCGCGGCTCTGCTTCCCAAATCAATCCAAGTGAGCTCAGTCGTTGAGGTTGAGGATGATTTTCATGCCCGTTTTTCCGCGATTTCGAAACGCTATTTCTACCAGATCAAGCTGGGTGACGCAGATCCATTCGAGGACCCGTTTTGCTGGTCGATACCGGGTCCGATTGATTTCAATCTCTTAAATGCGGCCCTCGAGCTCTTTGTGGGCGAAAAAGATTTTGCCGCTTTTGCTTCCTCTCGAGGGAATGGCCTAGAGTACGAAACGACCGTCAGGACGATCCAAGAGGCGAAGCTCAGGCAGGACTCCAGCTTCATCCGGCTATCGTTTCAGGCGGACGGCTTCATGTACAAAATGGTAAGGAGCCTCGTTGGAACCGCGGTTAACGTCGGGGCGGGGCGATTGTCACTTGAGCAACTGGAGAAGGTGTTCGAAACGAAGCAGCGTATACCTCTCGTTCAAGCAGCTCCGGCCAAAGGGCTCTTTCTCGAAAAGGTCTTTTACTAGGGATTGTTGAAATGTTGCACAGAGGAATTGTGGTGTTGATGAACGTCACAAAATGAGAATGATTTGTGCCCAATGTTTGAAAATTGGGCACTTCAGGCGAGTGAATCGGATTCGATATCTTTTCAAGATTTTGATGTAGAGGGACTTGCGGACGACTTGCACAGGCACTCTTCCTATGAGTTGGTATACATTTCTGCGGGTTCAGGCGTTTGGCAGATCGGAGGAGTGCAGGGGGCTTTTGGAGCTGGGACTCTGATCCTTTGTCCTCCTCGTGTGATGCATGCTTGGTGGAGCGGATCGGCGGCTAAAAGTGGCTCAAGAACCTCGGGAATCGTGCTCAGGTTTAGCCGTGAAGTTTTGCCAGGTTCCTTGCTGCGATTGCCAGAAATGGAGAGTCTTCGCGAGTTGGAAAAGAAGCTTTCGGCTCCCTTGGAATTCAGGGTTTTGGACCAGGCTAGATTGCGCACGCGGCTGAATTCTGTGGACCGTTCGAAAGGTGTTTTGAAGATTGCTCGTTTGTTGGTGGCTTTGGACCTAATAGCGTCTTTGGAATGTAAGCAAGTTGTTGCAGAAGAGAAAAATAAAGCGGATTTGGGCTCGAAGGATTTCGCTCGAATTGAGCGGGTGAAACGTTTCATTGAAGAGCATTTTAGGCAGCACATTTCCCGCAGTGATGCGGCTAGAGCCTTGGGTATGGAGGAGGCCGCTTTTTCTCGATTTTTCCGTCGGACGCTGGGCATGACCTATGTCGACTACGTGAATAATTTTCGGGTGCGGCAAGCGGCTGCATTGCTCGGAAATCGACGCGGGATGGGTATCGAGGAAATCGCTCGGCAAAGTGGATTTGGCAGCCTCGCGTCATTGCATAGGCAGTTTAAAAAGCGGCTCGGAACGACGCCTGAATCCTACCGCAAGGCCGCCAATTCCGAATTCCAGGCTCCTTAGCGAAAAAAGCTGATTTCGATTGCCGAACGGTCGGCAAGTTTCGATTTTGCCGAACCTCTAACTTCAGCAGAAATTCGAAATATTATGGGAAAATCATTATTCCAAAAAGTATGGGACGCGCACACGGTGCGAACCTTGTCCAATGGTCAGACTCAATTGCTGATCGGTACCCACCTCTTGCACGAGGTGACTAGCCCGCAGGCTTTCGGCATGTTGCGGGACCTCGGACTCAAGGTTGCTTATCCGCACCGCACATTCGCGACTGTCGACCATATCGTTCCGACCGATTCCCGCGTTGAGCCGTTTGCCGATCCTTTGGCGGACGCCATGATCAACGAGCTCCGTAAGAATTGCGCCGAAACTGGAGTCACTTTCTTCGACATGAGCACTGGCAAGCAAGGCATCGTGCACGTGGTAGGTCCCGAGCAGGGCATCACTCAGCCGGGTACGACCATCGCTTGTGGAGACTCTCACACTTCTACCCACGGAGCGTTTGGTGCGATCGCCTTCGGTATCGGCACTACCCAGATCCGCGACCTGCTCGCTACGCAGACCATGGCTTTGGCTCCGCTCAAGGTTCGTCAAATCAAGGTGAACGGAAAGCTACGTCCGGGAGTTTACGCGAAGGACGTGATTTTGCACATCATCCGCAAGCTTGGCGTGAATGGCGGAACCGGTTTCGCCTACGAGTATGCGGGCGAAGTGTTCGAGAACTTCTCGATGGAAGAGCGCATGACTGTTTGTAACATGTCGATCGAAGGTGGAGCTCGCGTCGGTTACATTAACCCTGACGAAAAGACCTTCGAGTACCTCAAAGGCCGTCCTTATTCTCCGAAGGGCGCTGACTGGGACGCCGCGGTTGAGAGCTGGAAGTCTTTTGCCTCCGACGACGACTGCGAGTACGATGACGTTGTCGAAATCGACGCTGCCGATATCGCTCCCACCGTGACTTGGGGAATCAACCCAGCTCAAGCCATCACGATCGAAGAGAGCATCCCTAGCGTGGATTCCGTAGCCGCTTCCGAAAAGGCGATCACGGCGGAAGCTCTCGAGTATATGAAGCTCGAAGGCGGATCTCCGATCAAGGGGACCAAGGTAGATGTATGTTTCGTCGGCTCTTGCACCAACGGCCGTCTTTCTGACTTCGAAGAAGTAGCCAAGTACATCAAGGGCCACAAAGTGGCTTACGGCGTGAAGGCTATCGCTGTTCCAGGATCCCAGATTGTAGATGCGATTTGTAAGGAAAAGGGAATCGACGTGATCTATCGCGAAGCTGGATTCGAGTGGCGTGAGGCCGGTTGCTCCATGTGTTTGGCGATGAACCCAGACAAGCTCATCGGCGACCAATTGAGCGCTAGCTCTTCGAACCGTAACTTCAAGGGCCGCCAGGGAAGTCCAACTGGCCGTACCGTTCTCATGAGCCCGGTAATGGTCGCTGCTGCAGCGATCCGTGGCGAAATCAGCGACTCCCGCGAAGTGTTCGACATCTGCGCAACCGCGAACGCGTAACCTGAAAGGAACTACATAAAATGGCTTTAGAAAAAATCACTCAAGTAACTGGTAAAGGCGTCACCGTGGCCGGCGACGAAATCGATACCGACCGCATCATCCCAGCTCGCTTCATGAAGTGCGTCACTTTCGACAGCATGGGCGAGTACCTCTTCTACGATGTCCGCAAGAACGAAGATGGTAGCGACAAGGTTCACCCGCTCAACGAAGAGCGATTCAAGGATGCGAGCATCCTTCTCAGTGGAGCGAACTTCGGCTGCGGCAGCTCTCGCGAGCATGCGCCTCAGGCTATCTACCGCTATGGATTCCGCGGAATCATCGCCGAAAGCTACGCTGAAATCTTCTTTGGCAACTGCACGACGCTCGGCATACCTTGCTTCATCGCAACGAAGGAAGACATTGCCAAGATCTCCGCAGCAGTTGAAGCGGATCCATCGATCGAGATCACCCTCGATGTCGAGAACGAGCGCATCCTCTTCGGGGAGGAAAGTCTTCCAGCCGTAGTTCGCGAATCTGCCCAGAAGGCATTGGTTGCCGGTAAGTGGGATATGATTGGGGAGCTGAAGGAAGCCGAGTCAGATATCGCTTCCGTCGTATCGAAGCTTCCATACATGGCCAAGTAGGCCAACCCAGCCAGTTTCGAAAAATTCAGCCCGGCGGTCGAAAACCCGTCGGGCTTTTTTTTGCCCAAAATTGGATACGAACGTTTTTCTATTGAACAAGCGTAAGGCTTTGCAGTCTTTTGAGGGTCGCTTCGCGAGAAGCGCCTTTTGTTCCATTCTTTGCATATGCCAGACATCCTCAAAGACGCTGGGATCTTCGTTTATCCCCTTCTTGCCTGCTCGCTAGTGGGCGTTTTCGTAATCTGCGAGAGACTTTATTCTCTCCGACGGAGAGCGATCTTGCCGGACGAATTGGCGGTAGAAGCCGGTGAAGGGCGAAGGGGCGAGGGAGAATCCGTTTCCGCTTTTGGCCGAATCTTGCGACACTGGCACAAGCACGAAGCCGATGTAGGAGCAGTGAAAGCCTATGCTCGCCTCGAAGTGAATAGGATGGAACGCGGCCTTGTGTTTTTAGAAATCGTGATCGGGGCGGCTCCTTTACTTGGGCTTTTGGGTACGGTCACGGGTTTGGTGACCGTTTTTGGAAACGTTTCTTTGGATACGGGACTACCAGAGCCCGCACTGTTCACGAAAGGCATCGCCATGGCGATGACAACTACGGTTCTGGGGCTCACGGTGGCGATTCCCTGTTTGATCGCTAACAGCTATTTCCAGCGTCGAGTGGAGACCTTCGCCGTAGAAATCGAAGCCTTGCTCGAGCAGCTAGGTCTCAAAGAGGTATGAGCGGCTTGCTGACTAGGAAGCGTCCTAAGCCGACGATCAATATCGTTCCGCTTATGGACGTGCTGACCATCCTCATCTTTTTCTTTTTGGTCAGTATGCAATTCAAGGAAATGACCACCTTGAACCTTACGCTGCCAACGATCGAGTCAGCGGGAAAAAACGAATTTCCGGATAAGATCCAGATAAGTATCGACGAAGAAGGCGTGGTTTTCTTAGAAAACAAGCAGGTCGAGATCGAAGAGCTGAAAGGTGTGATTTCCAATCTATCGGATCTCAGCAACGACATACCTGTGTTGATAAGAGCGCACAACCTGACTCCCTTGGAGACGGTTACGGACGTCATGGACGCCTGCCGACTCAATGGCTTAAGCAAAATTCGTTTGCAGTCTCGCTAGCCTGTTGAGCCCAGTTTTTTCGCCAAATCGGCTTATCCGGTTGGAAATTGGGCGTTTTTCAGCAATTTAGAGCCAATATATGGTTTCGGGGGACGATAGGTAGTTATCGGTACCGCTTGTTATGCAAGTGCTTCCCGTTCTGAAGACGCCATGAAAATAGTAGATGCAACCGTGATTCGCGAATTTCCTTATTCCAAGGAAACGGTGTGTCGCTTTTTCTCCGCGCCCGCTCTGATCGTGAGTTGGCATCCATGGATCGAAACGGTGTCGATCTTTGATAAGTGCGGACTTTCCTTTCGGAGAGCTACTTTGAGTGGTGGAGAGACGGAGTTGGTCGAAAAGTATTGGAGCGACCAGAACGACGAAGAATTCTTCTATCAAGTGGTCGAAGGCCTATGGTCAGACTATCGCTACCGATCCAAGGTTTTGGTTGAGTCGACAGGTGAGGAATCCTGTCGCATCACGTGGGAAGGTCGTCTCATGCTGCAGAAGCCCGAGGATGAAAAGGAGCAGATGGAGGCATTCTTTTCCGAAGGCTTAGACGGCTTGGAAGTCTTTCTGGCCGATCTCTAAGATTCTCGCCACGGCTCCATTCTTTGTTTCGCATAGCGGTATGGAGTTTTACGACGCCCATTGCCATTTACAGGATGCGAGGCTCGAGCCGCATCTCGATGATTTACAGAAGCGGTACAATCGCTTCGGAGTAGGTGGGGCAGTCGTAAATGGCACGGGAGAGGGCGACTGGCATCAAGTGGCGCGCCTTTGTCAGCGATACTCCTTTCTCAAGCCATCCTTTGGTCTGCACCCTTGGAGGGTAAACGAGGCTTCGGGGCGTTGGAAAGAATCGATGTTGGAGCGCTTGGACCAGTTCCCTCAAGCAGGAGTTGGAGAAATCGGTTTGGATCGTTGGATTCAAGGATACGATTTAGAGAAGCAGGAAGAAGCGTTTGTTTGGCAACTGAGAATCGCGGCGGAGAGGAACCTACCGGTTTCGATTCATTGCCTCAAAGCTTGGGGATGGATGTTGGAAGTCTTGCAACGAGTCGAGCTTCCAAGCCGCGGCTTTCTTCTACACTCCTATGGCGGGTCGTCCGAGATGGTTGAAGCGTTTGCTGATTTAGGAGCCTATTTTTCCGTCTCGGCCTATTTTGCTTTTGAAAGAAAAGCCAAACAGCGGGATGCCTTTCGAAAAGTGCCTTTGGATCGGCTTTTGATTGAGACGGACGCTCCGGATATGAAAGGTCCGGATCAGTATGTAAGCGAGACTCTAGAAGCGGATATTACGCTGAATAGCCCCTTGAATATTGTGGGCGTTTATGAGTTTTCGGCAGATTTACTAGAAGTACCTTTGGAAGACCTGAAGCAAAAGGTTGGGACTAACTATTGCCGGTTTTTTGGAATAAAAATGGGACCTACTGAGCTTTAGATACACGGTAAAGTTCACCATCCGCGTCGTTATAAACTCGAGACGAGCGCTCTTGGTTTAAGCTGTTAAGGCTACTCCAATCGAAAAGCTCTAGCTCGGCGGGAAGTCTTTTTCCGGGGTTGAGCTGTTGGTAGAAGACTGGAGCACACCGGTTGAGTGTGTAGGCCATGTTTTGGGCAGAAAACCGCCCGTTTCCGATTAATTCTGAGTTTGGGGTCGGGTCGGGTTGGGATATCAAGTAGGAAGACGCGGGTTTCTGAATAAGGTAAAACGATTTCAAGGTGCCGTAGCCAAAAGTTAAATACTGGTCTTCGACGCGAATTGCGAATCGGCCGCCTGTCACGCTGGAATCGTAATCCGAGTCAATGTATAGGGTGTCACCCTCCTGATATATCAACCTTGGATTGCTTTTAGTCAGGGTTGGGAATCTGTTACGAAGCACTTTCCCTAATTCTGAATCCGTTTCAAAAGGGACTCGGAATGCGACATCGTACAAAAGGTTTTCTACTATATTTCCATCTCTGTCGCGAGCGGTTCCAATATCCAAAGTCTGCAGGGTGCGAAGCTTTTTTTCAAAGGAGGACTCCAAAAGTTGGACGAAGTTTTTCCGGGTCTCGGAATACACTTTCGCGTTGAACGCGATGTAGGGAAAATTCGCTATGGGTGCGGCCTTTAGGAAGGCGTTTTGGACCAGAATCAATAGTTCTCCTACGTTGACGCTCAGTTCACCTTGATTGACGAGTGATAGTTCGACCGGCAAGTCGGAGAGGTTAGCAAGATGCGGTGGGTTTGCGGTGCCGATCAGTGGATTAGGAGCGTTGTATTTGACTCCAGAATACAGTGCTTGATCTCCAGTTAATTCAAAAGCGAGAAGTGCGGATTGCAGCCCGTTTAGACCTAGCGTCTCGATGAAGCTCGAGGCGTCGAAGGCGGAATAGAGTCCGCCCCGTTGCAATAATCGATTTTGGATCTGTGTCGTCGCAAGTGTGACTGCAGGTTCTAGATTTGCGTAGGCGATTACGTCCGGATCGATGATATGTTGAGCGACTTTGTGCCTCGTAAGCCGTTCCTCGAGGTTGGGTGACTCCTTGCTTTGAGCGTGCTGTAGGAGTTTTTCTAACCCATCGCTTGAGTAGGTGAGATAGAATACGTCCTCGAATACTGTGCAGCAGATGGTGGGAAATACGCTTAGGCTATAATCGAGGCTGGGGGTGATATTCAACTCTTGGTAGCGTATGTTGCCAAATGCGCTTTCGGACCACTCGAACTGTATCGATTTACTGGATGCTTGTTTCGCAATCTCTATTAGCGTTTCGTACAGGGATTCTTGGGAGCCAGAAAACTGTCCGAGTAGGGCGATGTCATTTCCTTCTGGCGACGGAATAGCAATCGCAATCTGGGATTTGAAGTGAAGTCCCAGCTTTGCGAGGAGCTTCGGGTCGACCTGGATCTCCGAGGTCCAATTTGGCAATGAGCTCGAGCTCGAGTCGCCTACGCTGAGAGCAATGGCTTGCGCCACGTTGCTCATGGATTTGAGTCGGTCGTCAGTAGCGAATGCGATAGCTGCCTTTCGGATGTGCCGAATGGAAAGATAAGCCGATGTGTCCTCAGGAAGCTTTCGTGCCAGAGAGTCACGCTCAAATCCGATAATGTAGGAGTACAAGAAAACGCATACGGCGGCTGCGAGAGTGATCGCTGCTCCGCCAATTATGAGTTTTTTGCGCATAAACAAGCTATGCATACACCACGCCGCTTAACGCGACTTGGCTGTTTTTTCCAAGAGAATGACTGACAGGACTCCGAGAACCATCAGCGCAATTGCGATCCATGTTCCACTATTTGAAAGCGAGGGAGCGTACCACTGGTAACCTTGGACGATAGATTCGCCATCTTTCAAAAGAAGCTCGCCAGCATCATCTACGAGAAACACTTCCTCTTTCCAGGGCCAAATAACGGCCAAGGATCCGAGGATGAAACCTGTTAGAGCGCTAAGGGTTGTATCGTGGTAGTGGTGGAGCAAGTACGAGATTGCTCGCGAAAGGACAATAAAACCGATGCCTCCTCCGATCGCGAAGGGGAAAATGACCTGCAAGTTGAGGTCTGGAACGGCTTGAAGCATGACGAGCTGGTAATTGCCCATCAGGATGAGAACGAAAGATCCGGATAGTCCTGGCAATATCATGCTGCATACCGCGACAACGCCGCAAATCGCCACGTAAAGGAACGCTGGGTTTTCCTCGGCTGGTTTTAGCAACGCTAAAGCCAAGGCCGCGACTGTACCGAGAACAAAGGTAATATAAACGGGAGCGGTCCGTTTCCGTATGTTTTCGGAAACGTAGTATACGGATGCCAGAATGAGGCCGAAAAAGAAGCTCCAAACTAGGATCGGGTAGTCTGAGAAGAGCCAGTCCAGCAATTTACCCAGAGAAAAGAGACTGACGGCGACCCCTAAAAAAAGAGGGAAGAGAAAGGCGAAATTTACGTGCTTTAGGAGAGCTCGAATTTCAAAGCGGAGGGCGAGTTTCAGAGCCGTCAGGTCGAACGCTTTAAGGCTATCGATGAATTCGGTGTAGATTCCGGTTACGAAGGCGATCGTTCCGCCGCTAACTCCCGGTATTACGTTGGCAGCGCCCATAGCGATGCCTTTCAGGAAAAGGTAAATGTAATTAGCCATACTGTTTGTTGGAAAGCGGTACTATGATTCCTCGCCCCCATCCTCTGTCGAGCTGGCAGCGTCGTGCAGTTGCTTGACTACTTCCAGAAGAGAAGGGATCGCCTCTACCATACTGTCGCGACAGGCCTCATATTGGGCTAGATTGCCACCGAATGGATCGGGAATCTGGGTACTCGCCTCGGGACCAATGAACTGCCGCATGAGAAATGCGTTGGGTGGAGGCGGGTCAATTTGGTAACTGAGCATCGCGTGGTGCGAGTCGGTCATGCAAAAGAAGGCAAGGGCATTGTCGACCAGCTCTTGGCTAAGGGGTTGGCTCGCATGGTCGCTCAGATCTATATTCACCTTTTTCAAAGCTGCTACGGAGTTGGCGCTAGCAGCTTGTCCAGCGAAAGCGGATACACCCGCAGAGGAGACTTTAAGGGACCGCAGAGGCTCCTCCTGAGCGGCCAATGCGTGCCTAAACAGGGCTGCAGCCATCGGGCTGCGGCAGGTGTTTGCGGTACAGACGAATACGATTTCGTTGGGAATATTTGGCATGCTTGGATCGAACGAGCGTGAAACTAGGTCATACGGACATGCTGTAAACAGCGGAATTTGATCATCGGATCAAGCGCAAGCGGAAGTCGGCAGACAAGAGATAGGATTGGAGGCACTTGTCTATTCGCAGATTTCAACCGGTTGCGATGGCCGTTTTGTAGATTCGTGGCACCCGCTTTGTTATTGAGCAAAGGATCTCCCAGGAAATGGTTTGGGCCCAACGCGCG
This sequence comes from Pelagicoccus albus, assembly GCF_014230145.1. NCBI lineage: Bacteria > Pseudomonadati > Verrucomicrobiota > Opitutia > Puniceicoccales > Pelagicoccaceae > Pelagicoccus > Pelagicoccus albus. The sequence continues at coordinate 689,814 of NZ_JACHVC010000006.1, forward strand.
AATTGCTCGATCTTTATCTCACCGCCACCTTGCGATCCTATGAGGCAAACTTCGTCGCCGACGGATACCTCGTTTTCGGGTAGGTCGGTTACGTCAATGATGGTTTGGTCCATGGTTACTCGACCAAGGTAGGGGCAACGTTTTCCGTTAACCAAGGCGAATCCTTTATTGCTCAATGCCCTCGGAATACCATCGCCGTATCCAGCGCAGAGAATTGCCACCCGACTCGGCCGCTTCAATCGACAGGTGCGTCCATAGCTGATCTCCATTCCGGCCGGAAGGCTTTTTACGAGAGCTACTCTGGTTTTGAAGCTGAAGATCGGGGTGGTCGGAACTTTGGCGAAGAGAGATTTGGCGTAGGGAGTGATGCCAAATTGAAGCAGGCCTATCCGCACCGCATTGTAGGCGCTCGACTTGGAGAAGCTTCGTAGTCCCGCGCTATTGTCCGCGTGAATCAAGAGCTGGGAGGGATCGATCCAATCCACCGCCGCGATTGCGGTCATGAAGCGGCGACGTTGAACCTCGGTGAATTCGACGTCTGTCTCGGCATGGGCGAAATGGGTATAGATTCCGTCCAGCTTTAGGTTTTTCGCCGCTTTCATGGCCTCGAAGAGTTCACCCGCATTTTCGTGCCAAATGCCGAGGCGCCCCATGCCGGTGTCGATCTTTAGGTGAACTTTCAGCTCTGTCCGACGCTCGACGGCCATTTTGTCCAGCATCTCTACCTCGGCTATACTCGAAAGGGTGGGTGTTAAGTCGTATTCGAAAAGAAACCCCGCTTCCTCAGGCAAGGTTGCTCCTAGGACGAGTATCGACCAGCCATTGCCCCCGATTTCACGGATCGTTACCGCCTCGGCGACATTTGCGACGCCATACATTTCGATACCTGCCTGCATGAGGCGAGCCACAGTCTGATGGACGCCGTGACCATAGGCGTCCGCTTTCACGATCGCGATGTAGCGTATGTGCTCGGGCAGAGCTGCTTGTATGGCTTTGAGGTTTCGTTCCAGGGCGGCGAGATCGATTTCTGCCCAACACCGACGAGGTATCTGCTCGTGGCCGTTCATGCTTCGGGAGCGGCGTGGATCTTTGCGTCCCACTTCTTGAATTCATTCTGGCGGATTACCAGTGGGACCGCTTCCGGAACTTGCTTAATGATAGCCAGAAACGCTTCGTTTGCGAAGGTTTGGGCGGGTGAATAGCTGATCTTGGTGATGGATGCCTCGGTTTTGGTCCAGGTCGGGAACTCTTCAAAGCTCAAGATAGCCGAACCGGCTTTCTCGAGTTGCTCGTTTCCGACGATTTGAATAGAGGAATCTGGATATGCCGGGAAGTCTAACGCATTCCAGGAAGAGCGTCTGGCATCCGTCACGATTAGTCCCGACTCTGGCAAACCGCTCGCTGACTCGACCAAACAGGCTCCTAGGCGGAGGCTATTGTATTCGAAGACATTGTTGGCTGCTTCAACCCCGATGCCCTTCCAAGACCGGATGGCCATGCAGGATGTGCGTGCCCCTAGCATCGACCCCGGACCAGAACAGAATATAATCGCCCCCAAATCGAACAAAGATAGCCCTGCTGACTTCAGCAGCTCGTCGGTAAGCTTAAACAAGGTTTTGCTCGGATCTTGCTCTTCGCACCTGTAGTCGAGTTCGTTGGGACCGCTTTTCAATCCGACCCAAGTCCTCCTCGAGGCGGTATCTAGTATTAGAAGCGGATATTTGGGAGTCGGTTGAGACATTTTCAGTTGGGAGACTGATCAGCGAACTCGGTGGCGCTCAAGCGCGAATTTAGGGCTGCAACTCACTTTCCTTTGTCAAAGAGAAGTGAGTGGAATAGCTTTTGCAGTCTGGTTGACCTAATTCCATTGACCGAGTCGAAAAATGTCTTCTAGTTTGCGCGATTTTCTCCGGCTAACTGAAACCTGGACACCCGCAATACGCAGTGAAAATCGACATACAAGACGTCAACGATACCCGTAAAACCCTCGCGGTTTCTTTTGAAGCCAGCGAGATCGCCGCTGAAGAGACACAGCTGCTTAAGCAGTTCTCGAAGCAGGCTAAGATCCCCGGCTTCCGCCCAGGCAAAGCCCCGGTCAACATGATTCGCCAGCGCTTTGGCAAGCAGATCAAGGACGAGCTCCGCCAGCGCGTCATCTCCAAGGCTTATCAGGACGGCACTAAGGAATCGAAGCTCGACCTTCTCAACGTGGTTGACCTAGCGGACGCTGAAATCGCGGCAGATCAGGACGCCGAGCTGAAGTTCACCGTAGATGTCCGCCCGGAATTTGAAATCAGCGACTACAAGGAACTTCCTGTAACAGGGCTTTCCGAAGAAGTGGGCGACGAAGATGTCGAAGCGGCGATCACCCAGATCCGCACTGAGCGCGCTGAATTCTCTCCCGTCGAGCGGGAAGCAGCCAAGGGCGACTACGTAAAGTTCTCTCACGAAGGCACCATCGATGGTCAGGCGATCAGCGAAATTGCTCCTGAGAAGCCCGTTTACGCGAAAATGCCTCAAACTTGGGAAGAAATCGGCTCCGAGCACGGATTGATCCCCGGACTTGGCGATGGTCTTGAAGGCCTCAAGACTGGCGACAAGAAGGAGATCGAAGTCGAATTCCCAGCGGATTTCACAGTTGAAGCTCTGCAGGGCAAAAAGGCTGTCTACGCGGTTGAAGTGCAGGAAGTGCGTGAGCGCAAGCTTCCCGAGCTCGATGAAGAGTTTTGTAAGGCTCAGGGCGCGGAAAGCGTAGACCAGTTCAAGGAACGTGTTACCGAGATGGTCAAGGGCCGCAAATCGCAAGAGCGTCGCGCCGACATTCGCCGCCAAGTGACTGAAGCTATTTCCGATAAGGTAAATATCTCCCTTCCCCAGAGCCTCGTGGACTACGAGACTGAGATGGCGATGCGTCAGGTCGTACAGAGCAACGTACGCAAAGGCATTTCCCAGGATAAGCTCGAGGAGAACAAGGACGAGATCCACGCGGAATCCAAGGCAGCGGCAGAAGAGGCAGTTAAATTGCAGCTGATCCTCACGCAGATCGCCGAAAAGGAAGAGATCAAGGTTGAGGACGCTGATTTCTCCCGCTTCATCATGCAGCGTGCTTATCAGTCCGGACAGAAGCCAGACGACATCGTAAAGGAACTTCGCAAGGACCAAGATCAGGTTCGGCGCATTCAGTCGTCGCTCCTATACGATAAGACACTTGAATTCCTAGTCGATCAGGCTAAGGTGACCGAGGCTTAGTCTCGAGCCGGCGCCCTTTAGCTAGGGCGTTTAACAGCACATTTAATAAAGGAAATACGTGTCATACTACTTACCAAACGTTATTGAGAACACTGGTCGCGGCGAGCGTAGCATGGATATCTACTCTCGTTTGTTGAAGGACCGTATCGTATTTATCGGTACGCCAATCAACGACGAGATCGCCAACGCTATTATCGCCCAGTTGCTCTTCCTGCAAATGGAAGACCCCAAGAAGGACATCAGCGTATATATAAATTCCCCAGGTGGCAGCGTCACTGCCGGTATGGCGATTTATGATACCATGAACTTCCTGTCCTGTGAGATCTCGACTTGGTGCATCGGTATGGCAGCCAGCATGGGCACAATCCTTTTGGCCGGCGGAACCAAAGGTAAGCGTTACGCTTTGCCGAATAGCCGTGTGATGATTCATCAGCCTTCTGGTGGAGCGGGCGGCCAAGCCTCCGATATCTCCATTCAGGCTAAGGAAATCATTCGTTGGCGTGAAACGTTGAACACTGTGTTGGCAGAACGCACCGGACAAACTGTCGATAGAATCCAGAAGGATTCTGACCGTGATTATTGGATGACTTCTCAGGAAGCTAAGGATTACGGTGTTATCGACCACGTTTACTACGGTAATAATACAAAGGCGGAACAGTAATCCAGCTATATGGCAAAATCCTCACGCATGACACTCTGCTCCTTCTGCGGTAAATCGCAGTCGGAGGTTCGTAAGATGATCGCCGGTCCCGGCGTCTATATTTGCGACGCGTGTGTATCGGTCTGTAAGACTATCATCGAACGCGAATTAGGTGGCGATGAGAAGTCGGACGAAGAGAAACCAGCCTTTAACCTGATCAAGCCTACCGAAATCAAAGCGGTCTTGGATCAGCACGTTATTGGTCAGGATCATGCGAAAAAGGTTTTGTCCGTAGCTGTTTACAACCACTACAAGAGACTGGGCTTCGAGGTGAAGAAGCCGGAAACTTCTGAAGATTCAGAAGATTCGGTAATCGCGGCCCATTCCTCTGAGTATGCGGATGTCGAAGTAGAGAAGAGCAACATCTTGCTCGTGGGTCCGACAGGTTCAGGAAAAACCTTCCTAGCCCGAAATCTGGCCCGCATTCTTGACGTTCCTTTCGCAATCGCGGATGCGACCACTTTGACTGAAGCGGGTTACGTTGGTGACGACGTCGAAAACATCGTGTTGAGACTACTTCAGTCCGCCAATTATGATGTGAAGCGTGCCGAGTGCGGAATCATCTATGTCGATGAGATCGACAAGATTGGCCGTAAGACGGAAAACGTTTCGATCACCAGAGACGTATCCGGCGAAGGAGTACAGCAGGCCCTTCTAAAAATTCTTGAAGGAACTACCTGCAACGTGCCGCCACAAGGTGGTCGTAAGCATCCTAATCAAGAGTATATCCAAGTTGATACTTCCAAGATCTTATTCATCTGTGGCGGAGCGTTCGTAGGTTTGGACGAAGTCATTCAAAAGAGATCTGGTGGTTTCACATTAGGTTTTGGGTCCGAAACGCGCGAGGAAATGTCGGGCGAGGACGTCATGAAGAAGATCGAGCCAGAGGATTTGGTGAAGTTCGGCATGATTCCGGAATTTATCGGTCGCTTGCCTGTGATTTCCGTTTTGGAACAACTCAGCGTAGAGGACTTGGAAAATATTCTCCTCAACACCAAGAATTCCATAATCAAGCAGTATGCGAAGCTCTTCTCCATAGATGGCGTGAAACTGACATTGACAGAAGGTGCCGTGAAAGCTGTAGCTGATAAAGCCATAGAGCTTCGCACTGGGGCACGCGCTTTGCGATCGATCATGGAAAATCTTACGCTGGAAATCATGTACGAGGTACCCGATCGAGATGATATATCCGAAGTAGTAATCAGCCGTGATGTTGTTTTGGGTACCAAAAAACCTGAATTCAAAAAGACGAGGTCCGATAAGGACGCCGCTTAATTCGTCCGTTTAACTTTATCGTTTTCCAAAACCGTGCTCATTGGAGTGCGGTTTTTTTGTATCTCCTTTATAGGATTGTTAGTGAATTGCCAAAAAAAAGGACAGCGCCCTCGAAGTGAGAACGCTGCCCATATGGCGGGAGTGCCGCGAAGGGCACATGAGGAACTTGATCAGACAGTCGGGGACACGGGGATTCTCATATCCTTGTGCTCGAGGAAACGCTCGTGCATCTGGAAGGCTGTCTTTAGGGTTTGTGGAGTGTGCCCTCCCTTGAAGCTCTGGAAGTACTCGAGGAGCTGCTCCCGATATTCAGGGTGGACGCAATTGTTTATGATCGCTGTGGCTCTTCCTTGTGGGTCCTTAGCGCGGAGGTCAGCTATGCCTTGTTCAGTGATTAGAACCTGCACACTGTGCTCGCTGTGGTCGAGGTGACTCACGAAAGGCACGATGGTGCTGATAGCTCCGCCCTTGGCGATCGAAGGACAGGTAAAGATGGAGATAAACGCATTTCGAGTGAAGTCGCCAGACCCACCGATACCATTCATCATCTCTTTGCCCATCACGTGGGTGCTGTTTACGTTGCCGAAAATATCTACCTCGATAGCTGTATTGATAGAGATGATACCTAGGCGTCGAATGACTTCCGGGTTGTTGGAGATTTCTTGGGGACGCAGGAGCAAGCGACGCTTGAAGTATTCGTAGTTGTCATACGTTTGCTTCAGGACCGCGGGGCTGAGGGTAAGAGAGGTTGCGCTGGCGAACTTGATCTTATCCTCCTTCATCAAGGCGATAACGGAGTCCTGGATTACCTCGGAATACATTTCGAAGGTAGGGATTTCCTCATTCTCGCCGAGAGCTCCAAGTACCGCGTTGGCTATGTTGCCTACGCCTGATTGGATTGGTAGGAATTCGGGAGGAATCCGGCCCGAGCGCATTTCGCTTGCGAGGAAGGTCGCGACGTTTTCGCCGATCTTCATCGTAGTTTCGTCAGACTCGCGGAACCCGCCGATCTCGTCGGGTTGTTTTGACGCGACTACGCCCACGATTTTAGCAGGATCGATCTGTACGTATTCGGTACCGATTCTCGCATCGCAACGGCAAAGATTGATCGGGCGACGTAGAGGCGGATCTAGAGGCTCGTAGATGTCGTGGAGGCCGTACAGTGACTCCTGGTGGGATGTGTTGAGCTCGATGATTACTTTATCGGCTACGCGCGCTAGCGTAGGGGATGCTCCGACCGAAGTTGTCAGAATTATTTTTCCATCTGCCTGAACTTCGCTGGCTTCGATAACTGCTACATCGACTTTTCCCAAGAAACCGTAACGCAGGTTTTGAGGGAGTTGCGACAAGTGCATGTCGAAGAACTTCGTTTTTCCGAGGTTGATGTTCTTGCGAAGGAATTTGTCAGATTGGTAAGGTGTACGCCATGCAACGGCGTCCGCGCGGGCAAGTTCTCCATCAAGGGAATCGCCGGTGGAAGCTCCGGTGATGACGCCGATTTTGAAATCGCGTCCGGAGTCGTGTTCTTCTTTTGCGAACTTTGCGATCGCCTTGGGGACGACCTTAGCGGCACCAGCTGGAGTGAATCCGCTAAAACCAACGGTCATTCCATTTGTTATATAGCTAGCTGCTTCCTCTGGGGTGAGTTCGATGAGCTTTTTCATTTATGTAATTGGTAAAAGGATACCGCACGGCCGCAGCCGTGCGGATTTGGAGTGTTTTGCAATAGGGATAGCCTAGTGGCCCGATCCCAACATCGTCATGAAGTAACCGGCAACGAGTGCTGTGCCGATAACGCCAGCCACGTTCGGTCCCATGGCGTGCATGAGCAGGAAGTTGCTGGAATCAGCCTTTTGGCCTTCCACTTGGCTAACACGTGCCGCCATAGGTACGGCGGATACACCTGCGGAACCGATCAGCGGGTTGATCTTGTTCTTGGAGAACAGGTTCATGAATTTCGCCATGAGGAGTCCTGAACAGGTTGCGATTCCGAATGCCACAACACCGAGCGCGAGAATCGCGAGTGTTTCAGCTTTTAGGAAGCGATCGCCTGTCATCGTGATGCCGACACTGGTGCCGAGGAAGATCGTGATTACGTTGATCAACTCGTTTTGTGCGGCCTTCGATAGTCTCTCAGTCACACCACATTCACGGAGGAAGTTTCCGAGGAGGAGAAGTCCAACCAGTGGTGATGCATCTGGTACCAGAAGGATACAGAAGATAAGTACGACCAGCGCGAAGATCAGCTTTTCGAGACGGCTTACTTTGCGAAGGCTTTGCATGCGAATCTTACGTTCTTTCTCGGTCGTCAGGGCCCTCATGATCGGGGGCTGGATTACCGGAACCAGAGCCATGTAACTGTACGCTGCCACCGCGATCGGAGCCAAGAGCTCCGGAGCAAGACTGTTCGCGAGGAAGATGGATGTCGGTCCGTCCGCCCCTCCGATGATGCCGATTGCTGCGGCTTGGCTAGAGTTGAACAGGCCTGAGGCCATTGCACCTGCGTAGGTCGCGAATACGCCGAACTGGGCAGCAGCTCCGAGGAGCAGCGTGCGAGGGTTGGCGATTAGCGGCCCGAAGTCAGTCAAGGCTCCTACTCCCAAGAAGATGAGAGGAGGGAATAGCTCCAGGATGATTCCCAGGGAGATGTAGTGGAAGAATCCACCAGTATGGTTACTGTGAACATCTGCCAATTCTGCGCCAGAGACAACGTGTTCTCCGACAATGTCTTGGTAACCGGATACACTACCTGAGGCGTCAGCCCAGACAAGTTTGTCGGTGCTACGCAGTGTTATCGGCGCTGAGTTTAGCGTGACCTGAATTTCAGAGTAATCTGGCTCTGTTGCGAATTTCTCGGGAACGTCCGGACGGATAACGAACAGTAGCATTTGCTCGTTTTCCGCAGCTTTCTCGAATTCCGATACGATCAACTCTTCAGCCTCTGACTTAGCTTTCAATTTGCCCAAGGTGTTGGGCATTTCGTGCACGACAGCTGGCAGCCTGACATCGTCTCCAAGTTCAACAGTCGAGAGGATCACCGTACCGTTTACCGGGCTCAATATGGCACCCGCTGGTGAGTTAACCATATTTTGCGTTGGCAAGTTAGCTAGTAAGGCCCCGAAAGCGATCGGAACGAGCAGGAGCGGTTCAAATTGCTTGAATACCGCGAGATACAGGAGAACCGCTGCGACGAGCCACATGACAATCATGCGCCACTCGAGAGCGAAGAATCCTGTTTGGTAGAATAGCTCTTCGATTTGCTTCATAGCGTTTGGGTGGGAGGTTTATCTAGATAATTCCCGGCTATGAGAGGGTGAGGAGCGGGCTGCCTTCGTCTACCGATTGTCCGGCGTCTACGTGGATTGCTGAAACAGTGCCTGCGCTTGGAGCGCTTACGATGGTGTTCATCTTCATCGCCTCGAGAGTCACGACTTGATCTCCAGCGGCGACAGTGTCGCCGATCTTTACGTCGACGGAAACGACCTTGCCGGATAGCGGGCTAGGCACGTCACCTGGAGCAGCGGCTGCTGCCGCTGGTGCCGGCGCTGCGGCCGGGGCTGCAGGAGCTGCCGCTACTGGTGAGGCGGCGGCTGGACGTGAGCGCGCTGGTGCGGAGCGTGGCGCTGCTTCGTTTTCTTCGCCGAGGATCTCGACATCTACTTCGTAGGCTTTGCCTTCGATGGTGATACGTAAGTGTTTCATAGGGAAATTTTATTTAAAAGTGTATTCTGAATATGGATATATAATGGCTTCAGTTTAACGGAAGCGGTGTGAGGAGAAGATCTCGCGTCGACCTTCTTGAGCCCAGCCTTGGCCCATGCTCCTAATGCTGACGATCTTTTGAGGTCTGCCTTGTAGAGCGATATGAGTAGCAGTAGCGATGAGAGCCACGATATGTTCGGGGATATCATCGTCTTTCTGTATACTGCTAGCGGGGGCTGGAGCTGGAGCGGCGGCGGGTGCCGGTTTTGCAGCTGGTTTGGCCTTTGGCTCATCTTTAATAAGACGAGTGCACAGGGCGCCGATGCACGTGGTGATCAGCGATAGTACTCCGAGGACAAACAGCACGAAAAGGAATCCCACAATGATGAAGGAAACGTTTTCCGCAAAGGTCGGCTTAGCCGCTAGGGCTGCTGCTAATGTATATGTCATGATAGACTATTGGGTTAACATCTTCTGTAATGGTCGGATTGTGTATCCAGAAGTTATTACAGAGGGATGTTTCCGTGCTTCTTAGGTGGACGTGTATCTCTCTTGGAGAGAGTCAGACGAAGCGCTTGAGCTATCTTCGAACGAGTCTCGGCTGGCTCGATGACATCGGTGATCATCGCGTTTGCGGCAGCCTGGTAAGGCGATGCGAATTCGTCGTGGTACTCCTCGACTAGTTCCGCTGTGCGTTTGGCGGGATCCTTCGCCTCAGCGAGTTCCTTTTTGAAGAGAACGCCTACTGCGCCTTCAGCGCCCATAACGGCGATTTCCGCAGTTGGCCACGCGTAGACTACGTCCGCGCCCATGTCAGCTGAACACATTGCCAAGTATGCTCCCCCGTACGCTTTACGCATAATCAGAGTGATCTTTGGCACGGTGGCGGATGCATATGCGAAGAGCATCTTCGCACCGTGGCGAATGATGCCGCCGCGCTCTTGGGCTAGGCCCGGCATGAAGCCTGGGACGTCGACCAAGTTAACGATGGGGATGTTGTATATATTACAAGTACGGATGAAGCGCGCTCCCTTGTCGGAAGAGTCGATATCTAAAGTACCGGCCTTGACCTTAGGATTGTTGCCGATGATGCCGACTACGAGGCCGCCGATTCTTGCGAAACCAGTGATGATGTTTGGAGCGAATGCTCCCATGATTTCGAAGAAGTGGGCTTCGTCTACGAGGTAGGAGATAACCTCGTGTGTATCGAGTGGCATCTTGTTTGTATCCGGTACGACGTCGTTCATGCGAGTGTCGTGCGGGATTTCCCAGTTGGCATCCAGATTGTGTGGAGGATCGGAGATGTTGTTGCTTGGGAGGAAGGAGAGCAGCTCGGATGCGAGTTCGATGGCGTGCTTGTCGTCGTCCGCCACGATGTGGATGTTACCCGCTACGGAAGCGTGAGCCGAAGCGGTTGCAAACTGTTCGAGTGACGCGTTTTCGCCAGTGGCTGCCTTGATCACGCCAGGACCGCAAATGAACATGTTGGCATTCTTCTGCGTCATGATGATGAAGTCCGCCAGAGCAGGGGAGTAGGCTGCACCACCAGCGCAAGGGCCAGCGATGATCGCTACTTGCGGCACGACACCAGAGAGGAACACGTTCTTATAGAAAACTTGTCCGTATCCAGAAAGTGAATCAACGCCTTCTTGAATACGGGCTCCTCCGGAGTCGTTAACTGAAACGACTGGGATGCCCGTATCGTGAGCATAGTCCATAAGGTCGCAGATTTTCTTGGCGTGAATACGGCCAAGAGCTCCGCCGCCTACTGTGAAGTCCTGGCTGAAGGCGGCAACTGGTCGGCCATCGACGAAACCAGCTCCGCAAACGACGCCGTCGCCCGGAAGTTTCTTGTCCTTAAGTCCAAAGCGATGGCAAGAGTGGGCGGCGTGCTGGCCGAACTCCTGAAATTCGCCGTGGTCGAAAAGCGCCTTGAGGCGTTCGCGAGCCGAGAGTTGCCCCTTGGTCTTGCGTTTCTCCAACTTGTCTTTTCCGCCGGCCAGCTCAGCTGTCTTGCGCCGCTCGGAAAGGTCTTTCAACAATTTAGGGTTGATGCTCATTTTTAGAAGATTGTTTGGTGCGTTAGCGCGTTTGGCTTATCTTCGAAATTAGTTCTATTTGCTCATGCAGAGCTCGGTGAGAACGCCGTAGGTTGATTTTGGGTGGAGGAAAGCGACTAGCTTTTCGCCTGCGCCGTCGATGGGCACTTCATGGATCAGAGCTACGCCGCTGTCCTTTGCCTTTCCGAGCTGTCCGTTGATGTCGTCGGTACGGAAAGCGATGTGGTGGATGCCTTCTCCCTTCTTTTCGATGAACTTAGCGATAGGGCTGTCTGGGCTTGTAGCCTCGAGGAGCTCGATATGGACGTCACCCGCTTCGAAGAAGGCAGTTTTGACCTTCTGTGACTCGACTACTTCGGTGCCATGGAGCTCGAGACCGAGCGATTCTTCGTAGTAGCGAGAGGCCTTTTCAAGGTCCTTCACCGCAATTCCAATGTGATCGATTTGCTGAATCATTATATAAAGATAGGTTTGTCTTTAAATGAGACTTGACGATAAGAATTCCTAAAGTCAAACATTCTAACGTATCACATTAACTAATTTAACAATTTCCCTTTTCACTTCGTTGATTTTCGCGAGTAGCTTCACTGATAATACAGGTGAGGAGCTATAATGCAAACTGGTTTTCAATATGAGCACTGAAACTAACCAAGATCTTCTAAAAGATTTTAAACAAGCGACTTACGAAGAGTGGCGCACCGCGGCAGAAGCTCTGCTCAAAGGTGCTCCCTTCGAGAAGCGGATGCTGACGAAGACTCCGGAAGGAATCGTCTTGCAGCCGATTTATCGACAAGAGGACGTTGCTGAGCTGAATACTTCCGTTTGCGCCCCAGGCGAAGGGAATTTTGCGAGAGGCGCGGATGCTAGCGGCTACCTCGGAAATGCTTGGGAAATCGCCCAAGAGCAGCCGTACGGAGATCCGCAGACTTTTAATACCGCGCTTCTCAAGGATCTGGACGCAGGGCAAAGCGCCGTTAACACTTTGCTGGATGCGGCCAGCCAGCTCGGACTCGACCCGGACCAAGCTGAAGATAGCCAAGTGGGCGAGTGCGGTCTTTCGCTCTCGAGCTTAGCCGACCTGAAAGTGGCTTTCAGCGGCCTGAAGGCGGACTTCCTTCCTGTCTATTTTCAATCCGGTTGCGCGGGTCTTAGTACAGAGGCTTTGTTCGCAGCTTGGCTCAAAGACGAAGGCTTGAAGCTGTCTGAAGTTAAGGGCGGCCTTAACATGGATCCCTATGGCGTTTTGGCAGCACGAGGCAAATTGCCGGCGAGCTTGGATAGCCTGCTCGATGAGCTCGCATTGCTCGTAAAGTATAACGCTAAGAACGCTCCTGATTTTTCAGCGGCGGGTATCAGCGGCATCCCTTACCACGGCGCTGGAGCCAGTGCCACGGAGGAGCTCGCTAGTGTGCTCTCCACTGGAGTCGCTTACCTCCGCGAAATGGACAAGCGAGGCATCTCGGTCGATGAGGCGGCTAGCCAAGTCCGATTCACGCTATCGATCGGCGGCAATTTCTTCATGGAAATCGCTAAGTTCAAGGTAGCTCGCATGCTTTGGGCCAAAATCGTCAAGGAACTTGGTGGCAGTGAGTCGGCTTGCCGTATGGTGATTCATGCCCGTACCGGTATGGCGAACAAGACTCAGCTCGACCCGTATGTGAACATGCTGCGCGGTACGACTGAAGCTTTCTCGGCAGTGGTTGGCGGGGCGTCCAGCATTTGCGTTGGTTGCTTTGATGAAACGGTACGCATGCCGGACGATTTCTCGCGTCGTATCGCTCGCAATCTGCAAGTCATTCTGCAGGAAGAGTGCGAATTGACTCATGTTATCGACCCAGCGGGTGGATCTTGGTACATCGACTCTCTGACCTCCGAACTTTCCAAAAAAGCTTGGGAGTGTTTCCAAGAGCTGGAAGCAGAGGGCGGTATTCTCGCTTCTCTGAAGGGTGGCAAATGGCAGGCTAAGCTTGCCGAGACACGTAGCGCCAAAGAAACAGCATTGGCTCAGCGTCGCTCGAGCTTGATCGGCACCAATCAGTATCCAAACTTGGAAGAGAAGCCGCTGGTCGCGGAAGTGTTTACTACGGACGCGTTCAAGGCCAAGGTTCGCGAAGCAGCCAAGGCTGCCCGTTCCGCGAAGGATTGCGATTGCGCCAAAGCTGCGTTTGCCAAAGTGAGCGATGACGAAAAGGTCGACTTCCTGATTGGCAAGATCGAAGACGGAGCGACTATCGGTTGTATCACTAAGCTTTTCCGCGCTGATGCGGTTGAAGAAGTTCTCGAAGCTCCGCTTCCAAGCTGGCGTTTGGCACAAAATTACGAAGCTCTCAGAATGGCTGCTAGTGAGTATTGTGCAAAGACTGGATCTGCTCCAAAGATCTTCCTCTCGAACCTAGGTCCACTCAAGAAACACAAGATTCGCGCGGACTTCACTCGTTCATTCTTCGCAGCTGGCGGCTTCGAGTGTCAGTATGGAGAAGGTATTGAAGATGTAGATACAGGCGTGAAGGAGTTCTTAGATTCCGGTGCACGTATCGCAGTTATTTGCGGAACGGATCCTGACTACGTCGAAAAGGTTCCCGCCTTGGCTGCAGCCTTGAAGAAGGCGGCTCCAGAAATGAAGCTTCTTTTGGCAGGTTTCCCAGGAGACAACTTGGAAACATTTAAGGAAGCAGGGCTCGACGACTACATTTTCGTCAAGTCCAACAACTACGAAGTGAATAAGTCACACCTCGAGTGGCTCGGAGTCCTATAAGTTAAGAGCCTGTAACTCAGAATTGAATACAATGAAAACAGTAGATTTTTCAAAAGTAGCCCTCGAGGCAAATGACGCAGACGTGCCCGCTTCCAAATGGGAAGAATCTTTCAAGGCAGAAAGCGGCAAGGCTCCAGAAGCGACATCGCACGAGACGATGGAGCGGATCCCTGTCAAGCCTCTCTATACCAAGGTAGATTGCGAAGGTATGACTCACCTCGGCTTCACCGCCGGTTTGGCGCCGTTCCTTCGTGGCCCGTACGCCACTATGTATGTTTTCCGCCCATGGACGGTTCGCCAATATGCGGGCTTTTCCACAGCGGAAGAATCGAACGCTTTCTATCGCCGCAATATCGCAGCAGGTCAGCAAGGCCTCTCGGTCGCCTTCGACTTGGCGACGCACCGTGGATACGATAGCGACCACCCGCGCGTTTCTGGCGATGTCGGTAAAGCGGGTGTAGCGATCGACTCAGTCGAGGACATGAAGATCTTGTTCGACAAGATTCCTCTCGATCAAGTCTCCGTATCTATGACCATGAACGGCGCGGTTATCCCGGTGCTTGCGTTCTACATCGCAGCGGCTCTCGAACAAGGTTGCACGCTCGATCAGCTCAGCGGAACGATCCAGAACGATATCCTCAAGGAGTTCATGGTTCGTAATACCTACATCTATCCGCCAGCACCGAGTATGAAGATCATCGGGGACATCTTCGAGTTTACCTCGCAGAAGATGCCGCGCTTCAACTCCATTTCGATCTCCGGCTATCACATGCAAGAAGCGGGAGCGACCGCTGACCTTGAAATGGGTTACACTCTAGCGGATGGACTTGAATACCTCCGTAAAGGTGTGGATGCGGGACTCGATATCGACAGCTTTGCTCCACGTCTCTCCTTCTTCTGGGCGATCGGTAAGAACTTCTTCATGGAAGTTGCCAAGATGCGCGCGGCTCGTCTGCTTTGGGCGAAGTTGGTTAAGCAGTTTAACCCGAAGAATCCTAAGTCTTTGGCGCTTCGTACGCACTCGCAGACTTCTGGTTGGTCTTTGACTGAGCAAGATCCGTTTAACAACGTTGCTCGTACCGCGATCGAAGCTTTGGCGTCCGCTTGCGGACACACACAGAGCTTGCACACCAACGCCCTCGACGAAGCGATCGCTCTGCCAACTGATTTCTCTGCCCGTATCGCGCGTAACACCCAGCTCTTCCTTCAAGAAGAAACCGGCATTTGTAACGTGATCGATCCTTGGGGCGGTAGCTACTACGTCGAGTCCTTGACCAAGGAATTGATGGAAAAGGCTTGGGCCCATATCGAAGAAATCGAGTCCCTCGGTGGCATGACCAAGGCGATCGAGGAAGGTATTCCTAAGCTTCGCATCGAGGAAGCGGCGGCCCGTCGCCAAGCTCGTATCGATAGCGGCGCGGAAACGATCGTAGGTCTCAATAAGTTCCGTCTCGCGAAGGAAGATCCACTTGAGATCCTCGACATCGACAATTCCGCGGTTCGCGATTCGCAGATCGAGCGTCTGGCCGAGCTTCGTGCCAACCGTGACTCTGAGAAGTGCCAAGCGGCCCTCGACGCTCTTGCGGCTTGTGCTGCGGGCGGAGAAGGCAATTTGCTTGGATTGGCTGTTGAAGCTGCTCAAGCTCGCGCTTCTCTTGGTGAAATCTCCGATGCCATGGAAAAGACCTTTGGTCGCTATAAGGCCCAGATTCGCTCAATCTCTGGAGTTTACTCCAAGGAATTCGGACAAGGATCCGCTATGGAAGAAGTTAGCACACTCGTTGAAAAATTCGAAAAGCTTGAAGGACGTCGTCCTCGTATCATGGTCGCGAAACTCGGCCAAGACGGACACGACCGTGGAGCAAAGGTGGTATCAACTGCCTACGCTGACCTCGGATTCGACGTCGATATCGGACCGCTCTTCCAGACTCCTGAAGAAGCGGCCCGTCAAGCGGTCGAAAACGACGTACATGTGCTCGCCATGAGCTCCTTGGCGGCAGGTCACAAGACCCTGCTTCCAATGCTGGTCGAGGCTCTCAAATCGCATGGTCGCGAGGACATCCTTGTCGTATGTGGTGGAGTAATCCCTGCTCAGGATTACGATTACCTCTACGAGAACGGAGCGAGCGCGATCTTCGGTCCAGGTACGATCATTCCAGACTCCGCTAAGAAGATCTTGGAGACGTTGGTCGATACCTTGGAATCTGAGGCATGAGCGAGGAGGGTAAAACCCGACCGCCAGAATGGCATCCTAGCGATGCCGACAAATCTAAGTTTGCGGGCGAAGTAATGGCTGGAAAAGTCGAAGCTTCGCCCGCGATTAAGGTTGTTCGTAAGCCGCGTCGGCGTCCATTGGATGTCGACGAGCTTTATGAAGGGATTCTGGCAGGTAACCGAACCGCTTTAGCTCGCGGGATAACGTGCGTCGAGAGCGAAGCTCCGCGTCATCGCGTCATCGCTCGAGAACTCTTGAGGAGATGTCTGCCTCACTCTGGTGACTCTGTAAGGATTGGTATCACCGGCGTTCCGGGGGCTGGCAAAAGTCAGTTTTTGGAATGCATTGGCAAGATGCTCTGCGACGCGGATAAACGTGTTGCTATTCTCGCAGTCGATCCGAGTAGTTCCGTTACGGGCGGCAGTATTCTTGGCGACAAGACTCGTATGGAGAACCTCTGCCGGGACGAGCGAGCCTTTATTCGCCCGTCACCTGCGGGGAAAACACTTGGAGGCGTTGCGGCGAAAACTCGTGAATCCATCATTCTGTGTGAAGCGGCTGGATACAAAGTAATCTTCGTCGAAACCGTAGGTGTTGGGCAGAGCGAAGTCGCAGTTCGTTCGATGGTGGATTTCTTTTTGCTGCTTCAGTTATCAGGTGGCGGAGATGAACTCCAAGGCATCAAAAAAGGTGTCATCGAAATGGCGGATGCGATCGTAGTGAACAAGTCCGACGGCGATAACGTGCAGCGGACTAAAGTAGCCAGAGGCGAATATGCCAGGGTGCTACACCATTTGCATCCTTATACGGAGGGCTGGGAACCGCAGGCTCTTTGTTGCTCCGGGCTACATGGAACGGGCGTTTGGGAAATCTGGGAAATGGTCCTCAAATTCTGCGATAAGCTGAAAGCGGAAAATCGTTTCGAAGATATTCGCAGCAAGCAAAACGCAAAGTGGTTCCGTTCTTTGCTCGAGCAGAGAGTGCTCGAAGCGTTCTACTCGAAGCAAAAAGAGTCGGGCCTGTTTCTACAGCTCGAATCAGATGTAACCAATGGCCGGATACCTGTTATCGAAGCGGTCGATCAATTACTAGGTTAGGAGTAAGCTTGCCCGCAGTTTCGCTTTTCCTGTTTGGAGGGGCTTAGAACTGCGGGCAGGTTCTTAACTAGTCCAGCCAACCTTGAAGGTTGGCTTCCACGATTTTGGCGAGGGCTTCCATGTGGGCGTCGTCGTCGTTCAGGCAAGGGATGTAAGTGAACTCCTCGCCTCCGGCTTCCTCGAAGCTTTCTTTGATCTCCTCGTTGATTTCTTCTAGGGTCTCAATGCAGTCCGCCGAAAAGGCAGGAGCGCAAATGGCGATGCGCTTCTTTCCGGCCTTCGCGAGTCGGGCGACTTCCTCGACGGTGTATGGCTGGAGCCATTCTTCAGGACCAAATTTCGACTGGAAAGTCGGGACGACCTCGATGTCATCCCATCCGAGTCTTTCGCGGAGAAGATCTGTCGTAGTCAGGCACTCGCAGTAGTACGGGTCGCCTTCGTAAACATAGCGCTTAGGCACGCCGTGGTAGGAGCAAACCAGAACGTCGGGTCGCGTCTCGAGTTTGTCGATCGCCCTTTCTACCGATTTGGCGAGGGCGTCGATGTACATCGGGTTTTCGTAATAGGGTTCTACCGTGCGGGCGATGGGTTGCCATTTGATGGTCATCAAGGCCTTGAAAAAGGCGTCACAAGCGGTGCCGGAAGTCGCTCCAGCATATTGTGGATAAAGGGGTAGAAATAGAATGCGTTGGCAGCCTTGAGCCCGAAGCGCTTCGACTTTCGATTGGGTGGAAGGATTTCCGTAGCGCATGCAGAATTCGACTCTGACGTCATCGCCGTAGCGTTCCGCCATCAGCTCGGCCATCTTTTTGGTCTGGTCCTTGGTGATGGTCATGAGCGGACTTTCGTTTTGCTCGTGATTCCAGATGGACTCGTATGCCTTGCCGGAGGCGAATGGGCGTCTGGTCAAAATGATTAGCTGCAGGAGCGGTTGCCAGAGTAGAGGGGAGTAGTCTATGACGCGTCGATCAGAAAGGAACTCGCTCAAGTAACGGCGCATGGCCCAGTAGCTGTAGTGGTCTGGCGTGCCGAGGTTTGCCAAAAGGATCCCTACGCGATCGACCCTTAAATCGGTGCAGCTTTTTGATGAATTATCTGAATCAGGTGATGGTGTAGCCGTTTTTTCGCTCATTCGAGTTTTGGTTATAGGTCGGGAGACGGATGGGTCATCAACAAAGTTGCGAATAACCTACAGTTTTTGAACGGGGAGTTCAGTGAACTTGTTCACTGATTGGCGATTTGATGAGCCAATTCAAAGAGTACGGCCGAGGCGCAAGCTTTCTGGGGACTGCCCGAGTCTGGAAGTGAATAGTTCTCGAAAGAAGGTTAGATCGTCGTAGCCGAGGTTGATCGCGATTTCCTCGATGGGCAGACTGGACTGTTGGATTTGCCGTTTTGCTTCCTCCATGCGGCGGCGAATAACGTAGTGGATTGGAGGCTCGTTCATCATCCGTTTGAATGAGCGAGCGAAACTACCAGCGGTCATTTCCGCTTCCGAAGCCAGATCGGCGACCGTCCACTTTCGAGCGAGGTCGTTCTCGATTGCGTAGAGCGCTTCGTAGGTGCGGGAATCGAAATTACCCGAATGGTGAGTCGCTTCGGAAACGATGATACGAACGAGCATCTTGATGGCATCTTCGAACAGAGTGTCATGGGGCTGGCGCGATGCGACCAGTTCGGCGAGCGGTTCTAGATTTCGAACATTGCGAATGAAGAGACTTTCGAAGTTCTGACCGACTCTTTCTGCGTCTTCTTGGGATGTATCCAAGTTTTGGAACTGAGCTAGGAAAAGGAAGAGCGGGTAGGACGGGTTTTGTTGAGCCTCGATTTTGGAACCGGGCTTTAAGAAAAAGCAAAGGCCTTGTCTCAAATCGATCTGCTGATCGTCGACGGTTAGTTTACCTCGCCCATCTAGAATTAGCAGGATGGCGTGGTCCGAAAGCGACTCTACTTTCCAGCTCCAAATTGGTTCGCAGCGGTAAAGGATCGGAGCGGTCGTGAGCTCTAGCTTACTGTGGTCGAGAATCGACTGTAAGGAGTTGGGAGGCATCTCAGAAGAATCGTAGGCCGAAGATCCGTTTTGTCGAATAGCGATCTGCGAATTGCAGCCCGCCAAAGTGTTTTGCGGAGAAATAGATTCGCCACGAAAAAGCCCGACGCAATGAAGCGTCGGGCTTGAAAGTGTAGTTGCTTTTTGAAGCTCTGAAGCGAACTAGTAACCGTACTTTGCGTTGTCGCCGAGCTGCTCTTCGATGCGGAGGAGCTGGTTGTACTTGGCGATACGGTCGGAACGGCTGAGCGAACCAGTCTTGATTTGACCGGAGTTCGTTGCAACAGCGAGGTCAGCGATAGTCGCGTCTTCCGTTTCACCTGAACGGTGAGAAGTCACGGAAGTGTATCCAGCGCGGTGAGCCATCTCGATTGCGTCGAGTGTTTCGGTGAGGGTACCGATTTGGTTGACCTTGATGAGGATAGAGTTACCTGCGCCGAGCTTGATGCCCTTGGAGAGGTAGTCTACGTTGGTTACGAAGAGGTCGTCACCAACGAGCTGGCAAGTGTCACCAAGTACCTTGGTTACTGCAACCCAACCATCCCAGTCGTTTTCGTCCATACCGTCTTCGATAGAGTCGATTGGGTACTTGTCGCAAAGCTCCTTGAGGAATGCGGCTTGCTCGTCGGATGTGCGCTTGGCGGCACCTTCGCCTTCGAACTTGGTGTAGTCGTAAACGCCGTCGGAGAAGAATTCGGAAGAAGCGCAGTCGAGAGCGATGGAAACGTCTCCACCTTCGGACTTGCGGCCTGGCTTGTATCCAGCGTCCTTGACGGCTTGGATGATGGACTCGAGGGCATCTTCAGTTCCATCGAGAGTTGGAGCGAAGCCACCTTCATCACCTACTGCGGTGGAGAGGCCGCGCTTCTTGAAGATTGCCTTCAGCGCGTGGAATACTTCAGCACCCATGCGGAGGCCTTCCTTGAAGGAAGAAGCGCCAACTGGGCGGATCATGAATTCCTGGAACGCGATCGGAGCGTCCGAGTGGGAACCGCCGTTGATGATGTTCATCATTGGCACTGGAAGAGTCTTAGCGTTCGGTCCGCCGATGTACTGGTAAAGTTCGAGGCCGGAAGCTTGAGCGGCTGCTTTGGCAACAGCGAGGGATACGCCGAGGATTGCGTTCGCGCCGAGCTTACTCTTGGTCTTTGTTCCGTCGAGGGCGAGCATCGCCTTGTCGATAGCAACTTGGTCGCAAGCGTCCATGCCTTCGATTTCTGGAAGGATAAGTTCATGGATGTTGTCCACAGCCTTGCTTACGCCCTTTCCGAGGTAACGGTCCTTGTCTCCGTCGCGAAGCTCGAGAGCTTCGTGCTCGCCGGTGCTGGCTCCGGATGGCACAGCTGCGCGGCCGATGATTCCAGAAGCGAGTACTACGTCTACTTCGACTGTTGGGTTACCGCGCGAGTCGAGGATCTCGCGAGCGTTGATGTCTATGATATCGGTCGTCATTTTCTTTTGTGATATTTAACGATTTTCCGGCGGGCAGATCCCGACGAAGGGCTGGAACTTATGACCGCGCTTCGGGGAAATGCAAGCATGGTGAATGCAACAATGGCATCCTTCTAATATTTGTTGAACGGAATTGCCGAAATGCCGGTTTTGAGGGGTTCTAAGGCTCAGTTTTTCTGCCCCAAAGAGTCCAAATTACAGTTTCTAGGCCTGAGTAATAGTCTGGTCTAATTTGATGGATTAGCCTAAGTTTTCAAAGCATGTTTTCTAATCCGTGGAGAGCTTGAAAGATCATTCGTTTTTGATGTTTTTTAGGGAACGTCTCTGGTTGATCCGGGCACAATAGGGTAAACATCGCGGTGGGGATGCCGATATAAGTGTGTCTGAACCTCCTGAGCTAAATAGTTAATTTCTAAGATCTTGTGATGAGCGAATTCCTGACCAACAGCGCCCTAAACCAATGCCGCGATACTTTGAAACGGTTGCAGACTGCTATTGGTAGCCGGATTAAGGGTAAGGAACACGTTATCGATCAGGCACTTATCAGCTTGGCGGCAGGTGGCCACGTTTTAATCGAAGACTTGCCTGGTGTGGGAAAGACCACTCTCGCCTATTGCTTAGCGAGGGCAATGAACACGGAGTTTAAGCGTATCCAGTTTACCAGCGACCTCCTGCCAACTGATGTTACGGGAATCTCAATTTACGACGAAAGGGATAGGGAATTCCACTTCAAGCCGGGTCCAATCTTTTCCAACATCGTATTAGCGGACGAAATCAATCGGGCGACTCCCAAGACGCAGTCCAGCCTTTTGGAGGTGATGGACCATGGGAAAGTTACGGTCGATGGAATCACGCACGAAGTTGGTTCTCCGTTTATGGTAATCGCCACTCAAAATCCCGTGGACTACGAAGGCACATTCCCATTGCCGGAAAGCCAGATGGACCGGTTTCTGATGCGTTTGCAAATGGGGTATCCGGACCCGGAAAGCGAAATCGAAATCCTGGCGGAAAAGAGCGAAGGCTACGACGAGTTGAAGATGCAAGATGTCGTCGACGCCGCGGATATAGAACACATCCAGAAAACCGTGCCGAACATCTACCTCGAGCGTTCAATTTTGGAATACCTTCTGAAATTGATCACTGCCACTAGAACAGAGAGTGAATTTAAATCAGGTGTTAGTGTTCGAGGAGGCATCGCTCTCAAAACTGCGGCCCAAGCCAGAGCTCTCTATCTCGGAAGAGATTTTGTGCTACCGGAGGATGTATCCCAAGTTGCTAAACCTGTTATGTGTCATCGTCTGAATCTGCGCCGACCTTCTTCGGATGCTTTGGAAGAAAGACGCATGGTTGAAGGCATTTTGTCTCGGTTAATAGATTCGGTTCCGCAACCGAAGTAAAGGTTTGCCCATGGCTGCGGACGTAGCGGAAGAACGTTTCGATTGGAAGGGGCCGGCAGCGTACAAGCGCCGGATTCCATTGTTACGGAAACTTACCCGAGTTGTTGTTCCGCCGAAGGGTCATAAGGTGGTTCCGACTGGATCTGGGATGTTGCTGATTTTTATAGGTCTCACCATTGGACTAGCGGCATACAATACGGTGAACAATGTGCTATTTGCGGCCCTAGCTCTGCTCATCTCCGCGCTCATTTTAAGTGGTGTTATATGCTGGGGAAATATGCTCTGCGCTCGTTGGAGACTTGAGGCGAGTCCCACTTTTAGGGTGGGGGAAGAAGGTAGCGTAAGTATTGTCCTAGAAAACGCTCGGAGGAGATTTCCGCTCTTTTGCGTTTCGTTTGAGATCAGTTCAGGTGGGCTTGAAGATCACTGCAAACTTTTCATGAGAGAGCGATTGGACCCGGGAGAGTCAACGGCTCTTACCTGGCGTTTTAAGCCCTCCAAGCGGATGAAGACTGCTTTTCGC
This sequence comes from Pelagicoccus albus, assembly GCF_014230145.1. Taxonomy (NCBI): domain Bacteria; kingdom Pseudomonadati; phylum Verrucomicrobiota; class Opitutia; order Puniceicoccales; family Pelagicoccaceae; genus Pelagicoccus; species Pelagicoccus albus. The sequence goes on from NZ_JACHVC010000006.1 coordinate 712,289, forward strand.
ATCGAGAGCGCTGTATCCAGTTTCCCATTTGGATTTCTTGTGAAATACCTGCCAGGCGAGAGCGAGCGAGAGGTTAGGATTTGGCCCCGCAGGATCGCGTACACAAGGAACCGCAGTCAGGAGTCGGTAGGCGCGAAAGAAGGCAAGAGTAGTCGCAAACAAGGTATCTCCGGCGAGCTAATAGGGCTTCGCCATTACGAGAGAGGAGACTCTTTGAGGTCCATTCATTGGAAAGTATCCGCGAAACAAGGACGGCTAATCGTAAAGGAAAACGCTACCGAAACTCAGCCTATATTCGATATTGTCGTTGATCCGGCTAATTACCTCTGGAGCGATGAAACCCATTTCGAGAAGATGTGTTCGATGGCGGCTAGCATGTCGGAAGACCTATTTCTGGAAGGCAAGATCGCGCATTGCCACGTGAAAGGTTGGGGAAGTATTCGAATCCAACGCGTGTCAGACCTTGAAGCTTTTTTTGACATTTTATCGGAGCTAAATCCGGTCGAGCCGCAAGCAACTTGGGATGTTTTGGCTGGACCAAACAGAATCAACTTTGCCCCGCTGCAAGGGGATGGGGTAGGAGCATTTGTAAATGATGTCCAAGTCGCACAGTCATAGCCTTGAGGATTTGCTCGCCCTCAAATGGGTTCTTGGCGCTTTGATGGGGCTCGTTTGTATCACGACGCTTTTCAACATCACGGGACACAGTAAGTTACCTGCGATTCTTGCTAGCGCTGCGGTGCTAGCGGCCCTCGTGAAGCCTGGCCTCATAGCCAAAATCCCGCAGGTCGTTTGGAAAACTTATGCCTTGGCCATCATTCCGCTGGTATTGGTCGATGTAATCGCCAAGGACACAATCCCGGCTCTGTTGGATCTGAATACCTGGCTGATTTTGTATCGTTGCTTAAATCACGGTAAGCGACGGGAGGAAATGCAGCTCGCCTTGCTCTGCCTTTTTTTGATGATAATGGCAGGGATTTTGACAGCTACGCTTGTATTTGGTTTTCAGTTACTAGCTTTCTCCGGGCTCGTGGTTGCGTATTTGTTGGTCAATACATCCATTGAGGCCAAGGCGGGCGGAGATTACGAGTACCTGGAGTCTTTCGTTCGGAATCATAATTTGAATGTCCTTCGGGCCTTAGGGTCGACTTTCTCAACACGCTTTTGGTTCCTTGGACTCGGCATTTTCTCGTCGATGGTGCTATTGGCTGCTGTCGTTTTTATTGCGATACCTCGTATCAATATAGACGACAAGGTAAGTCTCTTTCAGATGAAGACCAAACAAACGTATTCGGGTTTTAGTGACAGAATACAGCTTGGAGAGGTTACGAATATCAAAAATGACACGAGTGTGGCATTGAGAGTAGACGTGCCAGATGATGCCACGGTTCCCATGGAGCCCTACTGGAGAATGTTGGCTCTCGATGATTACGAGAATGGGGTTTTCCGCCTTTCTGACAGTTTAGCAGAATTGCAGAAGAGTCCGTTGGCCTCGCCGTACCACGCAGTGCGCTATTGGCCCGACAGGCGTTTTTCAGAAAAGCCTAGCTCCCTCAGCCGAGACAAGTGGACCTTTTTCATGGAGCCGGAAGTGAGTCGATATCTACCATTGGTCGGTGATTTTCAGCAAATGACCGTGTCAGATTTAGATGACATCTCAATCGGACCCCACACCTATTCGGTGGCCCTGGACGAGATTAATTCAAAAATGGTTTCGTACCAATTGGAGGGCGTTCGCTTTAACGGAGTAGTGCCTGATGTCCCATCGAGTGCTTATCCCCAATTTTTGTCAGATCCATTTGCATCCGATGTTGATCGAACAGCGTCGCAGTATCCCAAAACTTTACTACAATTGCCTAGCGACGATGCCTCTGCTCGGGTTTTTAGGAGCGCTGCAGCACGTTTAGTCAATGGCGAGAGCCTGACTCCCATAGAATTTGCGCGGAGAGCAACTCAGTCACTTTGGGATTCTCACAGTTACTCGATGTCTGTGCGTCTGCCAAAACTGGATGGAATGTCCGATCCCGTGGCAAGATGGTTTAGTTCGGAGCTTCCAGGCCATTGTGAGCTTTTCGCAACCTCCTTTGTCCTGATGGCTCGCTCTGCTGGTTTTCCAGCCAGAGTTGTCGTTGGCTTCAAAGGCGGAGAATGGAATGACTATGAAAATTACTTTATGGTTAGTAATTCCGATGCCCACGCTTGGGCTGAAATTTATGATGGTGTTGGAAATTGGATACGCGTTGATCCGACTCCTGGCTCTGCGATGCCTTCGATTGAACAAAGCACTGAACTGGTTGCGGAAAAAAAGGGGATATCCGATTCGGCCGCATTTTTGGATAGCTTGAAACTCCTTTGGTACCGAAGAATCGTGAATTTCGACGAGGAGGCCCAACGCGAAGCGGCAGTCCAGCTGAAGGATTTCTTCCTCGCTTACGCGATGGTAGCGGAAGATTGGGCCAAGCAGGCTGGGGAATATCTTTATTACTGGGTGACCTCTCCTTGGAACGCATGGAGAATCACCTACATGCTCAGCCTTTTGGCAATCCTCATAGCTGCCTTCATCATTCAGAGAAATATGGCTTTGAACCTGAGAGAGCTCGTGTTGGCTCCTTTCAGAAGGGGAGATCCTATTAGGCGAAAAGCGAGCAAACTTCTTGATCGTCTGTCGCAGAGGACGGCAAAGGACGACGAAACTTTCAATCGAGTGCTAGACGATTTGAAGAGGCTTAGATTTGGCTCAAAGCAAAGTTGGCCCAACGCTCGTGTTGTATTCAAGGATGCGCGACGCTTGCTGTAGGGGGAACGTCTAACAGGTCCGGATTTTTCTCCACGTAAGCCTGCAGCATGGCGTGAGCGACCGGAGCCGCGTGTGCCCCCCCAAAAAAATTCTGATTCAGAATTTGCCCCTCTATCACCACGGCCAGTGCGACTTTTGGATTTTCCACGGGAGCGAAAGCAACGATCCATGCCAGCTCGATCTTCCCGCCATCCTTGGCGACTTCAGCGGTACCGGTTTTTGCTGCGATGGAAAGTCCCGGAACGCGGATATTTCGACTGCTTCCCAAGGTGGCTGAACCTACCATCCCTTTCACCAGAATTTGGTGTTGCTCTGGAGTCAGACCAGTAGGTTTTGGAGGTGGACGTTGTTCGACCTCTGCCGGACTGAGGCGAAGGATACTAGGTTTGGTCACGATTTCGTTGCGGGCTACTCCCGCTATGAAGACTGCCATTTGCAGAGGAGTGACCCGGGTGAAACCTTGGCCAATCGCAAGATTGGTTGTGTCGCCGTGATACCAACCTTGGCCGATGCGTTCTTTTTTCCACTCCTTAGTGGGGATAATCATGTACCCCGTTTCATGAGGTAGGTCTATGCCTGTCTTATTGGCCAATCCCATGTAGATGGCCTCGCGACTGATATTGTCCACTCCGGTTTCCAGTCCAGTCTCGTAGAAATACACATTGCAGCTGTCGCGTATACCTTCCCATAGAATTTCTTCTTGGTGCCCGCTTCTTTTCCAACAGTACTGAATCCGTCCGCTTACGTGTTTAAAATAGCCAGGGCAGTAGTGAACGGTATCGGCGGTAACAGTGTTGGCTTTCAACGCAGCGGTCGATGTTACCAGTTTGAATGGGGAACCCGGCGGATACAGTCCTTGGATCGCTCGGTTTTGGAGTCCGCCGTCCCGCTTCATCTCCTCATAGGTTTCGGTACTGATGAAGGGGGTCGTGTCGTTTAAATCGTAGTCCGGCTTACTGACCATTGCCAGGACCTCGAGGGAATTCACATCGAGCATGACGGCGGCGCCAACTTGTTCACCTTCAGTTTCAGTGGCTTCGTCGTAGGTTTTGAATGCGTCTTCGGCGGCTATCTGGACGTCTATATCCAAGGAGAGCTGAATGTCTTTTCCTTTAACCGGATACTGTCTCTCAGTGCTTTCAACCTGGAAACCGTAAGGATCGACTATCCAGATTTCAGTCCCCATCTCACCTTGCAGAATGTCGTCGAATTGTTTTTCGACTCCGGATCTGCCAAAGGTGCCCTTCTCCGAAAACGTGGTTAGATCATCTCCCGGAAGTTGGGAGTCGGGGGTTAGGACAGTTGAGGAGACGTAGCCCAGTGTGTGTGACGCTGTTGATTCGTAGGGGTAGTTTCGCTGGTTGGAAACGTAGACTTGAACCGGCGATTCGATTGGTAGCGATTCGAGTAGAATAGCGAATTCCTCGCGAGTGAGGTCTTGGATAATCGGAAAGGGCAGAAGCGGGTTGTAGTTAAGGTGGGCGGATACCTTTTCCACATTAACGTGTTCGTCTGTCCCAAGCATCCGATTTACGTCGTCCAGGTAGGTTTGGATTACGTTGGCCCTCGCTTCCTTTTGAAGCCGTCCCACATTGTATTTCTCCTCACGCTCGATAAACCCGTCTCGCAGGGTCCGGTATTCGCGGCGGAACGCTTCTCTTACGCCGGAATCGCTGAGGTAGACGACTGCGGAAAATTTAGGCTTGTTACCCACGAGGAGTCGGCCCTCTCGGTCGAAAATATTCCCGCGAGGGGCTGGGGTAACAATTCTGCGGTGGTTTTGCTTCTTAACTCGAGTGGAAAACTCATCGGTTTCCACCAACTGCCGGTAGCCTACGCCAACGAGCAAGGTTGTAATCATCATGCCCAAGAGGATATAGAACAGGAGCAAGCGCCCCTGATATTTCGTGGTCTCCTCTTGTTTCATAAGGGCTCTCGTTGTTCCTCAGCCAAATTGATTCCGAAAATGGCGAGCACGCCAGTGTGTGTGTCGAAGAAAATCTTATTGATTATAATTACGACAAAAGTGCTTGCGAAAAGGTTCAAAACAACGGGCCAAAAGTGAATCGCTTCTGCGCCTAGGTACTTGGCGGCTCCAACAGTATAAACGCCGTAGGAGACGATGTTTAGTATGATCGTTGTGGCCATCGCTGAGGTGCTTACTTCCCGGCGAACCTTGGAGCGAAGCAGATGGGCGATCGTGCAGAGAATTAGGCTTAGCACGAGGGTGAAGCCGAATGGGAGAGGTGATCTGCTATCTAAGTAGAAGGCGATAGGGGCGAGAGACAGCATACCTTGCTTGAGACTCAGCTCCAGAGCGCTGAAGGAAATGAGCATTCCCAGTACAAAAAACTGAATGCCAGACGCAGATAGGTAGAAGTTCATCTGCGAAACGAAAAATAGGGTGAGGTAGTGCCCTAACGCCACTATCAGCCACCTGTTCCGAGAGAAGCTGATCATTGTTCGGGCGGAATAAGAATCATTACGGCTACCTCCGTGATAGAAGCGAGTCGCTTGTCGAGTTCCACTTCACCGTCGTAAAACATACCGCCAGCTCCCTGGCGGAGTCGGCGGATTTCGCCCACGCGGAGTCCAGCTGGGTAAACGCCTCCCATTCCGGAGGTGATGAGAACAGGGCGGTTTTCTGTTTCTGAAACTTGGATGTCGACGGGAATGAATTCTGCGATTCCGACAGGTTGGGCAAATGAGGTGGAGCCGCCACCGCGATAGCTCAACGGCCGATTGTCCCCTTCGATTACTACCGCGAGTCGAAGGTGATTACTGCTTATAATGTCTACCACGGAAGTGTAGGCGTGCACTTCGCGAACACGACCGACAACGCCTCCGATGAAGACGACTGGAGCTCCGACTGGAATTCCGTAGTCCCTCCCTTTGCGGATGGTGATTCGTTGCCACCATGCGTTGAAATCGCGTTCCACTACGCGGGCCACTTCGTATTGGTACTCGGGGCGAGACGGAAGCTGCAGCAGGTTTTCCAGGCGGCTGATTTCGTCCTCCAGAGATTGATTCTCCAGGGCAGCTAACTGGTAAGCGGCGTTCAATCGGGCTAGACTTTGGCCCGCTTCGAAGAGGTCGTTCTTGGATTTTGTTCTTGCTGACCAAAAGTCCTGCAGATCGCGAACATAGGACGAGGCGAGCGAAACTGGAGCCTGGAATTCGTAGAAGCTCGTTTTGAGGAAACTCTTTACGACGAATGGGAGCAGCAGCCAAAGAAACAGGGCGCTGCCTAGTACGATGATGGGCTTAAAGTGGATGAGACGCTTCTTGTACAAGGCTCAATCCTTTGTTTTCGGTGGTGAAAGCGGAAATGCTCTCACCTAGTCTTTAGCATTGCTGGTGACGTACGGAAGCAAGTCGTTTAGCTCCGCGAGAACGGCACCTGTTCCATTTGCGACTGCAGAAAGTGGATCATCTGCAATGGTGACTGGCAGACCTGTACGGTCGCAAAGCAGTCTGTCGATACCTCGAAGCAAAGCCCCACCTCCAGCGAGTACAAATCCGCGGTCAACAAGGTCAGCCGAGAGTTCTGGTGGACAGCGTTCCAAAGCGCTGCGAACCGCTTCCACGATCGCGCTAACCGTATCGGCAAGAGCTTCGCGGATTTCTTGAGAGGAGATAATGATCGTTTTTGGCAATCCAGCAACGGAATCGCGACCTTTTACCTCGATAGTCATCTCTTCGTCCAAGGTGTTTGCCGATCCTACGCGGAGCTTAATTTCTTCTCCGGTACGCTCACCGATGAGGAGATTATAGGCTCTTTTCATGTAGTTGATGATCGCTGCGTCTAGCTCGTCACCACCGACACGAATACTTTTCGCGTAGACAACCCCTGCCAGTGAAATGATTGCGACTTCGGTGGTACCGCCACCGATATCAACGATCATGTTTGCGGCGGGTTCCTCGACTGGGAGTCCGACGCCGATGGCAGCGGCCATTGGCTCTTCGAGAAGCATAACTTCTCTCGCTCCCGCATGAGTGGCAGACTCTTTTACCGCTCGTTTCTCAACTTCCGTGATCCCGGAGGGGATCGCAATAACGACGCGCGGTGGAATTATTTTGGCCGTTTGTACTTTCTTGATGAAATAGCGAAGCATCGCTTCGGTGATGTCGAAGTCAGCTATGACGCCATCTTTCATCGGGCGAATCGCCGTAATGTTTCCAGGGGTACGACCCAGCATCTTTTTCGCTTCGTCACCGACGGCGAGTACACGACGAGTTGCGCTGTGGATTGCGACCACACTCGGTTCACGGAGTACGATCCCCTTGTCTTTCGAATAGACCAGAGTATTTGCCGTTCCTAAGTCGATACCGATGTCGTTGGAGAAGAGACCGAGAAGATTGCGCCACATGGATAGCTAAGATGCTCAATAAAAGGACGTTTCGAAGCAAGCGTTTAAACGTGCGGCTAGGCAAACGCAAACTTTCGGTAAATATCGATTTTGTTACGTATAGGTTCGCTGAAAGGGGCTAGGGAAACAAAAAACCGGTCTCATCTCTGAGACCGGTTTGAAAATTGTAGTGAAGATTCGGAGACAGCTTCGGGCTACTTAGCTTTCAGCCGAGGTCTTTTCCTTGTCTGCAGTTGGTTGCGGTTTCGGAGCTGAAGGCTTTGGCTCTTCTTCAATCGCATTGCGAACTTCGTCTTCTATGCTGCTGGTTGCTTTTTTGAACTCTTTGATGGACTTGCCCACACCGCGAGCGAGTTCCGGGAGTTTCTTAGCTCCGAATAGAAGAATGAAGATGACGATTACGATCGTTATCTCCGGCCATCCCATGTTCATGATTCCGAGAACTGCGTTGTTTGCTTGCATCTGTCTTTGGTTGAATCGTTGCGAGCGAGGAGTGTAAAGCCTATTAGATGGGCTTTAAGTCGCTCGAGGAGCTTAGTCTTTGGCCTCTTTGCCTCCTTCTTCCGCTCCGGAAAGGAAGGTGTTGGGGCCGTCGAACTGCTCGTTTTCGAAGAATCCGTGGAGTTGTCTGATACGGGTAGGGTGACGCATTTTCCGAAGCGCTTTGGCTTCGATTTGACGAATACGCTCGCGAGTCACCTTAAACTGTTTTCCAACTTCCTCAAGAGTTCTGCTGTATCCGTCGACCAGACCAAAGCGGAGGGATAGCACGCGACGCTCGCGTTCCGTGAGAGAGTCCAAGACGTCGATGATCTTCTCGCGAAGTAGGCTAAACGCAGTCTGGTCGTATGGATTTTCCGCCGACTTGTCTTCGATGAAATCGCCGAAGTTTGTGTCGTCTCCGTCGCCGACCGGGCTTTGCAAGCTGATCGGTTGTTGAGCCATCTTCATGATGGTCTGAACCCGCTCTACGGGGAGAGCCATTTCCTCTGCGACTTCCTCGGGGGTTGGTTCGTGCCCGTACTCCTGCAGAAGCTGCTTTTGCACCTGCATGACCTTGTTCAGGGTCTCGATCATGTGAACCGGGATGCGGATCGTACGTGCCTGGTCTGCGATGGAGCGTGTGATCGCCTGACGAATCCACCAAGTGGCGTAGGTTGAGAACTTGTAACCGCGGCGGTACTCGAATTTTTCGACCGCTTTCATCAAGCCCATGTTGCCCTCCTGAATCAGGTCTAGGAAGGAGAGGCCACGGTTAGTATACTTTTTAGCGATGGAGATAACCAGACGAAGGTTCGCCTCGACCATTTCGGTTTTCGCCTTGTGAGCCGCTTTGAGGTGCTTTCGCACTTCGGAGATGAGAGATAGGAGTTTCTCTGGCTCCAGTCGGTAAGTGTTGTGCATCACTTCCAGTTCTTCGTGCAGAGGCTCGGTCTTGATCAGAGTATCCGCGGTAGTCTTGGGCTTTTTGGCCCTGTCGAGTTTGCGGTAGATCGCATTGATGCGAGTCAGATCCTTGCTGATCGTTTCGTCGATGTACTCCTCGAAGACCTTTAGCTTAAAAAAGAATTTTGGGAAAAAGGCTCTCAGAGTGTTTTCCTGTTTGCGAAAGCGGGAGCGGATTTTCTTTTTCGCCTCTACATCGGTCTCTTCCATGAGCTCTTCCCAAGTCGCCATCATACGAGCATAGGTTTTTTGGCTCTTTTCAACATGGACAGGTAGGTCTTGGAAGAAGGTCTCGCGGTTCTCGATCTTCTTATCAATGACGATGCGGTCGAAACGCTCTTCTCTGTTCAGCAGCTTCTCAGCAAGGTCGATGGTGAACTCGGCCATGATGCCCACTGAGAATAGGGCTTCCTGGGCTTTCAGCTCCGCATTTTCGATTCTCTTAGAAATTTCGACTTCCTGCTCGCGAGTAAGCAAGGGCACTTGACCCATCTGCTTGAGGTACATTCGGACAGGGTCGTCCAAAATGTCGTGTTGGCTCGCCTTCGTTTGCTCCTCTTCAGCTTCCTCCTGCTTTGCCTTGAAGTTGTCGACCTCTTCCGGGTCGAGGATGTCGATCTCTAGGTTTTGAAGGATAGAGATTACGTTATCGATGTCGTCCTGACTATCGATCCCCTCGGGTAGCGCTTCGTTGATGTCGCTGTGCGTAAGGTAGCCTTGCTCCTTGGATTGGCGGATCAGGTAGCGTATACGCTCGTTGACCTGATGCTTGCTAAGGCTAGGCTGATTCTCTTCTTCGCTTTTCTTCTTGCGTGGCATGTTGCTGAGTCTGGTGCTGTCTTATGAAAATAAAGAGCCCACCTGAGGCGGTTTATGCTTCAGTTGGCTTAATGCAGATAATTCTCCGAGGAGGGAAAGTGCGGCAGCGTCATTGGTTGCTTGTTTTCTTCCGATTTCAAGTTTTAATTCTTTGCTCTTTCGTTCTACGAATTTGGAGACCAATCGCTTGAGCGCTTCGTTTGCAAATCGTTCTGGGTTCTCCTGGGCCTTAGCCTCGAAGAATATAGAAGATGCAAGTGTCTTCTGTTCGGCGCTTTCTAGGGTTTCGTTAAGCGAATCGGGGCCATTCCACATGTCGTGGAGGAATTCATTCAAGACGAAGTTGAGCAGATCACCCTCAGGTAGGCTTGAATCTATCCATTCAGGATCTACTAGTTGGGCGATTTGGCTTCCGAGCTCGTCTTCCAGCATGCACAGGGCCAAGAGGTCGTGTTCCACAGAATAGACCGGTTTATGACGGGATTGTTCTTGATAAGGTGGATTTTGTGTTGGCGGTGCGTTGTTTTGTGTGGCGGGTGGGACGCTCGGACTTGGCGGGGGCGGAGGGTTGTTTCGGTCTTGTTGGCCCGAAAAACGCCTGAAATCAGCCAAGGTTGCCCTCGGGTCCAATTCGAATGCCTCTGCCGCTTGTTTCACGAATTCGACCTTGGCCGCCTCGGAATCGGATTTTTGGATAATGGCAAAGACCTCTCGAGCCGCTTTCGCTTTGCTCTGGGGAGTCATTCTCTCGCCGGGTGGGGTGTGGGCTCGGCAGGCGAATGGGATGGGTTGAAGTTTTCGTTCCAATAAGGATTCGAGCGCTTCGCGACCTCCTTCGCGGAAAATGTCGTCTGGGTCCTCTTTGTCGGTCAATGGGATGAAGACCGCTTCTACACCTTGAGCGAGGGCAAGCGGTAGCATGCGTAGGGCAGCTTTTTGACCTGCGGCATCGCCGTCCAATAGCACGATCAGTTGCGATTCGTATCGTTTCAGTAGACGGAGCTGCGATTCGGTAATGCCCGTGCCTTGCGGAGCGACGGCAGTCTTCAACCCGACGCTCCAACAGCGGATTGCGTCCAGTTGTCCCTCAACCATAACAAAAGGGGACTCCGAATTCGCTTCCATGCGGGCCCGGTCTAGGTTGAAGAGCAGATTGCTTTTATGGAAAATGGGCGTCTCGGGAGAGTTGATGTATTTCGCCTCGCGACTCGGGTCGTCTTGCGGAGTGATGTCGAGCTGCCGCGCCGTAAAAGCGGTAACGCGGCCTTGGTGGTCGCGAATCGGGATCATGAGACGGCCTCGGAAGCGATATCCCATGCGTTCGGGATCGATTCCTCGCTTGGCGTAGAACAGACCGCAAGCTTCCATAGCCTCGCGGGAAAAGCCCTTTTTCACGGCCAATCTTCCGAGCTCCACGCAATTGGTAGGCGCGAAACCAATTTTGAATTCTTCAGCCGTTTCGAGCGAGAACTGACGGTTTTTGACCCAGTAGTTTCTAATCCACTGGCCTTGCTTGTCGCTGCCGAGAAAACTCTCTCTGTAATAGTCGGTCGCGAGCTCGTGCAAGTCGAAGAGTTCTTGCCGCAGGCTTCTTTCCTCGCGGGCTCGACTGTTGCCTTGTTCGTATTCAAGTTCGAAGTTGAACCGCTTGGCGAGGGTCTCGACTGCCTCGGTGAAGGTGAGACGCTCGGTCTCCATCACGAATGAAATAGCATCTCCAGCGTTTCCCGAGGAAAAGCACTTGTAGAATCCTTTATCCGGAGAAACGTAAAACGAGGGAGTCTTTTCGTTGTTGAAGGGACTCAACCCTTTGTATTCCGAGCCTGACTTCTTCAGGGTGACCTCGCGGGAGACCACATCGTAGATGTTGATGCGGTCCTTTAGGTCACGTATACTGCTCGGTTTAATCGCTGGCATGGGGATCGCCCATCAGGGCTGCGGGCAGAATCCGTATCAATTGCCGTTTTGCAAGTACCGATTGGCCTCCTGAGTGCCGGAATCTCCCGGCTTGGCGATAGCGAGAAAATCGCGGTAAGCGGCTGATACTATTGAACGAGGAGCGCTCGCGTTTCGGAGGGTTTGAGCCAGCGTCAACGCGATTGGCGGACTGTTGGGAAATAGGAGACGCATGGCCTTAATCTCCTCCAGCGCTCGGTTGGTATTTTGCGTCTTAACGATGGTTTCCAGATACTGGTGGACAATAACTTCGGAGCGGGGGGCGCGGCGCTTGGCTTCCAAAATCGCCGATTCCGCGTCGTACCAATTCTCTTGAGCGTAACAAGCGAGCGAGAGCCGATACCAGAGCTGCGGATCGTCGACGTTGTCGGCGAGCAATTCCCAAAATAGAGAGGTTGCCTCTGAGTAGTCACCTGCTTCGTAGGCTGCGACTGCCGCTTCGTAGGGTGTCAATTCCAAGGCGTCTGTTGTGGCCTCCGGCTCTTCGATCGGATTGCTAGGCTCATCAGCTTGCGCGATCGGTTGCATGGGACTGTCCTCCAGTCCGTCGTCAAAGAGGGCGAGTGGGGGCTTGGTCGTTTCCTCTTCTGTTGGGTTCTCCTGTTGAACTTCGGAGTTTGTCTCTGTGGCGATCGCCAAGGAGCTAGCTAGATCCTCGGCTTGCTGGGCGGCCCTTGTTTCTTCCTCCTCCAGTCGCTTTTCTTCAAGTGCGCTTCTTTCCAATTCCAGTTGGGCGGCCGCTTCGGCAATTTCTCTGCGAGCACGTTCCCAGTTATCCAGAATTGTCTTCGACTCCCGAATTCGAGGGTCGCTCGAGTTTGCTCCGTATCTTTGTTCGTAGCGCTGCATCCATATGGCTGCTTGCTGGAGCTGCTTCAAACTTGTTTCCAGCTTGATGAGCTCTGCCAGCGCGTCTTTGGCTGCGTAATCGTCTTCGTATGCTGCCGCCTGGCTAAACCAAGAACGGGCCTGAGGAATGTTGCGGCTGGTAAGGTAGAGTTGTCCGAGTTTCAAGGCCGGTTGAGAAGAGGGAGTTATTTCATTCCATTTGGCGGCGGCTTTGATCGCGTTGGTCAGTTTGCCAAGCTTCTCGTTCTCGATGGCTACGGATTTCCAGGCGAGGAAGTCGTCGGCGTGATTTTTCAGGTAGGCTTGAAACGCATCCACTGCGTCCTGGCTACGGCCTTGGCTGGCTCGAATCTCTCCGATTTTGACCCAGAGCTGGTCTGCTTCGGGATCCTGCTGGATCGCCTGCTCCAAGAGGCTCGCTGCCTCCTCAAGTTCTCCAGAGTTCTGTAGGGTCCGGCTCAGCGAGATCCGAAGCTCGTTAGAATCAGGGAATTTGGATAATCCCTTCCGGAGCGTTTTAAGTGCGGCGGCGGAGTTGTTTTCGAAAAGAGCTTCGTTCGCTTCCGATTGGAATTCTTGGATACGTTCTTCTCGACTGGCGCAACCTGCCAGGAAGGCCATGATTATCGCTAAGGAAGCGACGATGTTCGCTCTTTGAAAGGGCTTTAAGTCTGGAAACATTGGCTGATGTTGCGGTGTGGGATGCGACCGTGAGCGGATTCGGCTAAAATTCCGGAGAGTTGTAGCGAGAGCGGTGGATTTTTGACAACTTTTATTTACGTATGCTGTCGACTCAAATCGCTATTCCGGAAATGCCCGGCAAAGCTTGATCCTTCAGCGAATCGTTCGCATCTTTCGCTCGTTTCTTTAGCAAGTACAAGTTTACGTGAGAATTAGTCCCAAAAAACTCCAATCTTCCATATTTTCGGGTGGCTTCGTGTCGGCCGTTTTCTGTCTGGGATTCATGCTGTTCGCCCCATCTCTTGTTGGCCAACAGATTCAGGATCAGATAGACATCTTTGCCTCGCAGCCAGCTCCGCCTTCCAATCGGGTTTTCGAGTACGAAGTGGGGGGATTTGAGGTGGATCAATACTCAGAGGCCGTGGAGGACATGATTTTGCTCTACGAGCAGGCCCAGAAGAAGCCCTTGACCAAAGGGGAGCGAGGTCGGGTAGGGCTAAAGGTTTACAGCGATTCCGGACCTGGTTTGAGTACACCCGAAGCCTTGGTAGAGGCCGTTGTCCGATCCCTCGAAAAGCGGGGGTATGATCGAAATGAAATTTTCATAATGGGCCAAAGCGCCAACAGTCTTCGGGACTCAGGCTTTTTGCCACCGCTCAGCAAGCGTGCCTACGACTTTCACCGCGTTTTTGTCCGTCCGCTTGATGGAGGCCAGTATTATCACGAAAAGTGGTTTTACGACAGCCCGTTGCCAGCCAAGTCGGCCAAATATTGGATCGATGTTGCGGCAGAAAATCCATTTCCCGCCAAGAATGAAGAGGAACTGGCCCGCAAGAGCTACTTGCCAGTGCCGCTTCTGCACGAGGTCGATTTCTGGATAAACCTTCCCTGCTACTCGGACCATCCTATTTTAGGCGTCAACGGGGCACTCATGAACGCCACGCTTTGGAACGCCAGCAATACGACTCGTTTCCTGAACAGCCCAGCTACTGCCCCTGTCGCGGTTGCGGAAATGGGAGCGATCCCGGAACTGCGCGAAACTTGGAATCTAAACATCGTCAGCCTTGAACGCTACCAGTTCGTGGGCGGCCCGATTTTCAATTCCCTCTACACGGTTTCTGAACCAATCGTTCTCCTTAGCGACAACCCGGTCATGTTGGACTCCCTTATGGCGGAACGAATCAACGAGCACCGCAGGAAAAATGGGTTTGATCCTTTGCCCGAACAAATGAAGATCCTCGAGTTTTCAGAGCAGCTCGGGCTGGGTGATAGAGACATAGCGTTGATGGACCTAATTCGGGCTAACTAGTCACTTACCAGCTACCCGAAAATCCCGTGTCGATTACCAAACAGGTTACTGTCGAAACCAGTCGTTCATCCTATCCGATCTACATCGGACGAAACCTTGGGTCCCAGCTGAAGGCTGAGATCAAGAAGCTTAGCGAACAAAAGGGCATTGTTGCCATCGTTACGGACAGCAATGTGAAGGAGGCTCAGGCAGCTTGGTTCGAGGATTTGGGAGAGGATGTTCCCTTGCTTGTGGTCCCTGCCGGAGAAACGAGCAAAAGCATTTCGTTTTTCGCGAAGGCTTTGGATTTCCTAGCCGCAAACAAGCTTGATCGAGGCGGAGTAGTTTTGGCGGTCGGAGGAGGTGTCGTAGGCGATCTGACCGGTTACGCGGCCGCTTCGTATCTTCGAGGCATCCGGTTTATCCAAGTTCCCACTACACTGCTCGCTATGGTTGACAGCTCCGTTGGCGGCAAGACGGGCATCAATATCTTAGCTGGCAAGAATCTGGTAGGAGCGTTTCATCAGCCAATTGCCGTGTATTCTGATCTAGAGATGCTCAAGACCATGCCACCGCGGGAATTTGCCGCGGGAATGGCTGAGATCATCAAGCATGGGATGCTGCAGGATGCAGAGCTGTTTGATCTGCTTGAAGAAAACCCAGTGACTGGTCCAGACGACCAACGTCTCGATGCCGTGGTGGAGTGGAATTGCATGATCAAGGCAGCGGTGGTGAATGCAGATGAGAAGGAGACGGCGGCAAGCGGTGGCCGGGCTCTACTTAATCTAGGGCACACCTTTGGCCACGCTATCGAAAATGTGGCCGGATATGGAGAGTATCTTCATGGAGAAGCGATCGGGATCGGGCTTGTTGCCGCCGCCTTGCTTAGTGAAAAGCTCGGTTACCTGAGCGAGGAGGATGTGGCTCGTATCCGAAAGGTGGTGTCGGATCATGGTCTGCCAGTAGCTCTTAATTCCCCTTTGCCAGCCGCATCCTTACTTGCGGCCATGAGATTGGATAAAAAAGTCAAGGCAGGCGTTATTCGGTTTGTAATAATGAAACGTATCGGAAAAGCGGAGACGATCGAGTCTGCCGACATGGACTTGGTAGAAGATATCTGGCGTTCCTGCGGGGCGGCTTAATTGGTATTCGCTCCCATTTAATTCGAGCATAACATGTACAAAATCGAGGAGACCATTGTTAGCGAGTACCTCGAGCAAAATGGCTTCTTGGTTCGCCCGCTTCGCAAGTCTCGGTCCCAGACAAAAAAGAGCCTAGACGAGGGGCTCGACCTCTATGTTCGCAACATGGTCTTTCGGGAAGGGGGACGAGATCCCCATTTTCTCTTGTTTTCGAGTGAGTTACGCTACCTTGAGAGTGCCATCATCTGCGTACGCGGTTGGTATGGAGATAAGGCTGCCTTGGCGTCGATGAATGGAGGAGCGGACGTTTTAAAACATCTCGAGACCAACGTATCCAAACGAGTGAAAAAATGGTTCGATTATGATCCAAGTGTAAGTTTCGGAACCAAGTCGCCACCGAAAAAAATCTTGGTAGCTCCCGTATTTCCAACCCAAGAGCCTTATCGAACCCAGTGCACAGATCTTCTGAAGTCGAAAGGAGTGGATGGAATTCTGTCGTTTAAATCGATGACTTTGGAATTAATCGACAGAGTGGATACAAAGCAAATTTACGAAAAATCGGAGCTGTTGCAATTTTTGCGCATCCTCAAAACCTTTGATTTAGTCAAAGACTCTCAGATGGATTTGCTCTAAAGAGGAGTCAGACTCCAAAGATAGCAGCTGTCCCCTCGGTTTACTACCCATTGGTCATTGGTAGACTCCGGTGCTTGGGTGCTCAGGTGTATCGATAGATAGAGGTCCTCTATCGTGGGGCACTTGGCTTTTTGCCAACGCTTGGCGGCCCGTCTTGCGGAGATTAGCGAAATATCGTCGCCGTAGAGTAGAAGCCGCTCTTCGTTAAAGAGTAACAGGCTCTCTTCATCGTATTTCAATCCCCAGAATTCTTCGTCGAAGCCTTTTCCTTTACCGTCTATCAGATAGGTTTGCTGGCAGTCGAAAACCAGTTTTAGGAACTCTATAAAGTTTTCTATTTCCGTATCCGGAAGTTTGATATCGTTCCAGCTGAGTTCTTGGTTTAGCTGAAGCTTCGATAGAGAGCCAACTGGGATTGCAGTTGTGTCTGGTTTGGAATGATCTCCCGTTACCGGGACAAAACTACAAGGAAAATTTAGTTTAGAAACGAATACGTTTTCACTCTCCTTCCGCAGCAAGGTTAAGAGATCGTAATTCGGTTGCGCTTTCGAAACGAAGACAAGGAGTCCACCCTCGGTAATTTTTTCGAAGAAAGCTGCTGGCAGGTCCCAAGCGCTCGCTGTGAAGATCCCGCGATCGAAAGGGGGTTGTGCCTCGAGGGCCTCGAATGCGTCTCCGGAACTGAAATCAACTTGGCTCAAGCCTAGGTCATTCAAGGAGGCTTGGGCTGATTCGACTAGGCAGTCGATTATCTCCACGCTTACTACTTTGCCTCCCGGCCCGACGAGTCGTCCCATCATAGCTGCGTTCCAACCGCTGCCTCCTCCCAACTCGAAAACGCGATGTCCCGGCTTCAAGTTGAGCAGGTCCAACATGTAGAGGACAAGGGATGGTTGTGATACGGTGGAGAGCGAACGACCGTTTTCGTCTCTGTATATGCATAGCGGATGATCGGAATAAATTTCCGGAAGGAAGCTCTTCAGGTCTTCCTTCTCGAGTTCGACCCATTTCCGTTTCGAAGATGAATAGTACCTCTGGGCGAAATTTTGTCGTGGCGTATCCAAAAACGCTCGACGAATTTTCTTAGGGATAGGGTCGCCCCCGAAGAATTTCTCGGCTGAGAATAGGAGGGCGTTCTGGTGCTCGGAAATGAGCGATGAGTCGTCTGCGTTGGAGCTATGCACGATCGGAAAATTAGAAGAGAGCAAACCTCTGGCGACAAAAAAACGGCTTGGGCCCTCGCGGGAGCCAAGCCGTTGTCGTGGTTGATCGCTCGTTATACTAACACGTGATCGAGCTTTGCAGCATCCATATCCATGGCTACCTGTTGGGCTAAGCGCCTGAGGGTGTCGTCCGTAGCGGGCAGCGACCGGAGTACTCGGCCCCGGTTTTTAGCGAGCCAAGAGTCTGTCTTGTCGGTCGGTGAAGTCGCGCTTTCCAAGTCTGCGAGTTGCAGCCAGTTGCCAACCATATGTTCCGAAAGCTGTGCGAGCGCTTCTCTGCTCTTTAGAGGTTCGTCTTCAAAAATCAAAAGAGCATGGGCGAGCTGTTCGGCCTCTTGTAGCCCTAGATTTAGGCCAAGGCTGCCAAGCGGAGCAAAAGAGCGAGCCGAGTCGCCAAGGAAGAATACGTTTCCTTGATAGGGTTGTTCGAGGTATCGTTTTTCGAATGGGATGGCTGCCCGGTAGCGGAGGCGACCCATGTAGCCGGTTCTCCAGGGCACTCGTTCCTTAACGAGTTCCTCGAAGTGCCGCTGGTCGAGGAAATCGGGAAGCTCTTCTTCGAGCTGCATGTACGAGCGATCCTTTTCCCGATTTCTCGATGGGAGGGTCACTCCGTTGAATTGGAACTGCAGGCGAGCAAGGCCTGTATTGATCGGTTGTTGGGCGGTGGCTAAACCATCTTTTATGCTCAACAAAGTCCGGTGGGTAGGATCGCGATCGGAGTCAAATTCGAAGGTTACGAAATATTGGCTTTCACCGAGCTCCTTTTGTTCGATACCGGCGATTCTGCGTAGCATCGAATTGTAGCCATCTGCGGCGATTAGATTTTTAGCCCGGAAACGTAGTGATTTTACGATGACGCGTTCTTCGTGGGCGATGGCGTAACCCGTTCCTCTCTCCGCGTAGCGGTCCACGGTAACTTCCAATCCGTCTTCCGTTTCCCGGTAGTCGGAGACTCTGTGATCCCATAGGATACGCACGCCAGCGTCTTCTAGTTCTTGCTCAAGGCACATTTCCAGTTCCGACTGTGGAACGGAGAGAGCGTAGGGAAATGCGACTGGCAGTTCCCGCAAATCAAAGGTTTGCCGAAGAGATATCCCGTCAAAGAATGCGTAGGAATCGATGCGGTAGCCTGTTTTTATTAGCCTCTCCGCGATGCCGAGCCGATCGAGCATCTTCAAGGTGAGCGGATGAAGCACGGCAGAATTACTGCTCGTGCAGGAGCGGGGAGCGGCATCGACGATGGTGACGTCATTACCTCCATCCGCTAGCATTAGGGCAGCAAGCATGCCGCAAGGGCCAGCTCCTACCACAAGAGTTTCAACGCTTTTTTTGCCAAACATGATACACCCTCTTTCTTTGAGATTTTTATGAACTGGCGTTGAATAGCCGGTCGGAGTTTTGGCTGTTTTGAAGGGCGCCAAACCGTGAGACATGCGTTCCTCGCCTTTGACTATAATATACGCGGATTCGGTCAAAAGACAAGGGGAGTGGAGGCTGCAGGATGATGGGCAGAAAGAAGAAAAATACCTTATACCTTGAGTTAGCTGGCCAAGGGTATTCGAGGCGGGCGAGCCATTAGTTTTACTTTGTGAAAGGACGATAGCGGCCGCCGAAAATATTCACACTTGCAATGAGCTCATGACTGGAAACTCTTCGGCTTTCAATATGAGCCATTCTAAAGATACCCCTGCTCACTGGTCGAAATTCAGGGAAAATTGTCGCCGCGTCATATTCGAATCCACGCGGTACGACGAGAAGCTCTTTGATGTGGTTCTCATTCTGGCGATTATCCTCAGTGTAACAGTGGTGATGCTCGAGAGTGTCGCTCAGGTTAGACTTAGTCATGGAAGCCTGCTTTACATTTTGGAGTGGGTTTTTACTTCGTTGTTCACCCTCGAGTATGTCGTTCGCATCTATGTATCGAAAAAACCATTACGGTATGTGTTTAGCTTTTTTGGCATCGTGGATTTGCTTTCCATCCTGCCGACCTACCTAGATCTGTTTTATCCGGGGGCACGCTATTTGATGCTGTTCCGAGCGCTTAGGGTTCTGCGCGTTTTCCGTGTTCTCAAAATGGTCAAATACATGGGAGAGGCGAACTTGCTCTACCGTGCCGTGTGGGCCAGTGCTCGGAAAATAATCGTCTTCATGATGGTGGTGGTCACCATGGTTTTGATCCTCGGTTCGATCATGTATCTGATCGAGGGACCGGAGAACGGCTTCACAAGTATCCCCAAAAGCGTGTATTGGGCGATCGTGACCCTAACCACAGTAGGCTACGGAGATATTTCCCCGCAAACGCCTTTTGGTCAGATGTTCGCCTCGCTGATTATGATTATCGGTTATGGAGTGATCGCGGTACCGACGGGAATCGTGACGGCGGAAATCGCGATGGCGCGCCGTGGCTCCAGTCGTCCCGTAGCTTGCTCGAAATGCGGTGAGCAAGACCATGAAGAGTCAGCCAAGTTTTGTCGCAAGTGTGGCGAGCGGCTTTCGTCGTCCTAGCGACTTTTCCGCTATTTAGCGGTCCAAATTCTGAGAGCTCTCAATAGATAGGATTCTAGGACCGTCTCCGTTTTCATATTCAATCGGAGTAGGTTCGTAGCCGATTCGAGGACATCGATCGTTTCGACAAGTTTTTGTGGCACGGTGCTATCATCGAAGAGCTTTTTCCGAGCGAGAGCTTCGGTAGCGTTCTCCATAGCTGAAAGAAACTCCTGCCGTATGGAAATGCTAATACGCGACTCCAAAGCCACCCGTTCGTCGTCCTTCATGTCCTCCGGCAGGTTCTTGGATTGGGCATTCCAGGCTTCTTTGCCGAGAGTTTGGATAATCGAGCTGAAACGCTCCACGAGCGCGTAGGCTCCTATGATGAAGTGCGGTATGCTTTTTTTGCCACCAGGACCGCCGGTCAGCAGATCTTCGAGCCAAGTCTGGTAGCTATCCAGCCACGCTTGGGCCGATGGGTCGTCGAAAGTGTGGGCTGCGGTTGGCAAGCGGAAGAGTTGGCAACGGCTACGGATAGTGGCGAGAAGCGAGTGTGGTCGAGTGGTGAGCAGCAGGATTGTTGTATTAAGGGGCGGCTCTTCCAGCGTTTTTAGGAAGGCGTTGGCGGCGTAGTTGTTAAAACGGTCGGCTTCGAAAACGATAGCTACCTTTCGGTCTCCAGCTTGCGGGGAATGTTGGATCTGGCGGATCGCTTCACGAGTGTCGTCGACCGAAATCACTCGCGACTTCTTTGAGGGGCGTAGGGTGAAGACGTCCGGATGACGGAAGAGTTTTTCCTCTAGCTCGTCCCCGCTGGACCGGATTTGCAAAAGCCGAGCGGATAGCTCCATGGCGAAACACTCTACCGCGACGAGGCTTTGTCCGTGTATCAGCAAGGCGTGGGCGAGCTTGTTCTCGGCCATGGCTCGGTTTACGAGCGCTTGCGGGTCTGTCGGAGCGGCTGCTTCTGTCACGGTTGAGCGATACTCTCCAAGAATTCCTACAGGTTTTCCAAAACCGTTTTCAGAATCTCTTCGCGATTCGTTTCGAGGCTTCTTGTTCCATCCACCACGTGGAAGCGCTCCGGCATGGAGCCAGCCAAAAGTAGGTAGCCATCCCGGACCTTCTTGTAGAATTCGCTGTTTTCCTGCTCCATTCGATCGGGAATGTCTGTGACGCGGCGCTTGACCCGACGCATCGATTCCTCGTGAGGCACATCTAGAATGAAAGTCAGGTCAGGTGTCACGGGACCCACCGCGAATTGATTGATGTAGGCAACAGGATCGCTGGCGATGCTGCGAGCGGCGCCTTGATAGACAGTGGTGGAATCTAGAAACCGATCGCAGATGACGATGGAGCCTTTTTCAAGTGACGGCACGATTAGCTCGCGCACCAGCTGGGCGCGAGCCGCGGCGAAAAGCAGCAATTCAGTTTCGGGCGACATGTCCTTTCCGTTAGAGCTGTGGATCAGAAGATGACGTATTTCCTCGCCGATAGGAGTCCCTCCCGGTTCCCGAGTCACGACGACTTCGTGTCCCAGATCGGCCAGCTCTTCCGCGAGCAGGTTGATTTGGGTTGATTTTCCACTGCCTTCTGGTCCTTCGAAGGTAAAGAATGTGCCGGGGTAGGTTTCTGAATTGGTCATTGCTGCTGGTACTTGGGGGGATACTAGGCTATCCGCGGTCTTACCACTCCTTCAGGAATCCTTCGATATCGTCCAAGCTTGGACTTACCGCGGTGCGGACGTAGAATCCAGAAAAGCAAACACCCACGGTGAGGCAACCTTCGGGCGAGAGTCCCAGCTGTTGTCCGCTCATGAAGCCCGCATTGAAGTGGTCTCCTGCTCCAGTGGTGATCTTCGGATTCTGCACATAGGGGCCTTCCACGCACCACTCTCCATCTTCAGTTGCGCAGGCGGCACGCTCCTTGGGGTGGATGACGACCATCTTGAGCCCGAGCTTTTGACGGATCTTGGCGGCCATAGCCTTCAGAGATTCTGGATCTTCTCCTGTTTCGGCGATGTTGTACGCCTTGCTGACCTGCTGACCTTCGGCGAGGTTAAGGCCGATTACGGCATTTCCAAATTCTTGGAACTTAGAGATCACTCCGAGTGCCTCCACCAAGTCTTGCTCGGATCGTTTTTCAGGATCCGCTAGATCGAAGAAGAACGATCTGCCACCCTCGATCTCCGGCAGCTTGGGAAGGGCCTTGGCCAAAAGGTCCTCGAAGATCTGGGTCATGTTTGGAATCATGGTCCAGTTTACAAGGGAGATGAGGGAAGAGCTTCCAAGTTCCTCGAGCAATGCCTCTTCGCCAAGCGCCTCGACGATCGCATCGTAGGTGATGTCTTCGAGGTACTTGGTGATACCCATCATGATCTTGCCGTCGGTGAACTCGATAGCATTGGTTAATCCCGGTTCGGAGATCGAAATGCTTTGTGTCTTGTCGGCGAATTCTTGGAAGACCGGGTGGATGTTTGGTTTTCCGAGGGAGCCGATGTAGCGGAGCGGGAAACCTGCGGACACCATGGCGTTTGCCATGATGGGTCCGTTTCCGCCGAGTTTCTCCATTTTCGGAAACATCTCGATGTTGGCGCTTTTACCTGCTGCGGCGGAGACGCGAGATCCGAAATCTGAAATGGTGGCGAGTCTCTGGAAATTCTCTCCGGGGCCTGATCGCTTATCGACGAGGTGGAGGATTGTATCCACGAAACCATCCAATCCGACCACGACGCGCTTTCCTGCCTGATTGCTGCGTTTTTCTGAAAGTTCCTGAAGAGCTTTTTTGCGATAGTCCATAGTGTGAGGGTAGGGAAAAGAGCTGAAATAAGAGGGAGCCAAGGTATAGCGCAATAGAATTTAGCAGGCATCCGTCCTGAGTGGGACTCTCTCTCAAGAGAGCTATTTCGCATGTAGTTACAAAATTTGTTGAACGTATCGTCGAGCTTGGGTTCAAAGAGGGTGCGTAGCTTGCATGTTGCGTCATACCTAACTTTCTTTTTCTCATCTTGCCGTGCCCATCGTAGCCCAATCCGCGAGCCTTTTCACTTATTTCAGCCAGAGCAATCTAGCAGGTAAATTCATCATCCTGGCCCTTGCCGTTTTCAGCGTTTGCGCTTGGGCGGTCATGATCGGAAAATACTGGGAGCTCAAAAAGCTCCGACTGCTTAATCTAGGATTTGAACATAGCCTGCATCGCCAGACTTCAGTTCTCAATCCGCCCGCTTCCTTCAAATCGCCGCGGCATGTTCCCTACGCCGCTCTTTATCTAGATGCGGTCGATGCCTACCACCGCATCCAAGCCAAAAGTGGCGAATCGGACGAACAGCTGCGAGCCGCTCGAGTTGAGCACGTGGAGAATGCTTTGCAGCGAGCTCTGGCGAATAAGACCCTTAGCTACGAATCCAGTATGGTTTTTCTGGCGACGATCGTATCGGGCGCGCCTTTCTTCGGTCTTTTGGGAACGGTATGGGGGGTTATGGACGCTTTCGGCTCCATGGGATTGCAATCTTCAGCCACCCTGCAGAATCTAGCCCCGGGGGTATCGGGAGCTCTGCTCACCACAGTCGCAGGTTTGTGCGTGGCGATCCCTTCTGTATTTGGCTACAATTTCCTGCTTTCCCGTACTAAGGTTTTGGTGACGGAACTTGAAAATTTCGCCAGCGCTTTGGCGGATGTAATCGAGCTCGAAAGCCGCTAAAAATCGCTAATGCCACGTTCATTCCACAGGAAACGGTCCCTAGAGGCGAATTCGGAGCTGAATGTCACGGCGTTGATAGACCTCGGATTCGCTCTCTTGATTATCTTCATGATCAGCACTCCGTTGATCGAAAAGGAGCAGGTCTTGGAAGTCGATTTGCCTGTCTCCAGCCAAAGTGAAGAGAAGTCCGTGCCGAAGTCGGTAGACATAACGGTATTGAGCAATGGATACCGAGTGGACGGCAATCTGATGGGAGAGCCGGAACTCGAGGACGAGCTCGCTCGAATCTCGATGATGTCAGACGCTCCGGTTATCAGTATCAAAGCGGACGCCGACACGCGTTATCAAAACGTAGTCCGCTTGATGGATCTGCTTAAAGAGTATAAGCTCAGTAAGATAAACCTAGATACGAAGTCGGCGGATTAAGGAATTCGCGAGCGAGATGGAAACGATTCGAGCAGCTGGAGTTTTGTACGAGCAAAGAGGGCCCTTGGTGTTCTCGGCAAGCGTACACCTCGCCATCTTGATCATCGTTGCTATATGGGCCCTCGTTTCGCCGGAGAAGGAACCGGAAGATTTCAATTTTGAATTGGTGCCCCCGCCTTCGGGTGGATTTGCTCA
The DNA here is from genome assembly GCF_014230145.1 of Pelagicoccus albus. Classification (NCBI taxonomy): domain Bacteria; kingdom Pseudomonadati; phylum Verrucomicrobiota; class Opitutia; order Puniceicoccales; family Pelagicoccaceae; genus Pelagicoccus; species Pelagicoccus albus. Next base: position 736,303 of record NZ_JACHVC010000006.1, read on the forward strand.
GCCGTTAGCGGAGCAGCCCCTGCAGCCGCTCGAAAAGATCAAGTACGAGAGGCAACCTGTTGAAGAGCTGCCGACCTTGGATGATATCGTGCTACCTGAGCGTGCCCCGATCAAGGTCGAGGTGGAATTGCCTCCAGAGCCTGCTCCGGTGGAAGAACCTAAGATCGTGGTGCAGGAAACGAAGCCCAAACCAATGAGCTTCGAGGAGTATCTGAAGAACAACCCGGACGCGAACAAAGTGAAAAATGTTCGCAAGACTCCGGAGCCCAGCAACCGGCCTAAGGTCGACTTAACGAAGGACGTCGCAGCCCTAAGGCAAAGTCTAAGCGAATTTTCGATCGCCAATCTCCCAGCCACCGAGATTGAAAGTTACAGCTTGGCAGACCAGTCCGCTCTGAGTGGCTATATTGCTTCGTTTAAGGCTGTCTTGAAGCAGAGTGTCGCCAATCACCCTCTGAGAGGGGCGAAACTCTCAGCACTGGTCAGTTGCGATATCGCAGCAAATGGTCGGGTTTCTAATGTGCGGATTGTACGAAGCAGTGGGGATCCGGAATTCGACCGTAAGGTTTTGGCCGGCTACGGCAGCATTGGTACGTTTTCTCGGCCGCCTAAGGGATCTCCGCTTATTGGGCTAGAGATCGAATTCGTTCAGTAGGGCAATTGCGACGTGCACCCGGGCTGCGAGCTGAGTATCAGTCGAGCTCCTTGCGGTATATGCAGATTTCTCCTTCGCTGAAATAGCAGATCAAATAAGCTCCATCCGCGGCTACAGAATCAAATAGGTCGAGAGTGGCTTGTTGCTCCTCTGGCCAGGGGTAAACATAGAAAATATCTACCTCTTCCAAAGTCCATTCCACGTCCTCGTAGCTTGGAGGGTGGTTATCGCGAGGTTTACCGAGCTCCCGACCGCCCTGCATTTCGAAAAAATGATAGCCTTCAGGTAGGAAACTCTGATCGAGAAAGTTCGCCTCTATCTGATTTGACTCTGCTAGTTGCCGAGCCCGTTCGAGCAAAGGTTGCTCGATCTCTAGTCCGTAGGCTTCGAATCCGAGCATGGAAGCCAGACAGGTCGCCGTGCCCAATCCGCTGCCCCATTCACAGAAGCGGTTGCCCAGCAGATGGTGGTTATTTTGCAGCTCTAAGAGGGCAGAATAAACCAATTCGTAGTCGGCCGGGATGAAACGCGGAAATCTGCGATTGTTTCCCTCTTCGAAAAAACGGTCACAGCTTTGATCTGCGACCTTCAAAAAAGCCTCTACGTGAGGAGGCAGATCGGTGCGCTCTATCTGAACTGACAGCTCATGCAGGGACATTTTGTAGCGGTTTTAGGAGGATATCTTACGGATTTGGGTGATTTGGGAGGTTCGCTTGTAAAGTATTAACAATTGGCTGCCTGTACGATAGGGGAATTTCTATTAAACTAGGAGATGCTACCATGTCGATTAAGGGCTGCCACTTAGGTCTGCTTTGTGAGAATTGAATAACAATTGTTAAAAACCTGCTTCAAGTTGTTTTCGATTGGATTGTAGTAAGCTTTTGAAATCTTACCCCCATGCTTTCTGAACTCGCAGAATTGCCCATGACCCCTAGCGCAGTGACTGGCTCCATAGCTGGACATATCGCGAAGATCGAGGAAGCCCTTAAACGGGAGCCTTGGTTGCCCTTGAACCTGCGCGGATTGCTCGCAGGTGAATTGCCGCAGCTACGCTCTATCGCGGAACGGGAAGGGCACGCTTGGAGAAATCAGATCGCAAGACAGGTAGTCGCATTGGCTTTAGCCAGCTGGATACTTGGGCCTAGTCCTCTAGAATCTGAGACGGTAGCTCTGCTCCTCGCTCTCGATTTGGAATTGAGCACTGCCTCAGCTGCGTAGCTACCTGCCTTTTCTTTAAGAGTATTTCTCAGGCTTTGCATGTTTCCATGCCGAGCTTGATTTAGCTCCGTCGCAGTGAGTTGAATACCAAAGCCGATTTGGCTATTGCCCGGCAATTCGATAGCAATCATATGCTTAGGGATGCAAACTGGCAATGTTATCCCCGAACGTATCGCCGACGCTTTTGCGGCTTACCCACCGTTTACTATGATGGATCGGGCCGATGTGGCCCGACTTGCCAGTTCTGCTCGGGTTCGGGCGCTTGTCGCAGGTGAGTATCTTTTCAAACAGGGGGATCCGCCGGGTAAGGACGTTATCTTTCTGCACCGTGGCCGGGTAGAATATCACTGGGCTCGCGAGGATAGCAGTGAGCTTGTGGCCGTGCGAGACGTGGGAGACGTAATCGGTGTGACCGCTTTGATCGATGGGTCGAATTTTAGAGTCAGCGCTAAGGTCGCTGAGGATTGTTTGTTGTATGTTATTTCTGGTGACGTCTTCATGGGATTGATCGCCAGCAATGACGAAGCCCGGTACTATGTGCGTAGACATATGTTCTGGGCAACGCGTGTGGGAGGGAAAATATCGATTCCAGAAGAAGCACGTATCCATGGGAAAAGGACGATTCTGCAGGCTCATATGGAAGGCGGAAAATTGGTCAGTCCGCGTCCCCTTGAGCGTTTGTTGACCTGTCGTTCAGACGACACGATCCTCAGCGCGGCGGAGCAGATGGTTACGAAACGAGTGTCTTCGATCCTTGTTGTCGACGAAGATAGGTGTCCTTTGGGAATCGTGACTAATCTCGCTTTGATGAAGCATACGATCCTCAAGAGCTTAAGCGCTGACCTGCCAGTCTCGGAGATTATGGTTAGCCCCGTCTACACCATTTCGAAGCATACCAGTACCACCGCGGCCATCTTGTTAATGATGCGAGAGCGAGTAGGGCAAATTTGCATCACCGAGGATGGGACTACGAAATCGCCTGCTTTGGATGTTTGCACTCACAAGGACCTTCTAGCGCAGAGCGGAAATCATCCGGCAGGATTACTGCGCGAAATGCGAATCGCAAAGCGAGTTGCTCGATTGCGGGAGATTTGCGATGAAATCGAGCAGATCGCTCGCGGCTACCTAGATGCGGGGGTATCGGGTATCTTTTTGGGACAGATGTGCGCTGAGCTCTATGATGGCCTTGTGGAGCGGCTTTCAGAGTTAGCTATTTTGAAACTGGAAAAAAGCGGCAAGCAATTGCCTGATGTTTCGTGGGCTTGGATGTCGGTGGGGAGCGATGGTCGCCGGGAACAGGTTTTGCGCACCGACATGGACAATGCTTTGATTTTTGAATCTACTGGCGACGCGGCTCAGGATGATCTCAACAGAGGAGTCTTTCTGAAATTCACTACAGAGGTAGTGGATATGATGGTGGATTGCGGGTTTTCGCGATGCCAAGGAGGCGTGATGGCATCTAACGCTCGCTGGTGCAGGACAGATGCTGAATGGGAAGAGGAGGTGCTATCGATACAACCGGGCGATGGGGACGCCATATTGAGAGGCTTGATCCTTTTCGACCTTCGCTGCGTGACGGGAAGCAAAGATCTTTGTTTGAAACTCCGTAGTTTAATATTCGATACTGTTAAATCGAAACCCTTGCTTCTTCGGAATTTGGCGGAACTCGCAGTTGAGACAAAGCCGCCATTGAGCTTTTGGGGCAAGTTTATGGTGGAAAGAAAAGGTGGAAACGCTGGAGAATTCGACATCAAGTCTAGGGGGCTTTCTCCTCTCCGGGATGCGGCACGAATATTTGCTCTGCAGTTAGGATTGACGGAACACTATTCGACGGGCGGTCGATTTGAGGAGATCAAAAGCAAGGCGCCGGCCCTGGAGGAAATCTGCAAGCTTGCCTATGAAGCTTACGACTTTCTTCTGCGACTTCGTAACTCCACCGGGCTTCGGCGTGGCGACACAGGACGCTATATCGAGCCAAGCGCTTTGAGTAAGATGGAGAAAGCTCAGCTTTCCAATGTGTTCGACGTGTCTCGCATGGTCCAGTCCAGCTTGAGGAGCGAATTTAGACTGGAGCAGACTATTCGATGATTTGGCCCTTCAATAGAAAGCTGGAGCCAGTGGCGGCCGAATATTTGGCGGCCTGCAAGCAGGGAGTGCCCAAAGGGGTCGATGTCGCGGATCTAACCGTTTTGGTTATCGATGCGGAGACCACCGGCTTTAGTCTGGATAATGATCGCTTGCTCTCTCTTGCCACCATTGAAGTTGCAGAGCGGGAAATCCATGTCCGGTCCGCCAAGGATTGGCTCATTTACCAGAATGTCGCTCCCGTCAACGAAGCGATGAAGGTGCATGGTATCCTGCCATCGGATACGGCGAAAGGACGTCCTGAGAAGGAAGTCCTTGGTGAGTTCCTGAAAAGCCTTGGATCTCGCTTGCTGGTGGGGCACCACATCAAATTCGACGCAGGGATGTTGAGCGTAGCCGTAAAACGGCACTATGGTATTAAACTCAGGGGGCGCGTTCTGGATACGGCTTTGCTCGCGATGCAGGAGTTACCTGCATTTCACAAGACTGGTTATGCCAATCAGAAGCCTCCCAGTTTGGAGGATGTATGCACATCGCTCAACTTGCCGATGATGGATCGCCACACCGCAGCTGGGGACGCCTTCACGACAGCGGCGATTTTTTTGGCATTGTGCGCTCGGCTCCGGAAGCGACTTGAGCGTCCCGTTCGTTTAGAAGACCTACCTGTGACGAAGTTCTAGAATGAAGTTTGGTTTCCTCACGCTGCTGATTGTCCTCTTGTATCCTGCTTTGTTGGAGGCGGCCTACGTTTCTCTAGATCCGTCGGATCCTATCGAGTTGCGAGACAAGTCCTTCGTTCACTCCGGTGAGGAGATCTCGCTCGGACCAAGGGCATTTTTTATAGATGGACGTCTTAGTGGCGAAGAGGCGTCACGAAGCCCGTACATTTTTCGGTCCATCGAAGATGCTGTCGAGGCATCTCAAAATGGAGACGAGGCAGAACCGATGACCTTGTACATCGCCCCTTACGTTTACTGGCTTGACGATCCTGACGACCCAGAGGTGCGAAGAGGCGAAAATGGATCCGTGCCCTTTGCTCTCAGAATTAAGCGCGACTGGTTGCGTTTTGAAGGACTAGCAAAAGATGCTCGCAATGTCGTGGTGGCCTGTAATCGGGGGCAAACTATTGGGGCAGTCGGGAATTTTACCATGCTCTGGATCGAGGGGGATGGGATTTCATGCGAAAACCTGACCTTTGGAAACTATTGCAATGTTGATTTGGATTACCCATTGGACCCGAACTTGAATAGAGCAAAGCGGGCCGATGCGATCGTGCAAGCCCAGCTGATTCTTTGTCGAGGCGACAAATTCGTAGCCAAAAACACTCGTTTCATTAGCCGGCTAAACCTCTGTCCTTTTGTAGGCGCGAGGCGCATATTGTTTGATGGATGCCATTTTGAATGCACCGATGACGCCTTGACCGGCACTGGGTTGTACTTGGACTGCACTTTTGATTTCTACAGTTCGAAGCCGTTTTATCGGACCAGTGGAACCGGTGCGGTGTTTTTGAATTGCGAAATTCGATCTAGAACACGTGGCCCTCAATATTTCACAAAGGCGAATGGTCAAATAGCTCTGGTAGACACGCAAATCGTTTCGGATTCCGCAAGTTTGGTGCAATGGAGTGACGTCACCCTTCCTGAAACGAAGAACTATCAGTTTAATGTCGGATTAAATGGAGAGACCTATCGTATCGGGCCAAAGGATACGGAAAATACAGTAGAGATGGCTGGTAAGCCGTTGCTTTCAGCTTATCGTTTTGAGGTCGATGGAGAGGTGCATTATAACGTCCTAAATCTCCTTAGTGGTGACGATGGCTGGGACCCCTTGGGGCAGAGGGATTTTATACGGGACCTTGAAGCTCGCGAACAGATCAATTTAAGCGGGTTGCCTGTCCGCCTAGAGCTTCATTCAAGCTTGAAACAGGTTGAGACGGGGCAGGACGATGTTGAGCTCCTTGCAAAGGCGTATTTGCATGGGAATTACGAAATAGAGGCTAGCGAGTTAAAATGGGAGATTCTGGGTGAAGGCGTTCGATACGCAGTTCTAGATTTCTATAGTGAATCTAGAACCTGCCGGTTTATTCCAAAGAATGAGTCTGACGAGGTTCGGCAAGTAACCGTTAAAGCGTCGACTGAATCAGGTCTGGAAGCCGTGTGCGTTATCGACGTGTCTCCACCGGTTTTGCCCGCTCCAGAGTTTTCGTCCAAACCGAAAATAGTCAGAAGTGATGTTGGCCGCCTCAAGCTGGAGTACGAGTTGGGCACGAATTACTCGGACCAAAGTCGGATTTCCTGGTATCGATCGAAAGATCTGTTGGGCAACGACCGTATCCAAATTCTTGAATCGCGAGGTGGTGAGCCTCTCGTTTTCTACGGATTGAGTGGAGCTGATATCGGCTATTTCATAATCGCATCGATCGCTCCAAAGGATGCTAGGTCAGAATATGGGGCTGAGCGGACTGCTCGATTTGAGACTGCAATTGCTACGTCGGATATCGAATTCGAGGTTGATACTCTGACTACCGATTTTGCTAATCTGCATGTTGGAAACCAAAGGGAACTTAGGCCAGGATTTTGGACTTTTATCCCAGTAGATACACTTCGAGATGGAAAACCGCTACCTGCAGACTACGAAAGGGACGCTTGGGTTTACCGGGAAGGGGAGCAAGGGCACGCGGGGCAGATGGGACTGTTGCAGACTGGAAGAAGTGCCCGAGCTCTCTACACCCATCTAGAAAGCCATTGCGATTCCATGGAGGTCGAGCTTGAGGTCTCTCCCTTTAAGACTGCAGGGCAAGGATTTAGCGTAGCCCCGCTCTTCATGGATATTCTGATCAAATTCGATAATCGATCCATGTCTGGCTACGCTTTAAGATTTCAGCGAACGACTAAATTCGCAGATGCGGTAGATTGCTATTTTGTAAAATACGAAAACGGTGTAGCGAATAGAATCAGTCCGAGTGTATCGACAAGCTGTTACAAACCAACCTGCTACATCACGCTGGCGGCAGGCGAGGGAAGGCTTTGGGCCAGGGCCGTATCTTCCAGTAATGATTTGGAAGATAGTCGACCCGAGGTAGTTCCGAGTTTGGATTTATCGATTGAGGTGGACGATGTGGGTCATGATACAGGGTTTGGGATCGAGTATCACGGTGGTTCTTCTGCGATGATAAACAATGTGTCTCTGGCTTGGCGTTAAAATCCACGATGGAGCAACTTTTTCCCATTTATGCCCCTAGGTAGTATTGTAATAATTTTGGTAAAAAAGATCTTTCCGGATTTCGGCGCTCGCAGCCTTTGGCTACCAAATTAAAACAATAGTAGACCGCTCGGATTGAGAGGACCGCCCCCTACGTAGTGGCATTCGCTCGAGGGCGTGTATTCAAAGAACAGCTCTATCTGCTTATGACAATAAGGCGAAAGTTTTTGCTCAAGGTAGTCCCTATTGTATTGATTCCGCTAATACTGTTTTGGGTCGCTTTTCAGTTTGCGATTCTTGGCGTGGTAAAAGATACGGAAACTCTCGAATCAAACATAGTGGAGCTCGCGTCTTTGTCTGAGAACACCCAGAAGGAGGCACTTCAACGGTTGGAGATGGCGATGAAAGAGGCTTATTCCTTCGCTCTCTCAAACATCGGGGCCAATATGGATGGCCAACTCGACTCAATTGAGAAATCCCTGTTGTTGTCCTCGGTTCGTGATGATGTCGCACGATTTTTGGAGGATCCGGTGAATGAGGAATCGCGTGTTGAGGTTAGCGAGTATTTTGAGGATCTAATCGAAACGCACGGTTTAGCGGAATGTAGGCTGATCGCCAATTACGGAAGGCCAGTACTGAGTCTTTCCTCGAGAGAGGGAGCTACCAGCGGAGTAGAGGTCGTGCCCACGTCGCTCATGAGAACGCGCAGGGAAACGCTAGCGGAGCCTTGGTTTTTGAAGGCCTTGAACACTGATTCCGGCACTAGCTGGGACGTTTTTGAACATTTGGTCCACGGTGGGGAGTCTAGTTCAACAGTGGTTTCTGGTGCGATCGCGATCCAACCCAGCGAATCGGAGAGAGTGCTTGGCTACCTACAATTGGTTTTGCCGATCGAAAAGTTGGCAGAGATGATTCGAGGCCCTGCTGCTCTGACATCCAGCGTTCGGCTAGTTGATGAGAATCATATCGTGCGGTGGAGAAATGCGGATGAGGAGGTCCAGACTTTCACGGGTGAGGACTTGTTTATCTCCCAAAGTGTTCGAGGAGGCATAATTAATGCGGAGGTCACCATCCCTAGATCGGTTCTCAATGCTAATCTGACACCTTACGAACGACTGTCTACGGCGATGGAAAAGAATGTGACCCGTATTCAGGAACATGGCAGTGATTTGCATCGCACAATCAATAAGGTTTCGGTTTTAATGTTTATCACGAAGCTGCTGCTTGTCTTGGTTGCGACTGTTTTGGTTTGGATTTTGTTGAGCCGCATTGCTTCCCGTATCGAGGTACTTAGTCGTGCTGCCTCACGCATACGAGATGGAAATTTGGATACTCCCCTGCCTGTTTATAGCAAAGGGGATGAACTCGATTCTCTAGGGCGAGGTATCGAATCAATGCGTTTGAGGATAAAATCCCAGATTGCGGTACTTGATAAAAAAGTTGAGGAGCGTACTAACGAGTTGGCCCACATCAACCGCAAGCTGCAGCTTGAGATTAAGGAGCGTTCCAAGGCAGAGGCAGAGGCGATGGATGCAAACAGTGCCAAAAGCGAGTTTCTCGCAACCATGTCTCACGAGATCAGAACGCCACTCAATGGAATATTAGGCGGGATGAATCTCCTGTCTCAATCTGCAGTGGATGACGAACAGAGAACACTGTGCGAGATCATCAGCAACTCCGCTAAGTCTCTAAACACTCTTGTAAATGACATACTCGACTTGGCAAAGATTGAGGCAAGAAAGCTAGAGTTCACCTCTGAACGCTTCGACCTATCTAGGGTTCTGAAAGAAGTTTGTGACACCTTTCAGTTTAAGGCCCATGAGAAGGGGATTGAACTTTTGCTGGAAGATCGGCTGCAGGATACGCTTTTGCGTGAAGGTGACCCGAATCGGTTGAAGCAAATCGTCTACAACTTGGTTGGAAACGCAGTTAAATTCACCGAAACGGGAAGCGTTACTGTTCAGGTTGAGTGTCGAGATAATGATCCAGATTTAGTCCGTATAAAAGTAGTGGATACGGGAATTGGCATGAGTCCCGAGCAGCGTGACTCTATCTTTCAACCATTCACGCAAGCGGATGGTACAATTAACCAAAAATATGGCGGTACAGGACTAGGCCTAGCCATTTCAGGGAGGCTTGCGGAGCAAATGAATGGAAAGATTACGGTTGAAAGTGTGCCCAGCGAGGGCTCAACCTTTACCGTCGAAATCGCTTTGCCGATATCCATTGGAGCTCTGGAATCAAAGCCTTTGGTTGGATCTCACTCAAAAATGGGCAAGTTGGCTGGAAGCATATTAGTCGCTGAAGACAACGAAGTGAACCGGCTCATCGTTAATAAAGTTCTGTCGGAGGCAGGCTTCACCGTTAGCACAGTGAGTAATGGCCGAGAGTGTTTAGAAGCAGTAGAGCGGGAGCGGTTCGACCTGATATTGATGGATTGCGCCATGCCGGAAATGGATGGCTGTTCGGCCGCTAGGGCCATTCGCTCCAGTGGGATCAAAACGGATGGAGTCGCTATCATGGGGATCACAGCGCATGCCACTTCGCAGCAGAAGAGACGATGCGAAGAGTCCGGTATGAACGATGTCCTATTCAAACCAGTGGATAGTTCTATCTTGGTCGAGTCCTGCCGCCGGTTGATGGCAAGTGATTGTGCTTAGCAGATCGAGGGTAGGGATGGCCTTAAAGCTGAAGGTTATTCTGCAGGCAAATCGAGAATTTGCGCGTTGACCCTTCCGCTGGCTGAGCTGCAAAATTAGTCATCTCGGATTCACGCAACGTGGTTACAGGACTTGCGCCCATAGGACTAGCTCCGCTCGAAACAGAAGCAGATTATCAATGAAAGACATCGTTTTGTACATCAAATCAGGATGCCCTTGGTGCATCGACGCTGAAAACTACCTGAAGAAGAAAGGAATCGAGTACACTAGGCTCGAAGTTCGCTCTTCGCCTGAAAACATGAAGGAAATGCTTTCGATTTCAGGTCAGGACAAAGCTCCTACTATGAAGCTGGGAGATGACGTACTTGCTGATTTTGGGGTAGACGAATTAATTCCCTTCCTCGCTAAGCACGGAATGTGAGGGAGCCTTGGTGCTTTCTCGGAGAGCCCCGAAATTGGTTAAACTTTTCGCTTGCCAAGGCGATCATTCGTTGCCGTTTTAGCGACTCTGTTTTGGGGCCGTAGCTCAGTTGGAAGAGCGCCTGCATGGCATGCAGGAGGTCGTCGGTTCGATCCCGATCGGCTCCACCATTTCGATTTCCGCCGCTTTTCGTAAGCGGCTTTTTTTGTGCCGGAGTCGAGGCCTCGTTTGGATTAGCCTCTGAAAGGAAGCGTTACAGACACTAAAACGCCTTTTTGAGAAGGGTGGTTTTGCATCGAGCAGGTTCCGCCGGCGGACCATACGTTTGCCGCAACCAGGGCTAAACCAAGGCCCATTCCTTGAACCTCCCCGGTTTGGTATCGGTCGGCTTGCCAGTACGGGCGCCATACATTGGCCAGTTCGCTCGAGCTCAGTTGGTTTGAGTTGCTCAGGAAAGAGAGAGCCAATTCCCGATTTTGAGGGTCAGACACCATTTCTATTTCGAGCGTTGGAGTACTTTGGGACGAGAATTTGACGGCGTTCTCGCAAATCTCCCTAACGCAGGCTTCGAAGTCGTGAGCGGATATTTTGAGTATGTCTTCGGTCGGGCCTTGCGTTTCGATTTTCAGAAGAAGCTGAATGTCAGCTCCGACTGTTTCAATTATTTGGCGAGCCTCCTGAAGCGAAATCTCACTATGCTGAGAGTTTTCGCTGTCTAAAAAGGCCAGTATGGACCTAATATCGTACTCTAGCCTTTCGATTCCGCTTTCCTGGATTTTAGCGACGTGTTTTACTTGGCTTTCTGACGGGCTAGCGCCGAGCATTTGATGAGCCGCTTTTATCGTATTCAGCGGGGTCAAAAGCTTATGGGACATCATCCGAGAGAAGGTATGCTTCTCGCGAAAGGAGGTGATTTGCTCGGTAATATCCTCGAGTCTCAGGAACTTCTGGTTGCCGCTCTCAAGGCCTAGCGGATGAAAGGTCGCCTGTATCCATTTGATTGGGCTCTCGCTTTGCTCTTTGCGAACCATGGTGAATGGAGGGTATTCGCTAGGCTCTTCGCATTTTTCAATAGCTTGTTCGATGTCGAAGGGGTGTAGAGTGTAGACCTCTTTGCAGATGGAAAAAAAGGAATCTTCCTCAAATGGTCGCTTCGATTGCTCGAGCATCTTTCTGGCAGATGTATTTGAAAAACGGATGCGATTATCGGAATCCAGGATTAGGAAGCCGCGATTTGACTGTGCCACGACCAACTCGAATTTATGCCGCTCGTTACAGAGCTTACGGAACCTGTTGAGCCTGATGATGCTTCGGATGCGAGACCTAAGCTCAAGTTTGTTGATCGGCTTAGGTAGAAAATCGTCGGCTCCGGCTTCGATCCCTTCGATCATGGATTCTTCATCATCTAATGCGGTTAGCATTATTATGGGGACTTCGGATACTTTTTCTATCTCACGAATTTTCCGGCAGGTTTCGTAGCCATTCATACCCGGCATCATGACATCCAATAGGATCAGGTCAGGCGTTTCCTCTTCGAGTATATCCAGGGCTTCTTGCCCGCTTTGGGCGAAAACGAAACGGAAGTTGTCTTGGGCGAGCAATGCTTCAATCGAATAGCGGGCACCGTAGTTATCATCGACGATCAGAAGCGTGCTGCGTGAACTGCTTTTCATATCGTCAGTTATTGTGCGCCCGCTTTTTAGCCTCCCAACAGGCTTGCCAACATTTTGCTGGAAATTGGCTTACAGCTACAAGCGTGGAAGCCCATCGATTTGGCTGACTCGTGGTTTGACGGGAGATCGACTGAGCCGATCGCTATCCATTTTGTCTTTTTCCAAGCAACGTTCTTCTTGGCAGTGGCAAGCCAGTCCGTGCCGTGTGACTCGAGAATCCCGATATCCACAAAAATTGCTGCCGGAGCAACTTGGTCGTGGTAGGCTGATACTTCGTTGGGCATGGCCGCTACTGGCGTCAGATTAGTAAGTTTCTGGATTTGTTGAGAAAGGCTAAAGGACCCGGGAGTATGCTCATCTACCAGGATGCAGATGCCAGACAACGAATCCTCGGATGCGATAAGATCAGAGAGTTTTGGCATGATGCGAGAGTCCTCAGCGGGCTCGATCTGATCGTAGGGCAGGGCGAAGGTAAAAACCGTTCCTTTTCCGACCTGGCTCCTGACGCTGATTCCTCCTCCATGAAGCTCGGTTAGTTTGGATGCTATTGCCAGACCAAGCCCGGTGCCCTCGTATTGTTTCGAAAGGGAGTCGTCTAGTTGAGTGAAGGGGTAGAAGATCTTGTTGAAATCCTTTTCCGGGATGCCGATTCCCTGATCGCTAATTTGGAACTTGATGGAGTGCGTGTCTGCGCATTCGTCGATGATGAGATTCACTTCCGTGTCTGGCCGTGTGAACTTAACGGCATTGACCAACAGGTTGAGCAATATTTGCCGAAGACGCCGCGGGTCCACCACCATTTCGGTTCGCGAGCAGTTGTTTACCAAGGAGCATTTGACGCGTTTCGCCTTTGCCTCTTGAGCAATCATATTGAGACAAGAGCTCGCGATTTCGCTGAAGGGGACAGAAGTGAAACGGAGCCCGAGCTTGCCCAATTCGATTTTCGAAAGGTCTAGAATGTCATTGATTAGATGAGCGAGGTGATTGCTGCTGTCCGATACGATCTCTAGGCTTTCGGTCTGCCGCTGGCTGAGCTCGCCGAATGCTCCTTCTAGCAGGGCGTGCGTCAGGCTGACGATCGAGTTGAGCGGTGTTCGTAGCTCGTGGCTAATGTTGGATAGAAAATACGATTTGGCCTTGTTCGATGATTGGGCGAGGACCGCTAATCTTTTCGCTTTTTCGATCCCTTTACGAATTTCTAGGTTGCTGGTTTCCAGCCTTTCTTTGGAGGACTCCAGTTCCTTGAACGCAGCGACTAATTTGTTCTCAGCGTTTACCCGGTGCGTAACGTCTTGAACGAACCCGACGGTGAGGGCTGATTCTTGGTTTGAACCTTCAAGTGTGCTCTTGGAAACGTCGGCAATTAGGCTTTCTCTCGCTCTACCTGGGCTAGGAATGATGGCTCTACCGTTACCCGGTCGAGAGAACAGATTACGGACAACGGGATCTTCGAAGATTGAACCAAGTGGCTTGTTGATTACCTTGTCGCGGTTGATGCCGAAAAGCCGTTCCATTTGCTTGTTCCAGACTCTGACTAGACACGGTTCGTTCTTCTCGGTCACGTACACACCGATATCTAAGCAGTCTACTGCTGAAGCAAGATAAGCCAATTTGGCATCTGGCGAAATCGTGGAAAACTGCTCAGGGAGCTCGAGCGTCAAGCGTTCAGGAGGAGCGATGGAGACCTTGCTCGCTTTCTGCTTCCCGTAAGCTATAGCCATCGAAGCTGCAGCCTCGAGAGGTGTCTCTTCGAGATCGTATACAGCGGAATATCCTATTGCGATCAAATCGGATTGGGTGGTTGCACTAAGCTCCAATCCGAAGCCTATGGTGGCGCAGAAAAGGGATGTATCGGCGGGTTCGAGTCGCCCCTCTTCGATCCAATGGCACAATATCAACTCTTGCTGCGAGGGAAGGGCTGCCGAAAGGCGGTCATTTGCCTGCTTTTCGTAGTGTATCCCAAACTCACCCGCCAAGTAATTTCCTACCCGATCAGCATAAGAATCGGGGAAGCCAACGAGGTTGATTTTGAACTTCTCAAGTTGGCGTTCTGACTGTTGGAAGCTGGCCAAAGGCGGCGAAAGTAGGCTTAGAACTTAAGTTTGGATTAAAGCGGGAATAATTTGTGTAGCAATTAGCTCTCGGGTAGCGATGTCAAAGTTGTTATTATCTTACTCTAGCGAAGTTTATTTGAAGGTAGCTTCCAGCGAGAGCCTTTTTTGTAGGGGTGGGGCAAGGCCAATTGTTAATTCTCAGTTTTCCGCAAAAACTGCGTTTACTATATCAGTGCTGGTACTACAACGAAATCAGTAACGACCCAATAGATGAACCTCCTCCACGCTAACTGCGATTTGTTGCAGCAAGGAAAAGACCTATTATCTCGAATAGACCAACGCGTGTTTACGGCGGTCGATCCTGCGAGTTATGGCTCCAGCATTGGATCCCACTTGAGGCATGTTCTCGATCACTACCGGTCGTTTATCGGTGGCGTTTCTGAGGCCTTCATTGATTACGATAATAGACATCGCGATCGGCCGGAGGAGAGCGACTTAGAAACCGCTCTGCAAGCGATAGATTCGATTTGGGTCGCTCTAGACAACATGAGTTTGGACTTAAGTTCGGCCGTCGAAGTCAAAGTGCGTGCCTCGACGGAGGGCGAAACGGTTACCTCAATGTCCAGCTTTGGGCGAGAGCTACAGTTTTTAGTCAGCCACACAGTTCATCACTACGCGTTGGTGGCGATCGCCAGTAGAATGCAGGGCGTGGAACCGGGTGATTCCTTTGGTGTGGCACCATCCACCCTGAAATTCCGAAGCACCCTAATCAAATAGATGTGCACCGCCTCGTGGAATATAGATAAGGAAGGCTTAAGGCTTTTCTTCAATAGAGACGAACAGAGGACCAGAAGCGCCGCGGTTCCCCCTCGATTCTTCGAGAGCGAGGGCGTCAGGTATGTCGCTCCAATAGATCCCGATGGAGGTGGAACGTGGATATCTGTCAATGAATTTGGGCAGGTGGCGTATCTTTTAAATAACTACAGCAAGACGACAGAGGGCGAACGCTTCAAAAGTAGAGGGGAATTGCCAATAAAACTCGCTGCCTGCAGTCAGCGGTCAGAAGCGCTCGGAATTATTTGCTCTCTGAAGCTGACTGATTATCGGCCATTCTTTCTTGGCCTCGCCAATCGAGAGTCTTTAGAGATCTTCGGCTGGGATGGATGCAACTTAGAATCAATCCATCCAGATTTACCTGTCATCACAACTTCATCATTTCGAAGTGATGAAGTCCAAAAGTATCGGAAAGATCGCTACCGATACTGGATGGGCTCCGCTGGAGGTAATTCGACAGAGAAACAACGTCGGTTTCACTTTGAGACCAGCGATTCCGATTCCGCTTTTGGACCGATGATGTATCGCCCAGATGCTCGTACTCAAAGCGTGACTTGGCTAGATGTCTCTTCGGAGTCGGTGGTTTTATCTTACCAAGAGATTCTTGAAGAGAAGTCAAAGCTGGAAGAACCGATTGTATTGAATTGCAAAATACGCAAAGAGTCTCTCGCGAGGTGAATGGTGTCCGGTGACGCGCAGTAAATTATTCATCGTCGCTTATCTGCTCCTTTTAGCGTTTTCGCATTTATGGATTGGGCTCAAATCGGAAAAAGCGCCCCAAGATACTATTGGTTTCTATACCAAGGACGATGCGTTGTGGGTTGTTTTTGAACAAGTTGGTTCACCAAATCAATTTCTCCATTTACTCCTTAGCGGGACCGACGGTCTAATGCGTATCGAGAATCTCACTCCAGAACTCTTAGCCGGAGATGGTTTGAGGCGTAACGGCTTCTCTAAAATAAATGTTTTGGGAGCGGGATACGGTGCAGCTGAAGCCCTACTGTTTTCCGAGCAAATGGAGGAGCAGAGCCTCAATGCAACTATCTTGCTTGATCCAGTGATTTCGCCGCGACTGGAGTTAATTGGAGATCATTCATTGAATAAAGCTATGAAGGGATTCCAGCTCGCTTGGGTGTGGTTACTGGAAAATGCAGTCCCTCACTTTGGGAGTCTGGATTTTCTCGGTAAAGCCAAGAGAGTCTTTTCGATAGACCTGAGTGCTTCGGAATCAGCTTTTGAATCTGGAACCGCTCCCGTTCTTTTGATTTGTTCCGATAGTGAAGACGATTGCAGGTTCTACCTGAAGGTTAGGCCAGATGCGGTATTTGTATCCGAGAATGTACTAGAATCAGCCCTGCTATTTTTAGATTCACCGCGACATTCTGAAGATCAATCCAAACCCGTGCCCTTCGAGCAATTGGACTTGGAACCTCTAGACTCGCTATGGGCCGGGCTCTTGCTTGCGATTGCTACGTTTGCGAGCGAGGATCTCGCCTGCATAGGAGGTGGATTGCTCGCCTCGAGCGGTAGTGTAGGGTTGCTTACCGCTATTTTGGGCTGTCTCCTCGGAATCTTTTTTGGGGATTTAGGGATTTACATGATTGGTCGAGTGTTTGGGACGGCAGCTTTGGAGATTCCATTGTTAAAGCATCTCGTTTCGCCTCGTCTCCTTGGAAAAGGAGACGAATTCTTCGAGCGAAAAGGCCTTCTCTTAGTGATCGCTACCCGTTTCTTTCCAGGGTCGCGAGTGCCAACCTATTTTGCCGCCGGTGTAGTCAAGGTTAATTGGATACGGTTCTCTTTTTCTCTCCTTGTGGCTTCCGCGATTTGGACGCCAATTTTAGTTCTTAGCGCGTACTTTTTTGGCGACCGTTTCCTCGATCTGTTTGAGTCTATGGGCGTAAGCTCATGGCTAGGTTTACTCGCTGTATTCGTTTCTCTCCTCTACCTCTTGAGATTCGCAGCTAGGCTGTGTAGTTGGAAAGGGCGTCGACTCTCTTATTCCAAGCTTCAGCGTTCTATCCGCTGGGAATTTTGGCCCATGTGGGTTGTCTATGCTCCCGTGGTGCCTTATATCCTCTGGCTTGCTCTACGGAATCGGTCTGTTTCTCTGCCGTTTTCTGTAAATCCTTGTATGCCAGCCAGTGGTCTTGTCTATGAATCCAAGATTCAAATACTGAATTTGCTGCAAGAGCATGGAGCCCCAGTTGCTCGATTTGAAGCAGTAGAGCTCGATTTGCCACTCGCTGATAAGCTGGACAAGTTGAAGTCATTTCTGAACCGCAACAATACGAACTACCCGGTGGCATTAAAACCAGATGTCGGACAACGTGGGCAAGGGGTGGTAATCGCGAAGAGCGAGGCTGATGCGGTGCGGTTTTTCGAAAATCAAAGAGAAGATACCATAATTCAGGAATTTGTATCGGGAGATGAATACGGAGTTTTTTATAGGAGGTTTTTCAGCCGAAAATCGGGTGAGGTAAGTTCGATTACCGATAAGCGAAGCACGAGCGTAACAGGGAATGGCATTTCCACTGTGGAGGAGCTTGTTTTGTCCGATTCTCGCGCCGTTTTGATGGCGAGGTATTTCCTGAAAGAATACGAAAGCCAATTGAATCATGTCCCGAAAAAGGGGGAGCGTTTTTCATTGGCTGATATTGGCACCCATAGCCGCGGAGCTTTGTTCCTTGATGGAAAAGACTTGCTGACTCCTGAGCTCGAAGCCGCAGTCGACGCTTTTTCACGTGTGGTACCGGGTTTCCACTTTGGTCGCTACGATTTGCGAGTGCCAAGCCCTGAACATTTGAAGCGAGGAAAGGGGATTCGAATAATCGAGTTAAATGGAATCACCTCTGAGCCCACCAATATGTATGATCCACAGCATGGCCCGTTCTTTGGGTGGTCGCAATTGATGGAGCAATGGAAGGCTATCTTCGAACTGGCAAAAGAAAACCGGCTCGCTGGGCACGAGCCGGTATCCAAAAGATTCGTTGTGAAGTTAGCTTGGGGACACTTTAGAGGTGTTCCTTCGCGAGACCTTTCTTAACGAAGGCGACGACTTCGTCGTCACTCTTGAGCTTCACGGTAGTGGCGTCTTGAGTGTCCGTGCCGATGTAGTCCGTGGCCGCCGATGCCATGATGGGAAGATACTCCCTGAGGTCGGTGCTTTCATCCTCGTTCTTGACTGTAACACTCCAAAGCTCTTCAGCCGAAACATCTCCTGATTCGGCGAGTGTGTTTTGCTTAGCGGTCAAAACGAGGTATTTCTCGTTTATGAGGATTGACCTGGCTTCTTGGCTATAGCCGATCAACTCGGTCGAAACGCGTCCTGGAACGTAAACGCGAACGGTTCGAATCTTACCGTCGGAGCCTTTAATTTGCTGCAAAACGTAGCTGCCGGGGCCTCGGATGGTTCTGTATTCAGGAACTTCGAACACGCGAACTTCCTGGCGAGGTGGCTCCATACCGTAGTCAACCTCGATCACCATGTCCGCCTCCAAGGGGTCGAGTGCTTCATACATGCCCTTTGCAGAGAGAGCGGTGCGAATCCAGTTGGCTGTCTCCTGATAACGCAGATCTGAAGTGTCCGTAGCGGGATCTCGAGGAACGAGCACATAGGATTCCGCATCGGTTTCGACGACTTGCGGGTTCGCAATTGCGTCCACCTGCATCTCATAGGTTGTGTTGCAGGCCTGCAATAGCAGTCCGAACAGCATGATGGATACAGCTTTCAGTGGTGTTTTAAAACCTGTGGAATGCTTCATGATGAAGAGCTTTGTTTGAATTAGGAATACGCTTGTATTCAGAATACTTGGCGTGTGGCGCGTGAGGCACGTTTTTGTGTTAAATGCTGATCGTATCGTCTCTGAAGTAGCTCGGTTGACTAAGACCCTTCTTGACGAAGACTACCGCTTCGTCGCGGCTGTTGATTTCGACGGTTTGAGTCGTGGTAGAATCTTCCCCGATGTAGTCGACTGCAGCAGCAACCATGACCGGTAGGTATTCTTGCAGGTTAGTGCTGTCGTCAGAGTTGGTGACTACGACGTTCCAGACTTCTTCTGTCTCGCCGTCCGCTTGCTCGCCTTGGCTGTTGAGCTTGGCGGAAAGGACCAAGTATTTCTCAACAACGATGACAGATTTGGTTTCGATCGTGTAGCCGACGACTTCGTCCATCTTCGCTCCACGGACGTATACGAGTTTCGGTTCGGAAATCGAACCAGGAGCCGGGCGACTCATAACATGCGTGCCCGGAGTCTCGACGCTCTTGTAAATGGGGGTCTTGATTTCCTTAAGCTCTTGGCGAGGAGCTTCCATCCCGTAGCTGACTTCTACGACGAGATCAGCGTCTTGTGGGTCGAGCGCTTCGTACATACCTTTCGCGGACAATGCAGTACGTACCCATTCTTCAGATTCTTTGTATTCCGGCGTGGAGGTGTCAGTCTCTGGATCGCCGGGCACTAGAACGTAGGAATCGGCATCCGGTATTTGCGATTGCTGGCTGTTGATGGCGTCTACCTGCATCTCGTAGGTGGAGTTGCAGGCTTGGATAAACATAGATATCACGACGAGCAGTAGACTCGTTGCGAGTGAGGTAACATTAGCAGACTTTGTTTTTTGGGGCATTTGGGTTTTCTTGTGTCTAAGAAAACGATTCTGGTCCTAGAGTTGGGGGTCGGACGGTTCTTCAGTCGTTTTCTTGTAAGCTGTAGAGGTGCCGCCTTCGAGTTCGGCGAGCTCCTTCTCAAGACGCGCGGCTTCGGCCAGGGCTTCACGTTCGCGTTCTTCGAGCTCGTCCAGCTCACGTTTTCTCTCGATGGCTGCGTCGCGTCTTTTCTGTAGAATGGCAAGCTGCTGCTCGGCACTCTCCGCGCGTGTCGTCATTTCAGCCAACTCTTCTTCGGTGATCCGGAAACCTTCCGCTATTTCCAAGTCTTCTTGGAGCTGGGCTTTCTCCTTCTCCTGAGCCCGCTTTTGCATAGCGATGGCTTGGTTGTAGGCACGCTGTTGAGCGAGGGTGTCCTGACGTTTGTTTTCTCGGTTTTGAGCGACGGCTCCGATAACGGTGCCGACCGCTGCTCCTGCAAGACCAGCTGCGGCGATTCCACCTGCGTCTTCACCGGCTATGAGTCCACCGACAGCTCCCACGGTCGCGCCTGTCGTGCCACCTTTAACGGTTTTTGAAGCTGCAGGTCCAGCGCAACCGGTTTGTAAGATGAGCGAGGCGGCGGCCAAGAGGGCGATAGGGGTTGAGATTAGGGCTTTCATCCGGTTCATACTTAATAAACTACGTTCGATCTTGTTTGATTGGATTCGCGTAAAATTTTTTTTGAGGTATGGGTTAGTAATTCTCTGGAAAACTTAGATCCACACGATGTGAATTTCAATGAAACTATGTTGATTCATGGATCGTATAGAAAATGGTAGGCGAGGCTGGATTTAAGGCTTCCTTTGGCTAAGCTAGGCTCGCAACTGCCCCAACCAACAAAGTTAAAGCAATCATTTATGAAAAGGAACAGCTTCCTGTCCCGCGAATTTCTGGTAATTTCCCTTGGCCTCGTCGTTTCCGTTCTGGTCGTGTTTGCGGTTTATCGGTCCTATATCTGGCCCACGGCGGAAGACATCAAGATCGCCAGCTTAGTTGAAGCGAACCAGAACCCGGACAAGCCCAAGGTCGCCAGCCGTTCGTTTATCATCATCGTTCAAGACAAAGAGCAAATGGTGTGCCTGATGCTGATGAGTTGGGCGATGATCATTCTAGCCTCCAAAGCTGTGCGGGTGATTGGCGAGCGTTCATTGGTAAGCTACCCATTTCTAGGCATTTCCAAGGGGGAGCGAATTATTCCAGAAGACGCTCTAGCTCACTACAAGGATCTCGAAAGCGAAGTCAGCCGGAAACCGAGACTTCGGGATAAGATATTGCCGGATTTGATTTTGGCGGCCCTGCACCGCTTTGACTCTACCCATTCGATCCAGGATGCGTCTCTGGCTGTCAGCGAACGATCCGAGATGGCCTACGACGAATTGGATTCTGACCTAGGTCTACTCCGCTACCTCGCTTGGGCTATTCCTTCGGTAGGGTTCATTGGTACGGTTCGAGGCATCGGCGAGGCATTGGCTCAAGCTGACGAGGCGATCCGCGGCGATATTTCAGGGGTAACCTCTTCGCTTGGCTTGGCCTTCAATTCTACGCTGATCGCCCTTTTGCTCAGTATCGCTCTCATGTTCTTTTTGCACTTGCTTCAGTCGAAGCAGGAAAAGCTCCTGCTTGATTTGAAGGATTTCGCCACTAAGCGAGTTATCGCCCTAATGAAGACGCCGGAACGTGAGGAAACTCACATCAGCTACACCTGATAACCTCTGACCCGCGAGACGATATGGCTACTTTAGGAATTGAGTTAAGCGATGTAGGCGTGCACGGCGTGGTTATCGATGACGATGGATCGACTCGTACCATCAAGCTGGGCAAGGAAACTGAACGTTTGCCTGCCTACGCCTACGCGGGTTCGGATTCGGGGGAATTGATCTTCGGAGCGGAGGCCCAGGAGCTTGGGCAGGTTTACCCTCGGAGAATGAATTCGTCATTCATCGACGAGCTGTCGCTTCTTTCCACAGACTTCGAAGGCAGGCAGTCCAGAATAGCGTATTCGCAAATAGCCTACCGTTTCCTCAAGGAACTGGTGGATCGTGTTGGCAAGGAAGAGCAAAATATAGATAGAGTCGTGCTAGCTGTGCCTGGCCATTATCTCGAGCAGAACGATCTGGCCGAGCAGCGAATCGGGATTCTATTAGGTATCCTTGGAGACTTGCAGGTACCAGTGGTGGGAGTTGTGGATATGGCGGCTGCTTCCTTGTACAGCGAGGGATTGTGGGGCGTGGCGGAAGGTGAACGCCTTTTTCACTTCGATTTGCTCCTGCACGCGACGCATATCACTGTATTCAACAAACGATACGGACTGGAGAGAGTCTATTTTTCCAGACAACCCCAGAGTGGATTTCAGGCCATGCAGGAGCGATTCTCCAATGCCATGGCAAATCGCTTTCTCAAGCAGACTTCATTCGACATCACCGAAGACCGTCGCATCGAACAAGCATTTCATTCGCAGACCCGAGAGATGCTTTTCCATCTAGGGAAGGTGACTGAAGCCAGCCTCGAGGTGTCGACTCGAGAGAAATCACGCCAAATGACGGTGACTCGTGATTTAGCGGCCTTGGATTTAGCTCCCTACGTCAAGGTCCTGACGCAAATCCTGCTACGTGCCATAAACGATTTCGGTGACGGAGATGGGCCTATGCAAGTGATCCTCTCCGAGCGAGCCGCGGCTATCCAAGGGTTAAAAGAGTCAATGATCGCACAGGGTGTCGGTATCGTTAAGCAACTACCGGCGGAGAGTTCTGCGTTTGGAGCCGCGAACCTCGGTAAGACTTGGGAGCTGCCTGATTCGATCGAGGAGGTCCGGGTCGAGACTGGTATAAATTTAGACATTCCACAAGGCGATGAATCGAGCTCTACCAGATCTCGCTTCCCGATCGGCGCCATACGACTCATCAAGCAAGGCAAGTCTCTGAATCCGACGCACATTGTTTGCGATGGCCTCGCATATGAACTCGGAAACGGCGACTTTATCGTTGGTTTTGGCGAGTCGGAGGAATTCAATCTCGTAGTCGAGAGGGACTTAACACCGGCTCCAGCAGAACTCTTCCGGCTAAAGTTCGAGGAGGATCGTTGGTTTTTGGCTGAATCCAAAAGCACCATAATCGAGTCCGCTCCGGCCAATAGTCTCAAAGCTGGCGATTCATTTGAAGTTGCCCTGCCAGGTCGACGCAAACAGCTGCTGCTGATCCACTGTATCCAATCCGTGATGACAGGAAATGAGTCGTAAGCGTAAAGAGACTGAAGTTTTTAGCCTGTCTTTCCTGGACTGTATCTGCTGCGGTTTCGGAGCTGTCTTGCTGTTGTTTGTTTTAACTGCTAGCCGCAAAGCCGATCAAATGGATGATCTCCAATCGAAGATCATGGCAGTGATTGGTGACATGGAATATGAGATCTCCCTAAAGGATAAGGAGATTGAGCGAAAAAAGGCGACGCTGGCCGTTGAAACTCGCTTAGCCAAGGATAGTGGAGCTCGCTTGGACGAAACCAAGAAACGCCGCACCGAATTGGAGGACATGTTGAAGCTTTTGCTACAGCAGTTGGCGGCGATCGAAGGTGAGCTGGGGAAGCTTATCGATGAAAAGGAAAACATGCCGACGCAGGAAGAGAAGGTCCCCATTCCTATTCCGAATCCAGACCGTCGCCAATATTTGACTGGATTCGATATCCTTGGAAATCAGGTTCTCTTTTTAGTGGAGGCATCAGGCGGTATGACCGCGGATACGCTCGTCGACGCCGCCGAATGGGCTGACAAACCTGAAAAAGAAAGGCGTGAAGCTCCCAAATGGAAGAGGGTCAAAAAAGCCCTGAAATGGATGATTGCGAACCTCAAAGAAGGTTCGAACTACAAGATCATATTTTTCAACAAGGAACTGGTACCGCTAGAGGTGGGCTTCGGTCGGGATTGGTTTGACCCGATGGATCCCGATTTAACAGTGGAAGTCCTCAATGCCATCGATGATATCACTCCAGAGGGTGGTGCGAATCTCGAGAAAGCCTTCGCGATCGTAAACGAGTTGCCGATCGAACCGGATCGCCTCGTGCTGATATGCGACGGCTTGCCAACGCTTTCGGATTCTTACGCTGGGGGTGGAAACCAAGTCATGTACGACGATCGCGTCGCCATGTTGAGAGCAGCGCAAAACGCGTTGAAGCTGAATCTTCCGGTTAACACCATCATGTATCCACTAATGCCTGACCCGGGATCTGCGGTTCACTATTGGCGACTAGCAAATTCTAGCGATGGTTCCATGATTAGCCCTTCGGAGGGATGGCCTGACATATGAGCCGCAGGGTAAGAAAGACCGAGGTATTCAGCCTCTCGTTTCTGGACTGTATCTGCTGTGGTTTTGGGGCGATCATCCTCCTCTTCATCGTATCGATGGGGGTGCAGGCGACGGAGATTATCAAGCTGCAAAAGGTATTGGAAAATACCTTGATGCAGAGGCAGCTGATGCTGGCTGATTACCAGATTCGAAACGATGAACTGGATGTGCACCTCAGTCTAGAGCGCAGCAAACGACGCCGCACCGACAAGGAGCGTAACACGTTAGAAGCTTTGATCGCCGAACTCAGGCAACAGATTAACGATAAGGAAAAGGCGAAAGAGCTTTTGGTTAGCGATTTGGAATCGATCGAGGAGGAGCTCGCCGCCTTGCAGATCGAGCCTGAGGTTGAGCAAAAGATCATCAAGCCGGTGCCAATCGGGGTCCCGGTAGAAAGCAATGTGATCGCCTTCGTGATCGATACATCGGGCAGTATGCGCGAGCACAGTACGAACCTGATAAATCCTCACGTAGTTCGAAAGTTCGAAGAAGTCATTACCTCGTATCCCGAAGTTAAAGGTATCCAGCTGCTGGATGCGTCCGGCCGTTTTATCATGGGTTCTCGACTAGGCGGACGTTGGTTGCCTGATTCGGCTGAGATGCGAGAGTCGATGGTTCGGCAAGTTCGACTTTATCCTTTTGAGAGCGAGAGTAATCCGGTACCCGGAATTAAACGCGCTATCCGCCAGCTGTACGACCCGGAAGCAGAAGAGCTACATTTCGGCATCTACGTTTTTGGAGACGAGTTTACCGGCAAACCGGAACCCGTTCTGGCTGAGATTCGAAAGCTAAATCAAGATAAGGACGGAAAACGTATTGCCCGTATCAACGCCATTGGTTTTCCCAACGTGATCAACAACGGGGCGATGCTGTTACAGAATTCTGGTGTGAAGTTTGCGAAGTTAATGCACGACCTCACTTACGAGCACGGCGGAGCCTTCATAGGAATGAACCGAGAGAATCTCGACTCCATCGATCGCAACGAAAGAGGCCGTTATCCAACGCCGCCACCGCCGCCGACGCGAGGAGGGGGAGTCATCATTCGATTCCCTGGCATCTAGTTTGGGCGTGAAAAAGGCCCGACTTGAGATCGGGCCAGAATAAGAAAACTGCTTCAGCTTTAAATCAGCTACCTGGTTTGATTGCAGGTATGTCTTTCAAATGGTCTGGCAAGTTTTCCGGATCGTAAGTTGGGAAGCCCATCTCCAAAAGGGAGTAGAGGGGGGACTCAAAGGAAGCGTTGCCTTGGCTGCGGTCAACTAAAACTCCGATGCCAGCCACGACTCCGCCGTTTTGCTTAACGATCTCAATCGCTTCGTTTACGCGACCTCCTCGTGTAACGACGTCCTCTACGATCAAGATTTTCTCGCCTTCCGCTATCTTAAATCCGCGGCGGAGCTCCAGCTTGTCGTCAACCTTTTCCACGAAGATGTAGCGTTTGTCGAATTGACGAGCGACTTCCTGGCCAACGACGAGTCCGCCCATCGCTGGGGCGAGCACAGTATCGAACTCTACTGATTCAAGCTTCGGCTTGAGCAATTCGATAAGGCGGCTGACTTCGCCGATGTATTGGCAGACCTGAGCGCATTGGAAGAAGTATTCGCTACGGAGTCCCGAGCGAAGAATGAAATGTCCTTGGAGGAGCGCTTTGGTGCGTTTGAAAATGTCTAATACTTCGTCCTGCGTGGATTGCATGGCGGCGAAACTAGGATACGCCCGCTACAGCAATCCAGCAAAAAAGACCGTGGTATCATTCAAGCGCCCAAACGTGACTTTTATCTAATCGGAACAAAGGTAGCGGTTCAGGTACAAACAGTTTTATCCGATCTATCTGTTGGCGATTGCTCAACGACCTGATCTGGCTATATTACAAACTACTTATCAAACATGGACGAAGCGAACACTTTAACAGAATCAAGCTGGTTATGGGGGACAGTCTGGGTGTTTTACGCCCTGTTCTACGGTCGCTACTTCCGGCACGTTGCGAACCGACTGAAACCGGATCTGGACCGGGTTGAGGTCCGAGGCTCTCCGGAACGCCTGAGACGGAAGGGCCGCTCGTGCCGTAGATTCGCATTTTTTCTAGCCATAGCGACAGCTTTGGAGGCGATACGGTCGACTGATTTCACCAGCGCGATCATTTCCATCACGCCGTGTATCTTTGGTCTTTGGGTAATGCACGCTGTTTGGAGCGAGGTCTTCCGTTCCAAAATACCAAAGTCAGAAACGAGTGCCGGCAAATACCGGGAACGCTCGTAACTCCCCGATCTTTTAGCTGAAAGGCGGCAACTGGTTAGTCCGGTTGCCGCCATTCCTGTTTTGGACGCGAGGGAAAATCAATGCCCGTTTTTCGGCGGCAGTCCGCACGTGTGATTTGATACTCTGGTTCAAAAACAAACCTATGATGACGAGCCAAATTGAACGATCCACTCAAGCCGGGGTTGCCAGCCAGATTTCAACAGACAATCTTCGTAGTCTGCAAACGATGCCGAGCGAGAGTCAAAACTCAGAATATTATCAAGCGCTTGTGCAGCGTGATTCCCAGTACGAAGGCGTATTCTACGCTGGCATTAAAACGACCGGGATATTTTGCAGACCCACTTGCCCAGCGAGAAAGCCAAAAGAGCAGAACTGCGAGTTTTTTGCCAAAGTTCAGGATGCGCTCCTTGCGGGCTACCGTCCTTGCAAGCGTTGTCAGCCTATGTCTCAACCCAATGCCGCCTCGCCAGCGATCCTTACCTTAATAGAATCTGTGGAAAAGGAACCTGAGAGGCGTTGGAGCGATGCGGACTTCCGAGCCTTGGGTATCGATGCTTCGACGGTTCGTAGGCAATTCAAGAAACGCTTTGGAATGACTTTTGTCGCTTACGCCCGAGCTCGCCGCATGGGATTGGCTCTCAAGAAGATCCGAGACGGTAGTCGTGTTATCGATACGCAGTTGGATAGTGGATACGATTCCGGCAGTGGCTTTCGGGATGCTTTTGCGAAGATCATGGGTTCCGCACCGCAAAACAAGGATGCTACTTTGCTGAAAGCTCACTGGCTTGATTCTCCCCTTGGGCCGATTCTTACCGTTGCGGACGAAGAAGGACTTATCCTGTCGGAGTTCACCGACCGCCGGGGACTCGAACGTGAAATCGAGAAACTCCGCTCACGCCTCAAAGCGGCGATCGTACCAGGCACAAACCTGATTCTTGAATCGATAGAGGCTGAGCTAGCGGCGTATTTCGCGGGAGAGCTAACGGAGTTCAAAACTCCGTTGAAGATGATCGGCTCTGAGTTTCAGAAAGCAGTTTGGAAAAGCCTGCAGCGAATTCCTTTTGGCGAAACCCGTTCGTATGCCAAGCAGGCTGAAGCTATAGGGAATCCGAAAGCCGTGCGAGCAGTGGCGCGTGCCAATGGAATGAATCAGATCGCGATCGTGATCCCTTGTCATCGGGTGATCGGTTCCGATGGAAGTCTGACTGGATACGCAGGAGGTCTGCCTAGAAAGCAATGGCTTCTTGAGCACGAAAGCCGTGTCAGTGGCAAACCGATCCAGATGGAGCTGACTTAGCTCCGAGACGGCGCTTCCTGCACCGGCCCGGAGAGAGAGGGAGTCTAGCCTCGTTTCGAGATTTCGATGACGTCGTGTGGGGCGGATTCTTTCATTCCGGCGGACGAGATTCGAACATAGCGGGCCTTAGACTTCAACTCAGGCAGAGTTGCTGCTCCGAGATAGCCCATGCCGGATTGGATGCCACCAGCCAGAGGAGCTAGCGTTTCAGACACGGTGCCTTGGACTTCCTTCATGCCCTCGATGCCTTCGGCGGTGAGCTTTCGGGTCGTGTCCTTCTTGTCCTGGCCATAGCGGGATGCTGAGCCTTTTTCCATGGCGCTTATGCTGCCCATGCCGCGATATTGCTTGTAGAGCTTGCCATTGATTTCAATCAACTCGCCCGGCGCTTCACGGCAGCCGGCCAACATTCCACCCAGGATTACGGCATCGGAGAGGGTAAGGGCTTTGACCATGTCGCCAGATTTGGTGATTCCTCCGTCTGCGATAATCTTGACCCCCTTTTTCTTTGCTCCCTGCGCGGCTACGTAAAGGGCGGTCAACTGGGGAACGCCCACGCCCGCTACGATTCGCGTGGTACAAATGGATCCTGGGCCTTGCCCAATCTTGATCGCATTTGCACCGCAATCCGCCAAGTACTCGACACCGCTGGCCGAGGTGACGTTTCCGGCGATGATGGTGAGATCCGGGAATTGTTCGCGAACGAACTTTACGGTTTCACCCACCCCGGCGCTGTGTCCGTGAGCGGTGGATACAGCAACGGCGTCCACTTTTTCCGCCACAAGGTTCCCGACATGTTCGGCAATCGCGTCATGATCCAAGCTGCCATCTGGCTTACGGATCGCTGATATGGCTGCGCCCACTACGAGGCGGAAATTCGAGTCGCGGGCTGGTTTGAGAACGGATTGGGACTCGGCGTTGATACGCTCGATGTCGGAGAGGGAAACGATTCCTTTCAGGAATCCGTCCGAGTTAACTACGAGCAATTTGTTGATGCCGATATTTTCGCTGAAAAACTTGTCCGCTACTCTGATCGGGTCGTGCAGCACGTCCTTCTCATTCATGGCATGGACATGGTCCAAAGGCTCCATCGCGTCTTTTACCTCAAGTGCCGAATAACGCTCCTTTACTACTCGGCTGCTGAGAAGGCCCGCGAGTCGGCCATTTTCATCTACAACTGGGAAGGTACGGAACTTGTAGCTTTTCTCGGCGATGAGCTTCAGAACATCCCCAATCTTCAGGTGGATCGGGATAGTTATCGGGTTGGGAAGTAGACCGTTTATGTGATACTTGACCCGGGTGACCTGCGACACCTGCTCCCGATAGGGCATATTGTAGTGGATGATGCCCATCCCGCCGCACAGGGCCATATGGATAGCCATCTGGTACTCCGTGACCGTATCCATATCGGATGACAGAATCGGTAGATTCAACATCAGGCGGTCCGAAAGGCTGGTTGCCAAGGAAGCGTTGCGAGGGAGGATATCCGTGTAATTCGTCGCCAACGATACGTCGTCGTATGTGAGCGCGTTGTCACGCTGGGCGGTGAAAAAGTCGTCGCTGCCGAGGTAGTAGCTATTTTCGTCGAAGTCTTTTGAACTTAGGCTGGCCATAGTCCGAGGTAGAGAGAGGGATGCTAGGAATCAAGAATTTTGAAGTTAATCCCCAAAAAATTTTGCCTAGATCGGGCAGTGAAGCTTAATCGCCTCCCACCATGGTCCGCTTCCAATACAAAGCCTACAGAAGATCCTTTGCAGGTGACTTTTCCAATGCTCGGGAGAGCTTTGCTAAAAGGGAAGGAGCGATCGTTCGACTTGAGGACAAGGATGGGCGAGTTGGCTTCGGTGAAGCGGCTCCGATACCGAGTTTCGGGTCTGAGAGCTTTGCCTCTCTTATCGCTGCCGCAGTGGCCATCGAGGAGAGGGTGGATTTTGAGAGCCTGTTGCCTCGGCTGAAAGGATACCCCTGCTTGTCTTGGGCACTGGGAACAGCTCACGCCATGATTGAACGGGAGGGAACTTGGCCATCTTTTGACAAGCCAAGAGCCATTTGCGGGCTCGTTTCGGATATTTGCGATTCAGAGGCTATATCGGAGCGAGTGAAGCTGCACTATCAATGCCTGAAGTTTAAGATCGGCAAGTTAAGCATGCTCGAGGAGCAGCGGGCGTTGGACCGAGTGATGGATATTTGCGAAGGGAAGCTGAAGATCCGCCTCGATGCCAATGGTTCGCTGGATTTTCGCTCCGCGGCTGGTTGGCTTGAACACGCAGCAGGATTGCCCGTCGAGTTCATCGAGCAACCATTGCCGATGGGGCAGGAAAAGGAGATGATGCGATTGGCTGCGGATTTCCCTGCTCCGATCGCCCTCGACGAGTCTGTCTGTAGTGTGGATGATTTCAAGCGCTGTAGAGACGCCCAGTGGCCCGGAATATTCGTTCTCAAGCCTTCGCTCTCGGGAGCGTTTAGAGAGCTTCGCGACGAATTAGAGGGGTCGGGGGATGAGATCGTGTTTTCCTCCGCTTTGGAGACTAAGGTAGGTGCGGCAAATGCGATCGGTTTGGCCCTTTCGTCTTCAACGAGCCAAAGGGCTCTTGGATTTGGAGTGGAGTCACTCTTTGCCGATCGAAATATAGGTCTGGAGTTAGGTCCATTCTTGCAGCCGGGGGGCTTGCCGAATACCGAAGAACTGGAGCAGTTGTGGAACCAGATTTAGACAGACTCTTTGATTTCGAGATGCGGGGCGGTTTGTTCCCGCAATTCGCCTCGGTTTGGGACTCGGTTTACGATTCGGCAAAATCTACGGTGGACAAGATTTGTGAAGCGAAGCCTGGTCGCTTGAGGGTGGCCATCAACGCGGCCCACCCCTTGAGTTTCGCTGCACTCTTCCTTGCCTGCGGTCGGAAAGAAATGGACATCTTCCTCTTCAATCCGACATGGGGGCGTGTTGAACTAACCACCGCCAACCGGATCGCCGATACTCATTTTCTGTTGCAAGATACCTCGGAGGGGGTGTTCGAGGCGACGGGAAGCTCCACTGCTGGGCCAGCAAGGCCAATTGAAACCGGGTTCAACAAACTTAGAGTCATGATTCCTACGGGAGGAACATCTGGACGGATCCGTTTCGCGATCCACGACTGGAGTACTTTGGCGGCAGCGACCTACGGTTTTCAGCAGCATATGAATTGCTCCCATATGGCAGCTCATTGTGTTTTGCCTTTGTATCATGTCAGTGGATTCATGCAGCTAGTGCGAGCTCTCCTGACTATGGGCAGCGTGGTCTTTGGTCGCTTGGAGACATTCGCGAAAGAGCATGAGCTATTGTTGAAGGAAGAGCGCGAGGCCCGGTTCGTTTCGCTCGTCGCCACGCAGTTGGAGCGTTTGCTCAGAGACGAATCAAATGCCCCGCTTCTGAAGGATTACGGAGCTATCTTTTTAGGTGGAGGTCCAGCCCCCGTTGGCCTCTTGGACAAGGCTCGCATCTTAGGGCTGCCCCTTGCTCTGACCTATGGAATGACTGAGACGGCGGCTCAAGTTGCGACCCTTCAACCTGCTCGATTCCTAAAAGGCGCTCAAAACCAAGGTAAGCCGCTTCCGCATGTGCGAATCGATATCGTAAATGAGGAAACGACTAGTGAGCTCCTTCCTCGCGGAGAAGTTGGCATTATTAGAATTCTTTCCTCGTCGTTGTTTCATGGATACTACGGAGATAAGGTGAATAAACCGGAACGCTCCATCTTGACCTCCGATTTGGGCAAGATAGACGAAACAGGATGCCTCACGGTGCTTGGGCGAGCGGATCGAGTGGTCATTACCGGTGGGGAGAAAGTGAGTTTGCGCGAGATCGAATTGGTCTTTGAGGACAGTGGTTTGGTTTCGGATGTTTTGGCCTTTGGTGTCGATGACCGCGAATGGGGCCAATCTTTGGCGGTCGCCTATGTCCCCAAGGATCAAGCAGTGAAAGAGACCCTTTTGAAAGAGATTATCTCTGATGAGCTTTCGAACTTCAAATGTCCGAAAAAATGGATACGGCTTTCCGCCATTCCTCGGAATGAAGCGGGTAAACCTCAGCTGGAAGAGCTGAAACGAATACAAGGATTTTAGAAAATCGCCTAGATGGATAAGAGTGAAATCGCCGACATACTGAATGAGATAGCAGTTCTGCTAGAAATTAAAGGTGAGAACCCTTTCAAGATTAGGGCTTACCAGAATGGGGCTCGCAAATTAGAGAGTTTAGACGAGGACCTCGCCGAACTTGTTGAGCAGGACAAGCTCAAGGAGGTCGCGGGATTTGGCGATGCGCTCGTACAGAAAATCAGCGAGTTGTTCGAGACCGGCCGACTCGAATTTTACGACAAGCTCAAGGCTTCGGTAGAGCCAGGCTTGATCGAGATGCTGGAGATCCCCGGATTGGGAGCCAAGAAGATCAAGGCCATGCACAAGGAACTCGAAATCTCGTCAATCGATGAGCTCAAGTCGGCGTGCGAAGATGGACGTGTTGCAGCCTTGAAGGGATTTGGCAAAAAGACCGCTGAGAAAATCGTGCAAGGCATCGCTAATCGCGAAGCCTATGGAAAGAGGCACCTGTGGTGGGATGCCTTCGAGGTTGCTAAACCTATTTTGGATGGGCTTCAGAAGTTGCCAGAGGTCGTCAAGGCTTCGCACGCTGGCAGCCTGCGTAGGAAACGCGAAACCGTTGGCGATTTGGATTTTATCGTGGGGTCGGATCAGCCGAAACCGATCATGGATTGGTTTGTCGCCCAAGAGGGCGTAAAAGAGGTCACGGCTCGCGGCGAAACCAAATCGAGCGTCAGATTCGAATCAGGCTTGCAAGCCGATTTGCGAGTAGTGCCACCGGGGCAATTCGCCTTTGCCCTGCATCATTTCACGGGATCAAAGGATCATAACGTGTCCATGAGACAGAGGGCTTTGTCCCAAGGTTATAGTCTGAGCGAGTGGGGCCTGAAGCCTGTCGACGAGGAGGATTTTTCGAAAGGGAAAAAGGCTGAGAATGAAGAGGAGCTCTTCGCCGCCCTTGGCTTGAACTTTATCCCTCCCGAATTGCGCGAAGGTCTTGGAGAATTGGATTTGGCCGAAAAGGGAAAACTTCCCGAGCTGCTTAAACCCAGCGACCTGAAAGGCGTTTTCCACAATCACACAACTGCTTCGGACGGCCGGAATTCCTTGGAGGAAATGACTGCTGCAGCGGAAGCCAAGGGTTGGGAATATTGGGGAGTCGCCGATCACTCCAAAGCTAGCTTCCAGGCCAATGGCTTGGATAGCGACCGAGTCATGGGCCTGATCGACGCGGTCGAAGAGATCAATAAGTCCGGCAAGTTTTCGACTCATGTGTTTTCTGGGATCGAGTGCGACATCCTTGGCGACGGCGCCTTGGATTTGGATGAGGAGACTTTGATGGCCCTGGATTACGTCGTCGCATCTGTTCATATTTCCATGACTCAGCTGGAGGACGAAATGACGAAACGTCTGATTCGGGCCATCGAAAATCCAGCCACAACCATGCTGGGCCACTTAACTGGGCGGATCTTGCTAAAGCGTGAGGGGTACAAGCTTAACGTTTCGAAGGTGGTCGATGCGGCGATCGCAAACGGCGTAATCATCGAGCTCAACGCAAATCCGCGCCGCTTGGACATGGATTGGAGATTCTGGCGTCAGGCTTCGGAAAAGGGTCTATTGACCAGTATCAATCCGGACGCTCACAGGGTGGAGCATTTCGAATTTGTGGAGGCTGGGGTGAATTCGGCTCGCAAGGGCTGGCTGCAGGCTTCCAGCGTCTTCAACACGCTTTCGCTTGCCGAGGTGCGTGCAGCCTTCGCTAAGCGTCGTCCGAATTTAGAACGGTTGAGCTTTTAGCTAATTCTGGAGCTTGCTCAGTATTCTGCGTCCCTCATTAGTGTGATCTGTAGGGCGAGGAAGTCGGAAGCCAGCTTGCAGCGTTTCACCAAATCGGTGGTTTCTAAGGTCTGCTGCATAAGCACACTGTTGGCGCAATAGCTCTGCATAATGAAGTGATTGAGCATTTCGATATCGTCGATCTCGTGGCAGGCTTGCGCGGTTTGATCCTCGTTCGGCCCGGTCAAAGCGCTGAGTTGGTCTACCTTTCCCAGCAGGTCCACCACGATTTCCGCCTCTAGTTCGTCATTCGGACGATTGGTGGTAGGCAAGCGTTCGATGTTAAAGACTGGGTAGGGGGCATTCCGAATAAGTTGTTCCACACGTACGCGCTCGGTGCCCTCCAGCATAAGCAGGGAGCTTCCATCTGGCTCTTGGGAGCTCATCCGAATTAGTCCCAAAGTCGCAACGACACTTTTTGCCACCGGTACCTGGTAGTCGCTATCCAGCGAATCACTGTTAATTACCGCGAAGGAGCGATCCTCTGCCAGCGCGTCTGCCAACATTTCGCGGTATCTCTCCTCGAAAATGCGCAAGGGCAAAAGCGTTTTTGGAAGAAGCACGACGCCAGAAAGGCACATCGCCGGCGTTTCATCTGGAGTTTTCATACGGGAGTTGGATCGAGGAACCTATAAAATAGTTTCCTTAGTCCCTTCAAAATGGAGGCTTGTCTCAATTGTCCCGCATCTGGCCCATATTTGTAAAAAAGTGGGACACGGGTGTGACATCTTGGCCGACTTGAAGGTGAGTTCTTGGGGGGTTCAATCGTTTAAATGTTTTATATCTTACTGTATAGCAGTAACTAAAGAATTTTCAAGTCTTGCTGGTACATTGATTGCTGAGAGGGCGGCATGGGACGTGTATTAGGCATAGATCTAGGAACAACTAACTCCTGCATGGCAGTAATGGACGGCGACGAGCCAGTCGTAATACCAAATGCAGAAGGCGCGCGTACGACTCCGTCGATCGTTGCGTTCAGCAAGACCGGTGAGCGGCTCGTAGGCCAGGCAGCAAAGCGCCAGGCGGTTACGAACCCGAAAAACACCATCTTTTCAGCCAAGCGTATGATTGGCCGCAACTTCACTGAGCTAAGTGAAGAAATTTCCAACCTCCCTTACAGCGTTGTTGGCGCCGATAATGGCGATGCTTACATCGAGTGTCAGGTTGGTGACAAGACTGAGAAGTTCGCACCTCAGCAGATTTCCTCCTTCGTTTTGGCGAAGTTGAAGGCAGATGCGGAAGCGTATCTCGGTGAAAGCATCACAGAAGCGGTTATCACCGTTCCTGCGTACTTCAACGATAGCCAACGTCAGGCTACTAAGGACGCCGGCAAGATCGCAGGACTCAACGTTCTCCGTATCATCAACGAGCCAACTGCGGCCTCTCTCGCTTACGGACTCGACAAGAAGTCCGAAGAGAAGATCTCCGTCTTTGACTTGGGTGGTGGTACTTTCGACGTATCGATCCTCGAAATCGGTGACGGTGTCTTCGAAGTGAAGTCTACTAACGGCGACACTATGCTCGGTGGTGACAACTGGGACGAATCGATCATCAACTGGATGGTTGACGAATTTAAGAAGGAAAACGGAATCGACCTCAAAGGTGACCCGATGGCCCTCCAGCGTCTGAAGGAAGAAGCTGAAAAGGCTAAGATCGCCCTGTCATCTTCTACTACCTACGATGTGAACCTTCCGTTCATCACAGCGGATGCTTCGGGTCCGAAGCACTTGAATATCTCCATGACTCGCTCGAAGCTCGAGCAGATCACTGACGACTTGTTCAGCCGCTTGAAGGTTCCTTTCCAGAACTGTCTTCGCGACGCTGACATGTCGACTTCTGAGGTAGACGAGCTCGTGCTTGTGGGTGGTATGACCCGTATGCCGAAGGTTGTTCAGATTGCTGAAGAACTCGCCGGCAAGAAGCCAAACCAAGGCGTTAATCCTGACGAAGTAGTTGCCATTGGAGCTGCTATTCAGGGTGCTGTTCTGAAGGGTGACGTTCGTGACGTTCTTCTTCTCGACGTAACTCCTTTGACTCTCGGTATCGAAACAGCGGGTGGCGTATCTACTCCGATGATACCTCGCAACACCACTATCCCTGCGAAGAAGTCTCAGACCTTCTCAACTTACTCGGACAATCAGCCATCGGTTGAGATCAAGGTCCTGCAAGGTGAGCGTCAAATGGCTACAGACAACAAGGTACTCGGAACTTTCCACTTGGATGGCATCCCGCCAGCACCTCGTGGTACGCCGCAGATCGAAGTTACTTTCGATATCGACGCCAACGGTATCCTAAACGTATCTGCCAAGGATAAGGGCACCGGCAAGGACCAGAAGATCACCATCACAGGTTCTGGAGGTCTCTCCGAAGAGGAAGTCGACAAGATGACCAAGGACGCCGAGCTTCACGCCGAGGAAGACAAGAAGCGCAAGGAATCTGTCGAAAACCGCAACCAGCTCGATTCTTCCATCTATCAGATGGAAAAGATGATGGGTGAGGCGGGCGACAAGCTTCCTGCGGACAAGAAGGCACCTATCGAAGGCGCTATCGCCGAAGGTAAGAAAGCCCTCGAGTCTGACAACCCGGAAGAAATCAAGGCAGCCCTTGAGAACTTGACCAAGGTTGGCGCTGAACTTTACCAAGAAGCGGCAGCTGCTGGTAACCCGGGCGATCCTGCAGGAGCTCCTCCTCCACCACAATCAGGTGGAGGTGAAGCTAAGAGCGAGCCAAAGCAGGCTGACGTGGTCGATGGTGATTTCGAAGTCGTCGATGACGACAAGAAGGACTAGTATCCAAATTTACGGGACGCTCCGCAGCGAGCGGGGCGTCCTTCCTATTTCCAATTGACAACCCAATTATCTAAAAACCGATAACGCAACTATGAGCGCATCAACATCAGTGAAAGTTAAACCCCTAGGTGATCGCGTGCTGATCAAGCACATCCAAGAAGACGAGCAAGTCCGTGGTGGTATCTACATCCCAGACTCTGCAAAGGAAAAGCCACAAGAGGCTGAAGTTATCGCGCTTGGCACCGGCTCCAAGGACGCAGACGGCAAGCCAGTTCCTTTCAACGTAAAGGTCGGCGACAAGGTTCTCACCAGCAAATACGGTGGAACTGAAGTGAAGGTTGACGGAGAAACTTATCTCCTCGTTCGCGAAGACGACATCCTCGGTATCATCGAAGCCTAGTACTCGATTCGAAGAAAAGTAACCAATAACCAATTACACGAAATAATTTATTATGGCTAAGCAATTGCTATTCGACGAAAAAGCACGTCAATCAGTTCTACGTGGTGTAGAAACTCTCGCCAAGGCGGTTAAGGTAACTCTCGGCCCTAAGGGTCGTAACGTCGTTATCGACAAGAAGTTTGGTTCTCCAAACGTAACTAAGGACGGTGTTACCGTTGCTAAGGAAATCGAACTACCAGACCCATACGAAAACATGGGTGCGCAGATGGTTCGCGAAGTTGCTTCCAAGACTTCCGACTCCGCTGGCGATGGTACTACTACTGCAACCGTTCTCGCTGAGTCTGTCTACCGTGCAGGTCTCAAGAACGTGACCGCTGGTAGCAATCCTATCTACCTCAAGCGTGGAATCGATAAGGCTGTTGAAGCGGCCATCGCTGAACTCGCTAAGATCTCCAAAGCAGTTGAGTCTCGCGAAGAAGTTAAGCAGGTCGCGACTGTATCCGCTAACTGGGACGCGACAATCGGTGACATCATCGCCGACGCTATGGACAAGGTTGGCAAGGACGGAACCATCACCGTCGAAGAAGCCAAGTCCATGGAAACGACTCTCGACGTCGTTGAAGGCATGCAGTTCGACAAGGGTTACTTGTCCCCATACTTCACCACCGACAATGAGACAATGGAAGCTGTTCTCGAAGACGCTTACATTCTCATCCACGAGAAGAAGATCTCTAACCTCAACGACCTGCTTCCACTGCTCCAAGCAGTTGCGAAGACCGGTAAGCCATTTCTCCTCATCGCTGAGGACATCGAAGGTGAAGCCCTTGCAGCACTCGTGGTTAACAAGATCCGTGGTACGCTAAACGTATGTGCCGTTAAGGCTCCTGGTTTCGGTGATCGTCGTAAGGCAATGCTCGAAGACATCGCGGTTCTCACCGGTGGACGTTGCGTCACTGAAGATCTCGGCATCAAGCTCGAGAACGTTCAGATCTCCGACCTCGGTACTGCCAAGCGCGTTACCGTTGATAAGGAAAGCACTACCATCGTCGAAGGTGCTGGTTCTGCCAACGACATCCAAGGCCGCGTAAAGCTCATCCGCCGTCAGATCGAAGAAACCTCTTCTGACTACGATCGTGAAAAGCTCCAGGAGCGTCTCGCGAAGCTCGCTGGTGGTGTTGCAGTTATCAATGTTGGTGCTGCCACTGAGCCAGACATGAAGGAAAAGAAGGCTCGTGTTGAGGACGCTCTCCACGCCACACGCGCCGCGGTTGAAGAAGGCATCGTCCCAGGTGGTGGTGTTGCTCTCATCCGTGCAGCCAAGGCGATCGATGCGCTCGAGCTCGAAGGCGACGAAAAGATCGGTGCCCAGATCATCAAGACTGCGGTTGCTGGTCCAATCCGTCAGCTTTGCGCCAACGCTGGTGTTGAAGGTTCTGTAGTTGTGAAGGAAGTACTTTCTCAGGAAGGTAACATGGGCTACAACGTAGCAACCGACACTTACGAAGACCTCCTCAAGGCAGGTGTCGTAGACCCAACTAAGGTAACACGTTCTGCTCTGCAAAACGCGGCTTCCATCTCCGGTCTACTCCTCACAACTGAGTGTATGATCACCGACCTCCCAGAAGAAAAGCCAGCTGCTGGCGCTCCAGACATGGGCGGCATGGGTGGTATGGGTGGAATGGGCGGCATGATGTAGTCCGTCACTGGTTACACACCTTTTCTATATACGTACCTATTATTTCAAGCGGTCCCAGCAGTGGGGCCGCTTTTTTTGTGCCCCGAACAGCTCTAGCTCTTCGTAGCGAGCTTGTCTTGGAAGCCGCATAGGCCCAAGGAAGATCCGTTGTAAACGAATAGACTAGGGCCCGCTGGTGGGTTATCTTCTAGATCGGCTATCGCCGTTTTGTAGTGCTTAACCGAATATGTGGGGTCTAATAGAAGGCCCTCCGATCGAGCTATTTGGCGACAAGCTTCGAACAGGCTTTGATTAACGGATCCAAACTTTGGCGAGATGGTCGGAGCTCGAAAACGTACCTGAACCGTGGCGTTTAGCTCCAAGTCGTAGGTTTGAAGGAGTTCGTTTCGGAAACTGTCTAG
Organism: Pelagicoccus albus; assembly: GCF_014230145.1. Classification (NCBI taxonomy): domain Bacteria; kingdom Pseudomonadati; phylum Verrucomicrobiota; class Opitutia; order Puniceicoccales; family Pelagicoccaceae; genus Pelagicoccus; species Pelagicoccus albus. The sequence continues at coordinate 774,832 of NZ_JACHVC010000006.1, forward strand.
CTGTCCTCGAACCCCAGCCTCCGTTTCCGCGATCAATGTCACAACAATCTCGCGATCTGCCGGCTTTGTTTGGTCCAGTAATTCAAGTCCCAGAATCAAACCCATGGCACTAAGTCCAGTTCCGCAATCGATGTAGACACGATGAAATTTGAGCTCGTTTTCTTCCTCGTTGCGGTGGATGTCTTCAGCCAAGGTCAGGGCTCCAATTAGTCCCTCAAAACCGCTGCATCCCTCCTTTAGAAGCAACGTTTCTCCGTCACTTTCTAAGAGTGCTTTACTAGCAATATCCTCCACGCACTCCCAGTCCTTGCGGGAAACCCAAACTCTTTCGTTTTCTTCGAGGAGCATATCTAGGAAGAGGCTATTACCACGAAGCGAGCGATCGCCTGCCTCGCGAATAAAGGCCAACGGTTTGATCCCGTTTTCTTTCAATAGTTGTGCCAGCCCAACCAGATTATTGGAGTTTGGCCCTCCAATAATGCCCACTTTACGAATACGTTTCTTTTTTAAGTAGGGAAGGAGACTAGCGTATTTACGCAATTTGCTTCCCGATATGCCAGAGCTCAACTCGTCCTCCCTCTTAATCCAGAGTGGTAAATCGGGTGAGGCCGCTGACCTATGGATTCTCGTAGCTCGAGCGAGTTCATAGTTTATCCGGCTTTTTATCTCTGAAGGAAGTTGGCTCATGGGAGTTTTGAGAATATTTCTTCCAGAGGAGCTATGCAAATTCCTGAATCGGCGATCGATTGGATACGTTTTTGAAGTCCAGCTTTGAAGGCTGCGTAGCTAGTTGTATCCGTGTGGTGGGGACGATGGTGCAATGCGGTCAATATCGATTCGATTTCCCGGCAGAGTTTGGAAGCTAGTGGGCTGAGGTAAGTGTCGCAGAAACGTTCCCAGATATAGTCAGTGGCGATTTGATTCGGGTGAGTTAGATCGCTCGAGTAGAATCGATAGTCCCGCAATTCGTCCAAGAGGATTTCGTAAGAAGGGAAGTAGTCGATCTGGATGCTCGAGTTCTCGAGTTCGTGACACGCCAGTATCAAGGTAGACTTGCTCCGGTTGTTTTCGATCAACCCATCTCTCAAATGGCGAACCGGGCTTACGGTAAGGCAAACTTTAGCCCTTGGGAGTCTTTCCGTTAAATTCGAAATGGAATCTACGATCTCTTGGGTTTTTAGGATTCGGCGAGTAAACTTTTCGAGAGGAAGCCGATGATTGTGGGCAACGATTGTGTCCGCTCCCTCGGTTTGGTAGATCCAAGCAGATCCCAAAGTGAGGCAGAGCAAGTCGCAGTTAAGCAGGGACTCTCGAAGGAGGACGAGAGCGTCGTTAGCTCTGGAAATACTCTCTGAAAGCGAAGTACTTGCTAAGGAGCTGTGGATGATGAAATGTCGCCAAAGCTCCTGATGTTGGAAGAACTCATCCTCCGCAAAGGTTTGCTTATCAAGTGCCCTTGTTGCCAGCTCAGAGATCGCGACGGGATTGTAAAGTGTGCCAAACGGGTTCGACACACAGTCGAATAGGCGTGCTTCCAGTCGGCTGCCTAACTCCTCCGCGAAACAGGAACCCAAAGAAACGAACACGTCGTCGTGGCTGTATTTCAGGTGGGAATACGGAATTTCTACCTTGGTCTGCAACCGCATGCCCTAATGGAAATGGCACCTCCCGCAATCGAGGCAAGAGATCTCATTGCTTGGCGGCTAAAATCGTGACGGGACTCAATTCAGATGCTCCTTTTCCAAAATGAAGCTTTGAATCTGAAATCCTTGCATGCGAAAAACTGATCAGTGAACACCGTTATCCTCGCAGATCAGCCTGTCGCTCCCTCGAAAGTCGTCTGCCTCGGCAGAAATTATGTGGAGCACATTGCGGAACTTGGTAACAGCCGGCCGGAGCAGATGGTTTTTTTCTTCAAACCGAATTCATCTATTTCGGCGGATCTCAAGTCATCTCATGGGGGAGAGGAACTGCACTATGAAGCGGAGATTTGCTTCGGAGTAGTCGGTGGGACGCTCGCTTACATCGGGTTTGGTTTGGACTTAACGAAGCGAAAGCTCCAATCGGCTCTGAAGACGAATGGCTTGCCTTGGGAGCGTGCCAAGGCTTTCCAAGGGTCGGCTGTCTTCAGTGAGTTTCAGAAATTTTCGGGCAACACAGATGAGCTGGAAGTTGAGCTCTTAATCGACGGGGTGCAGACTCAGATTGGGTCGGTGGAACAAATGATAAACCGACCAGAAGAGATATTGGAGGAGGCCAAATCTTTCACTGAATTTGAGGATTTCGATATCCTGATGACCGGTACTCCGAAGGGTGTGGGGACTGTGTCGCCAGGCTCCGTCTTCGAAGGCGTGGTCAGCCAACGTGGAGTGGAGTTGACTCGAGCCAAGTGGTTGGCTCAATGAAAGGGCTCTGGTTTCGAGGCGGCCGCTACGATTTGGCCCATAGCTGTCTCTAATCCTTTATTTAGGGCTCTGTAGCCTGCCTCGCTTAAGTGAAGCGTGTCCAAGGAATATTCCGCGGCGATATATTTTCCGTCTCTCAAAATCGAATCGCAATCTAGCACCGTGACTCTCGGGTATTCAAAGGCTAGGAGACGCTGATTCATATCGTCGATGGCCTGATTGACTTCGTCAGACCAGAGAGGTTTGCGAAGTAGCTCAATAGGAGCGGGCGGAAAAATGGTGGTTAGAGCGACTTGGACCCCTTGGTCGCTCAGCCGTATGGCCATGCCCGTAATGTTTTGGTAGGTTTGCTCAAAGGTCGATTCTTGCGTGCCCGGGAGTACGGCAATGGTCTTCAGGTCATTGTCGCCCATCTGTAGCAGGACGATATCGGGATCGAGGTCCAAGCAGTCTTCCTGGAGGCGTCCGAGGATTTGAGGCGTTGTTTCGCCGCCTATGCCGCGATTCACTATTTCCAGGTCCCCCCAATTGGTTGGATGGTATGGTTCCCACATCGCGCAGCGGGATTCGCCAAGTATGATAAGGCGCGTTTTGGTTTTAGCCGCCGCCAAGAGAGCTTGGTTGCTTTGCTGAAAGCGACTGCTGATCGGGGTGATCCGTACCGCTGCCTCGCGTGCGTGGTATTCGTAGGCTTTTTTGAATAAGAACAGGTTTCCCGCGATGGAAAAGCCCAGTCCTAAGACCAAGATGACGATGATTATAAGATAAGCGGAAGGCCTCATACTTCGATATTGGAGTTACTAGGCTTGGCGAACTTGCAGTAAGCTTCAACTGGATAAGGATTTCTTCGCTAGAATCCCATTGCGTGACTCAGTCAGCCCCTCTAGTTGGGTTCTGCTTTCGAATAAATGCTGACCAAAGAGATTAAAAAGTTCATCGCAGACCATGCTAAGCATTCGCCGGAGCAGTTGGCTCTATTGGCGGGTAAGTACCCTGATTTGCCGATGCCGTTCATCGCCCAACAAGTGAAAGGGCGAGCTCGAATGCGTTCGAAATTGCCCTCGTGGCACGAAAATCCAGACATCGTATTTCCGCAATCCCTCTCGCTAGAGCAATGTACCTCCGAGCTGGTCGCCAGGTACCGTTCCACTCTACTGGAGGGAAATACAGCCTTCGACCTCACCGGTGGCTTTGGTGTAGATGGACGCTTCTTAGCGGAGCGATTCGAGCGCTATTTCTACAACGAGCGAGATGAGGAGCTCGCCAAGGTGGCGGAGTCCAATTTTGCGGTTTTCGGCTTGGCGGAAAAGGTTGCTTGTTCTGTTGGCGATGGGCTGGAGGCATTGCGGGCCCACACCGGGGAGCTCGATTTGATATATGTGGACCCAGCCCGTCGCGACCAGCGGAGTTTCAAGGTTTCGGCCTTGGTAAGCTGCGAGCCCAATATTTTGGAAACCTGGGATGAAATGCTGGGGCGCGCTAAGCAGGTGGCTGTTAAGACTTCACCAGGGCTCGACTTGAGCAGCGTGTTAAACGACCTCCATAGCATCGAATCGATTTACGTGATCTCGGTTGAAAACGATTGCAAGGAGCTCTTCCTGAAGGCCCGGAAGGGTTTCGAGGGGGAAGCGACAATCCATTGCGTGAATCTGAGAAAGGGGGGAGGCGTTGATGAATTGTCATTCAAGCTTTCAGACGAAAAGGAGGCGGACGGTGAGTTCGCTCCACCTGGCAAATATTTGCTCGAGCCCAACGCTTCCATCATGAAGGCAGGCGGCTTCAAGTCGGTATCCAAAAAATGGGGGCTCAAAGCTCTAAACCCACGGACGCGACTCTACGGAGCCGATGAAATAGTAGAAGATTTCCAAGGCCGCGTATTCGAAATTCTAGAGGATACTTCCATCGGAGGGAAAGAGGCCAAAAAGTTATTTCCGAAAAAGAAGGCGAACGTGATTTCCAGAAATAGCGGGATGACCGCGGAGGAACTTCGCAAGAAACTAGGCCTGAAAGAAGGTGGCGAATTGTTCGCGATCGGAGCGGCAGTCACGGGAGTAGGGCGTCGTCTATACTCTTGCCGTTTGGTGAAATCTTAAGCGAGAGGGGACGAATTGTGGATTCAGAACAACGGGAAGAACTCGAATGGGCGAAAGAGGAACTTCAGCTTCTGAAGGAAAACGTCCGCAGCTGTATTTTGGCGACTGCTTCATCTCAGGGTGTGCCGCTATCAAGTTACGCCCCAGTATTCATCGACGAAAGTGGCTGCTTCTTGGTATACGTAAGCGCCATGGCCAAGCATTACGCCCACCTCAAAAAAGGCAAACTCGCCAGTGTGAGTTTGATAGAGGACGAGGCCACTTCAGATGAGTTGTTCGCTCGGAAGAGATTAAGCGTCGATTGCGAGGCTGTCTTGATCCCAAGAGATTCCGACGCTTGGGAATCCGGCATATCTAGCCTACAGAAGAGGCATGGCGAGATCGTTGGCTACCTGAGGGACCTCACAGATTTCGACCTTTTTTCCCTGAAGCCCTCATCTGGAAGACTGGTTTTAGGCTTTGGTAAAGCCTACCAAATCTCTGGAATGGAGCTAGATCAGGTTTCTTTTCTAGGGGCTGGAGGCCACCGAAGTAAATCTTAGTTGCACCGACCGGATTTCTACAAACTTTTGACTTCTCCTATCCTGATCTTTCGGCGAGCATGGCCAAGATCCGGTTTGGGAGATTCTCTCTACCTACCCTCTCACTTTTCATCCCCCCTGTTAAACCCCATATAGATCATTTATTATGGCTGCACTAGAAGTTGTATTGTTCATTGTTTCAGTGGTTGGCGTAATCGCACTCGGCATTTGGAAAAGCCGGGACGAGGACACGACCGGCGATAAGGGTGCCAGCGACTATTTCCTCGCTGGACGCGGATTGACCTGGTGGCTGGTTGGCTTCTCGCTGATCGCCGCTAATATTTCCACCGAGCAATTCGTTGGCATGTCCGGTTCCTCAGCGAACTGGCTTGGAATGGCGATCGCCTCATACGAGTGGATGGCAGCTTTGACGCTGGTGGTCGTAGCCTTCTGGTTCCTGCCTAAATTTCTAAAAGCAGGACTCTACACTATCCCTGAATTTCTCGAATACCGATTCGATGGAGTCGCTCGCATGGCCATGGCCATTCCGGCAATCGTCACTCTCGTTTTCGTTACGACTTCTTCCGTAATCTTCTCCGGAGCCAAGTTCGTTTCGGAATACTACAACGACGTTCCCGTCATCAGCAACTTGACCGCGATGTGCTGGTTGATAGCAGCCTTCGCCGCGGTCTACGTTTTCGTGGGTGGTCTCAAAGCATGCGCTTGGACGGACCTTGTTTGGGGGGTAGCCCTCGTTATGGGCGGCGTGGTTGTGACGTATTTTGCGTTCAGTCTACTTTCAAGCACTCCAGCTGAAGAATTGATCGCAACCAAGGTCGCGAATTCCTCGGCCACTGTGCAGGACATCGAAAACGCCAGCCCTTGGGAGCGTTTCATGCTGCTAAATGATGGGGTTGACGGCGAAGCTGTTGTCCAGAACGGAGCTAACGGCTCTGGCGGCAAGGTGCACATGGTTCGCCCTAAGGAAGACTCCGATATCCCATGGACAGCTCTCTTGATCGGCTTGTGGATTCCGAACTTTTTCTACTGGGGCCTTAACCAGTACATCGTGCAGAGAACCTTGGGTTCCAAGTCCCTTGCCGAGGGGCAAAAGGGTATCGTGTTTGCGGCTTTCTTGAAATTGATCATCCCGTTCGTGGTCGTGATTCCGGGTATCCTGGCTTTCAACTTGTTTAGCGGGGACTTGCACGAATCGGCTGCGGAAAGAAATCTGAATACCGTTTCGAGCGCCGAAAGCGCTGTAGTCTTCCAGGTCGACGAAGCGTTTGTCGAACTGCAGCCAGATCTCGCCCTTCAAGTCGCGGCTAGCAACGCGGCCCTTGCAGGAACGTCCGCTCCTGCAAGCATAACTCTCTCGCCCGCTGAATTCGCCTCGACCATCAACGGCTTGGCCGCTGACGCGATGGAAGCGGATGGTGCAGTAGTCCTCGCGAACAAGCTGGTAGGCTACGACTATGACTCGGCATTCCCGGTTTTGGTTAGAAACCTGATTCGCCCTTATCCATGGATCTCCTGGTTCGTGCTAGCCGCCCTCTGTGGAGCGGTGATCAGCTCTTTGGCATCCATGCTCAATTCCGCTTCTACCATCGCCACTATGGACCTCTACTCCAAATTCTCTGGGGACAAGGATCCGGTTCGCTTGGTAAAAATCGGTCGCTTCTTCGTAGTCATATTCGTAATCCTCGCCGGCTTGGTGGCTCCGAAGTTGGATAATTTCGGCAGCATTTTCGCCTACATTCAGGAGTTCCAAGGCTTCATCTCCCCAGGTATCCTAGCCGTTTTCATTTTTGGCTTCTTCTCGCCACGCACCCCTCGCTACTTCGGAGCTGTGGGTATCGGAACCAACGTGGTTGCCTATGCTGCATTTAAATGGGCAGTCGGTCCATGGCTCGTTTCCAATGGAATGTGGTATTCGGACTCCATGGCGTTCCTCGATCGCATGGCAGTCTGTTTCTTCATCGTGCTATTGGTAGGAGCGATCTTGACTCTGGTGAGCCCTCTGCGAACTCCTGTTACGATGCCGGAAAACAAGGAGATTGCCCTTGAGACTTCGCCAATCGCCAAGTTCTGGGGGATTGTGGTCGTGGTCGCAACGATCGCTCTTTACGCGGTCTTCTGGTAAGCGAAAAATCGTACCATCCAAATTTTTGATACAACAAAGCGACTCCTTAAAAGGGGTCGCTTTTTTATGGGTTATTCTGGCTCCTCGCTTTTCAGGCAGTGGAGCAATGTCCCGTGCTTAAGCGGGAGAACTAATCATGGTTCCTCGTCGGCGGGAAGTTCCGCGAACACGGAAAGGATCTCGTCCTCGATAGCCTTAGGCCGTCCTGTGTTTCGGTCAATATAGACCCAGTCCGATTCGCCGCTCGCCACGGTGGCTCCATCTTTGACTCTGACGAACTTGTATTTGCGAAGTGCACTGGCCTTCTTAATGGACCCCGGCCAAGTGTAGGCGATAAGTTCGTCCCCGAGCAATGCGGGACGGTGGTACTTGACGAAGTGGCTCCGGATGACCCAAGTCGATCCCAATTCCGAGAGCCGTTTGTTATCATAGCCAACGGAGCTGGAATGAGCGTAGGCCACATCTTGCATCCATTGCACGTAGACCACGTTGTTTACGTGGCCGTTTACGTCTATGTGGGATTTATCAACTGTTATCGTTTGTTGGAAGATCCTCTCGTCACTCATTTCTCATTTAGCTAGACTTGGATTTAATCGCTTCCTTCCTTTTGACACAATGCCCATTTCTGATTGCTCGGGGAAAAACGCATTCTAGGCTATCACGAATTACCCCGATTTATTGCTGCTTGCTACATCCATTTTTCAGGCTGCATAACTCCAGCCCCCATTTACATGCGTGCAATTCTTTCCGCGATCCGACTCCATCTCTGCCTAGCTGTCGTTTTGGCGATGTATCCCATTTGTATGCGAGGCGAAGATGCTTGGATCTCGCTGTTCAACGGCGAATCTCTAGCAGGTTGGACCGCAAACGAAAATTCGGAAACCTGGAAGGTGGAAGATGGGGCAATCGTGGCATACGGAGTCCGCTCCCATCTTTTTTATACAGGCTCGGTCGAAGGCGGACAGTTTAAGAACTTCGAGTTTCAAGCGGAGGTGAAAGCCAGCCCCGGATCTAACTCGGGTATCTATTTCCACACTGAATTCCAAGAGGAGGGGTGGCCCGCCCAAGGTTACGAGTGCCAAATTTACGACGGCCCTATTTTTCCTGTTGAGCTTGGCCAATACGTGGAACGCAAGATGACCGGGAGTATTTACGCTGTTCGTAACACCTGGATTTCTCCAAGCTCAGGGCTGGACACATTTACCTACCGAATCCGAGTAGTTGGTAAGACGATACAGACGTTCATCAATGATGAGCTGATATGTGAATACACGGAAAGTGTTAAGCCTTGGAGGGAAGACGATAAATCTAAACGGCTTCTCGGATCAGGAACGTTTGCCCTTCAGGCGCACGACCCAGGAAGTCGGGTTGAGTTCAGAAGTCTACAGGTGCGGCCTTTGCCGAATGCGGCAGTGTTAGATGGCGAATCACTTGAGGACGCGGAGCTCGATTGGCTGGCGAGTTCGTTCGCCAATGATAACAAACCCTTGATCGATATCGGGTTTTCCAAAGACGAGCTGGAAGCGAACACGAGCTTGGGGATGGCAGCACGTAAGCTGGGATTCACTTTGATTAGCATCGATGAGAGTGATCTTCCTTCTGATGTTGCCGTAATCGAGGGGAGGGATCCTGACGCAATATTGGCCAAGCTAAAGAGGGCCAAGACTTCGGGGAAACGGATCGTTTTTAGTTCAGCTGGGAGCGGCAGGATCGATCTTGAGAAGATCAAACTCTGGTTGACGCTTACTGAGCGAGTTGGATTCGATTGGGGTGAGTTCTGGGTTCCAAATTAAGGGAATGTCCTTTCGGGCGTTGCGCTAAAATTGAAGCGAGTTAGGGTGCGTATATGGCTATGATTCTTGTTACAGGTGCCAGTCGAGGGATTGGTTTGGAGTTGGCATGCCAATACGCGGAAGCGGGCAATACCGTTTTGGCAACTTGCAGGGAACCGGAGACGGCCAACGCTCTTGCCCACCTGGCAGAGAGTCACCCGAACGTTGAGGTTCAGCCACTAGACGTTGTGGATCCCCTATCGGTTCTTTCCCTGGCTAGTCTAGTGCGAAAGCGAGGCGAAAACTTGGATGTTCTGATCAACAACGCGGGGATCTTGGTCCAAGAAAAGTTCGGGGAATGGACGGCGGATGCATTCTCGGCCACCATGGAGACAAATGTGGTTGGCCCTGCGCTCGTCATGCAAGCGTTTGCCGAGTTGGTTAACGAAGGGGGCAAGATAATCAACGTATCCTCCGCCATGGGATCTTTCGGAATAAATATGGAGGCTGGCGGGTTGACGAGCTCTTACGCCACCAGCAAGGCCGCTCTAAACATGCTCGTCAGGCAAGTCGCTCCCGGCTTGCTCGCAAAGGGAGTGATAACCGTCTCTTTTAGTCCCGGTTGGGTTAAAACGGAAATGGGTGGACCAGAGGCAAACCTCTCCGTGCGGGAATCGGTAGAGAGCTTGATCAGGGCTTTCGGGAATCTTGGTCCCGAACAGGCGGGTCAATTCCTTGATTATACCGGTTTGCCGCTACCCTGGTAGGAACCTTCGTAATGGCGATCAAACTACAAGGTGGCCCCAAACGCAGGAAGGTGGCCGGCATCTCCATGGCTCCCATGATTGATATGGTTTTCCTGCTGCTCGTTTTTTTCATGACCGCGAGTGCCATGTCGCAGGCCGGTTCCAAGCTCGAGCTGGATTTGCCAGAGTCGTCCAATTCAAAGGTCGCTCGCGACTTCTCCAATCGCCTCATCGTCAGCATCGATGGGGAAGGGCACGTGTTTTTGGGATCAGCCCCTCTTTCGGACAAGTTGCTGCGAACGACTTTGCAGGATTTCCGCGATAATTCCCCGGGTGGAAAACTATCCATCAGGGCCTCTAAAGAGACTGCCTTTTCGTCGATCAAACGGGTGATGAGCCTGGCAGCGGAAGCGGGGATTGATGATTTCCTTTACGCCACCTACGAGAGCGGAGTCGCGAAACCATGAGTATTCGAATCAAGCGAGAAGACGCGCCGCGGGAAGCCTCGGAATTACCCGTGGCTCCCATGATAGATGTCGTATTTCTCTTGCTCGTCTACTTCATGGTCAGCTCTAGCATCCAAAAGCAGGAGGCCGATATCGGTTTTTCGCTGCCTGCAACGGTGGAAACGTCCGAACCGGTCCCGTTTTCCGACCAGCAGATTATTGTGATCGATAGCGATGGAAGGCCGTGGGTGAATGGCTACGCCTACGATGATCCAGGAGAGGGCAGCTATCTAAAATTGGCTCAAATGCTTAGCCGCTATCGTCAGGCAGCTGAGGCCAGTCAGTCCAAGGCAAACGTGTCCATCGCACCTTCCGATGCCACAGCTCATCAGATGGTGGTCAAAGTCATGGACGCTTGCCAAATTGCTGGCCTGAGCTCGGTGAGTTTCCTCTCCGAGAGCTGAGGGAGCTCGCAAGGAAGAGAAGTTTCCTGTTGCTAAACGCGAGGCGATGCGAACCCTACGCAGCATGGCCAATAAAGCTCAAGCTACCTGGGGTGGACGTTTCTCGAAAGGGCCAGCAGAATTGATGCTGGCCTTTAGCGAATCCGTATCTTTCGACAAGCGACTCGCCCCTTATGATATCGAAGTCAACAAGGCTCACACCGCTATGCTGCAGAGCATCGGATTGCTGACCAAAAAGGAGCTTCGAGAGATCCACAAGGGCCTCGCGACTCTGGAGAAGATGATCGCAAAGGGTGAGCTGGAGTGGAAAGCGGAGTTTGAGGATGTTCACATGAATATCGAGCAGGCTCTTACAGCGATCACGCCAGCGGCGGCCAAAATGCACACCGCGAGAAGTCGTAACGACCAAGTGGCCACCGATGTTCGCTTGTTCTTCAAGGACGCCTGTTCGCAAGTTGTCGGAAAACTCGAGACCTTGTTGAAGGTACTGCTCTCGATCGCAGAGAAAAACCAAGCAGTATTTATCCCTGGATACACTCACTTGCAGAGAGCACAGCCAGTATCAATCGCTCACCACCTGCTGGCTTACGTCGAGATGTTTGGACGTGATGTCAAGCGTTTCCAGGAAGTTTTGGAAAATGCCAATTGGTGCCCACTTGGCTCCGGAGCGATTGCGGGAACCACACTACCCATTGACCGGGAATTCACGGCCAAGGCCCTCGGCTTCGTAGACAAGAGAGGTCGTCCGCAAGTCACTCGAAATTCTATGGATTCCGTAGCGGATAGGGATTTGTTTCTCGATTTCGCCCACGCCTGCTCGGTTGCCGCAACTCATATCTCTCGTGTAGCGGAAGACGTGATTATTTGGAATTCATCGGAATTTGGATACGTCGAGTTGCCAGACGCGTTTTGCACTGGCTCGAGCCTGATGCCGCAAAAGAAAAACCCGGACTCGCTGGAGATCTTGAGAGGGAAATCGGGACGTATCATCGGCAATGAGCAATCGCTGTTCGTAATGGTGAAGGGGCTTCCATTGACCTACAATCGAGATTTGCAGGAGGACAAGCCACAGGTTTTCGATAGCTTCGATCAATTAATGATCAGTTTGGACGTGCTTGCTGGAACCGTGGAAGGTATGGAATTCCGTTTGAACAAGTGCGAAGCGGCCGTATCGGATCCTGCTTTGCTCGCGACGGATTTGGCGGATTATCTCGTGGAAAAGGGAGTTGCCTTCCGCGATGCCCACCACGTGGTCGGCGCTTTAGTGGCTCTGGCTGAGAAGCTTGAATGTCCGCTGAACGAAGTGCCCAACGAGAAGGCAAAAGCTTTGCATCCAAAAATGGGTGACGACTGGATTAGCGTATTCGATTTGGCTCGTGCGATGAAGGTCCGCGAAGGTATTGGTATGCCCGGTCCTAAGCAGATTCGTAAGCAGCTCACACGCTGGAAAAAACAGCTCGCTTAGAGCTGCGTTGCTGTGAATGGCTAAAGTTAGGCTACTTCCAGACCACGTTGCCAACCAGATAGCAGCGGGTGAGGTCATCGAGCGTCCGGCGTCGGTCGTTAAGGAGCTTGTGGAAAACAGTATCGACGCGGGGGCTACGCGTATCGAGGTGGAGTTCCGCAGCGGAGGTACCAGCCTTATGCGCATCGAAGACAACGGTGGCGGCATGAGTCACGATGACGCCTTGCTCGCTCTCGAACGTCACGCCACCAGCAAAATCGAGAAGGTGAAAGATCTCGATGGCCTGACCACCATGGGATTTCGCGGAGAAGCCCTCCCTTCGATCGCCTCTGTATCCAGGTTCTTGCTGCAAAGCCGAGAAGCCTCGTCCGATAGCGGAACCGAAGTTTTGATCGATGGAGGGAAAATGATCCACGTGCGTGATTGCGGCATGCCACAGGGTACGCGGATGACCATTACCAAGCTTTTCAACACGGTCCCTGCTCGGAGGAAGTTTCTCAAAAGCAAGACCACAGAATCAGCTCACATCGTACAGTGCGTACGCCTGTACGCCTTGGCGCATCCGGAAATTGGATTCAATCTTTTGGATGATGGCCGGTCTCTATTTCAGTCGCCCGCTTGCAGCTCTCTGAAGAGCCGTATCGCCGAGATTTTCGGAAAGCAAATAGCCAACAATCTCATCGAGGTGGATGCCTCGGAGGATGGCATGCGACTGCGAGGTCTGATCGGTAAGCCGAGTTTGTCCCGCTCTAGCCGCCACGAAATGCTGTTTTTCGTGAACAACCGACCTATCGAAAACAAGACGCTGAGCTATGCTTTGGTGGAGTCCTACTATGGTCATATACCCAAAGGTCGCTACCCGGTAGCCTTTCTTTTTCTCGATTTGGATCCCAAGCGGGTCGACGTAAACGTACACCCTGCCAAGCGTGAGATTCGTTTCCGGGATGAAGCGAAAACGCGAGGGTTCGCAGTTCGGACTTTATTGGAGGCCTTGCGAGAGGACGCGGACAGCTACCAAAACGTTAAACCCGTGGAAGTGCGGCTGCCCAAAAAATCGTTTGAAGCGGAAAGCGTTTCGATTGAGCGACCCCAAATTAAGGATACGCCGCCGGTTCGAGATTCGGTTAAACCTAAACGACGACTGGTCGCATCGAACGAAGAGCCCGCAATAACGGGTCCTCGCAGCGAACCTCAAGCAGAACGACCCGCATCGACTCCGCCAAAGGTCGAGCCTACTCCCGCTTCTCCAACTCCAACTCCGCCTCCTGCCGAAGCAGAAAGCCCGCAGCCGGAATCCCAGGCTCGGAATTGGAATTACCTTGGTTGGGCTCAAGGTGAGTTTGCCACCTTTGATACTGGAGCGGGAGTTGTTCTTCTGAATGTGAGAGCAGCCCAACAACGCATCCTATACGAGCAGTTGATACGTGAGTTCGCTTCCGAATCCATTCGTTGCCAGAAGTTGCTTTTAGCTCAGCCCGTAGAGCTTGATCCATTGAGTTCCGCCACGCTGGAGGACAATTTGAGTTTCTTCGAAAAGCTGGGCTTTGAAATTGCTCCATTCGGGCGAAATTTTTTCCGTATCGAAGGAACCCCTACATGGCAGCAGGACGAGGACGCGGAAGAATTCGTAAAAGAAATCCTAGCCCTTTTGCGCCAAGGCAGCCTGAGCGGTCAGCAGGAAGGCGTAGCGGTGGAAATGATTGCCAAGAAGGCGGCCTCGAAGCTACGGCGTCCCAATAAAGAACCGAGCGAGTCTGATATCGACAGCCTCCTCGATAAACTATTCGCCTGTGAAAAACCGCTTACTGACCCGGAAGGAAGGCCGTCCCTCATCGAGATCACCACAGGCGAGATCGATAAGCGATTCCAGCGGCGAAACCGCCGCAAGCAAGACGAACTCTTTTAGGTGCGGTGACCTGCTCCCCTGGAACAGTACCGGGCTTGTGTTAGTTTTTCCGGCGGTCCAGGACCGAGGAAAACGCATGAAAAACAAAGGAAAACGCTTACGTAGAATCGAGATGATCGCTTTGTATTCGGTGGACTGGTGTGATGCCAGACGAGTCCTAGAATCCCCATCGCTAAAACCGTGGCAGAAGACCAAATGAATCCACTCCAATCAAAGGGTTCCACGATTACGACCTGATGAGCTAGGTAGGTGGGATTCATCTATCTTTGTCGAACGCTAAGCTGATACGCGAGGGTAGGGTCACCGGCTCCATTTCTGTTGAAGGTTTTCAGTGTCTTGTTCGATTTGAAAGTGGCTGTGCTTACCCGAGTTGTATCGACTGACTTGTTCTGCCATTCTTGTTTTTCGTTTTTGCTATCAGTATTGCCAGCGAAAGAAGTGTTCCAATCGCTAAAAGCGTGTAGGCTGTACTGCCAAGTCCTAGTTCTTTGAATACGATGGTTGAGAATACTGATAGCGCTAGACCAATAATTGCTAGGATCGCATGAAGTATGAGTAAGCCATACCTTCTAACCTTCTTTGATTCTCTTAATCCTTGAATGGAAGAAAGAGCGATGTATGGGCTGCTCGTGAAAACTAGCCCTAACTGTGCTAATTCCGGAAGTCTATCGAAGATTCCAGCGAGCCACTCAGGTGCTGCGAACATCAAAACAACAAGTATCGCTAAGATGATCTCAACTAGTGGAACTTGTATTTTTGCTTTCATCTATTTCTTGCAGAACGCCGAGGTGTCATACTCCGGTAAGCGCGGAGCGCTTACCGGAGTTGTATGGGCCGCCTGGTTGGAATTATATTTTACTCGAGTATCAGATAAAAGACTACGATTCCTAACCCAAAGCACAGCAGGTGGATTATGCCTCTCTTCATCTTTTCTTCTTTTTCTTCATTCCATTCGAAGTTTCCTAATGCTTCAAGAATGCCTACTTTTTCTTGTGCGATATTTTCTTCATTTCTCTTTTTGTAGTCATGGCTAGCAATCGCCGCCAAAGGAATAAATGAAAGCAGAGCGATTGAAGTGAATGGTTCGCCAAAGCGGTCGGCCTGTGAGGACAGGAATCCGAATAGCAGACCGAGTGTAATGCTGAGTACCCATTGGTTCTTCATCTTTGCTTTTCCAACGTGAAAGCCATACGCGGAAGTCAGCGCGGAGCGCTGGCTGGATTTGTATGGGCTGACTGGTTAGCCTTCTTTTAGCTTTTGTTCGAGTCGGCTGGGATTTCGCGAAAACGGCTCTACTACATCGATGAAGACCTTGTCCTCTTGAACTATGTAGTAGACCCCGACGGGGAACTTGCGAACAAAGAGTCTACGGTATTCGTGACGAATGATCCTTGCGGCAGTGGGGAAACGCTTCAGTGATTCGAGGGAAGCATCTAGACACAGGAGGAAGTAATTCCCGAGTCCCTTTTCCTTCTTTTCGTACCAACGTACGATTTCTCGGATGTCTGATTGAGCTTCGTTTCGTACGATCAGCTCATATCTCATAGCTCAGACTGGATCCTTTTCTTCACTTCGTCCCAAGGTAGGCCTTCTTCCGGATTGGCCTGAAATGCTTCGTAGCGACGATCCAGTAGCTCTTTTGTGTCCAGTGACAGCGGAAAATCGTCTTCTGTGTCAGCGATCTCATCCCATAGATCGTTGATCAATAGGATCTTTTCGGACTTGGACAACTTTCTGAGATTTTCGGCTAGCATGGGCCTGAAACTAGAGTCTACGTGCGAAAGTTCAATCTCTTCTTTTCTGGCTAACGATGATGTTCCTGAAACCGATGATCCTCCGGTATTCAGGAATCTTCTTTGTTAGGTTCTCCTAATCAATTCTTTCGAGCCTAGCCAATGCCTCTCCGATGATTCCGAATTCCCGTTCGAGTGCTAGCTGAAGCAATCGATTCTTCGAGAAGTCCTCGAAATCTCTTCCTTTGATGAAACCTGAAATCTCTTCACAGGAAAGAGAAATGTCCAAGAGAAGCTTCCTTGTGCTATGCGGCATAGACGAGTCTCTTGCTTCTCTCGACTTCTTCTTTGAACACTTCGTTTCTGAATCCTGTGTTCGTGAGTAGATCGACTGGTCGCTCGAGAATCGCCTCGAGCTCTTCCTTCAGCCCCATGAACTGCTCGAAAGCTCCTTCGTAGCCAGTCCGTTCGAAATCGACGATGAAATCGATGTCGCTGAGCTCGTGATTCGAGCCGTCAGCGTAGGATCCAAAGATATGCAAGCTTTAGATTTTGAAACGCTTACAGGCTCCTGAAATCGCATCTTGGTTCTTTCGAATCGGGTTCATTGTGGAGTGATGGTGGTAATTTTCCCTAGAAGGTCAAACCGTCGATTTTTTCTTTGGTGAACGTGAAGTCCATACGCGTAGGTCATCGCGGAGCGATGGCCGGAATTGTATGGGACGACTGGTTCATCCCTTTTTCATTCTTGGTTGGATGATTTCTATGGGGATGTGCTTTTGATACAAAAGATAGTCCTTGTCTTTCGACAGGATCGGAGTGCTCCAATGGACGGAGCATGCGGAAATTATGAAGTCAGTGTTGGATCCTTGGATTCCTTTGCTTCTGCAGAGGTTGAAAAACCTTGCTGCTAAGACGTATACCTCGGATGGAATCGATCTGTCCGGAAAAGCCGCCAATCTCTCTGAAAACGAATCGAAAATATGGCTCTCCCTTATTCCGGATAAGACTTCCATTCGGATGGGGCCGATCATCTCGATGCGTCCTTCCTGGATAAGATCGATCAATTCATCCACGTAAGCGGATTTCTTTCCTTTCTTTCTTCTGAGAGCTTCAGACCAAACGTCGGTATCTACGATAACCTTCACTTAACTTTTCTTTGCTTCTTGTAGTCGTAGTCTGGGTCCATGTCCACCGTTCCGAAAAAATCGAGGATCTTAAGTTGTTCTCTCCGTTGGACATACTCAGAAAGCGCCTGATTCACGGCTTCTTTCTTGGTTCTCATCCCGCCAAGTCTCATGGCTTTCGAGAGAAGTGTTTCATTGAGTTCGATGTTTGTTGCCATGTGCGAAATCTCGCACAAGAAGCGGTGGAGTCAATTTCTTTGGTGAACGCTGAGGTGTCACGCGGAGGGGGCGCAGCCCCCGGAGTTGTGACGACCGACTTGTTCTGCCTTCGTTTTGTAGTAGTAGGGAGGGTTCGGATTCTCGAATTGTACGCCTTCGTCGAAAGCATCTGAGATTTTGTTCGGTAAATACTTTCCCATAATCTCAAGATAGCAGCGATTCATCGCCGCAAAAGCTCCAGAATCTTTGGATCCCAAGAATTTCGATACATCTTCAATTGATTCGTAATGTAGAGGTTGGTGAAAGAAGCGATTCAACTCACCAATCGTTTGATGCAGATACATGAAATCTCTCAGGCTCATTTCGATCTTCTCACTCGGATCGATTGTGTCCAAACCGTATTCAATCTGCTCTTCGACTGTGGTGTATTTATTCATCCTTATTTTTGCAGAACGCCGAGTGCATACGATGGAGGAGGCGCAGCCTCCGGAATTGTATGCCACGACTTGTTCTGCTTAGTTTCTAAGGTAGTTTCGGCTTTGGTTTTAGTGAGAACTGTACCCAGTTGTTGAGGTGGTAAATCCTTCTGACGAAATGGGTAAGTTCCCAAAGGATGCCCATTATAACCATGAGGAAGAACTCATAGTGAAAACTGTCTTTCTTAATTATATCTAGATCTGTTGCCTTGGTGCGGTGAATCACCTGCCCGTATAAAAACAACTCAAAGGCGTTCCATTTCGTGTTCTCTCTGTTTGGTAATGCGACCCTTGTTCTCTCCTTTTTGAATTTTTCGAACTCTTTTCGTGCTTTCTTCAGGTGGTATTTCCAAAAACCGCTAGCTCCTAGTTTGTGGTAAATGTTCGGCATTCTATGAATCGTCCAATCGTCATCGTTAAGAAAGAAACCGCGTATTTGTCCGGTGTAACCCGCTATTATTGCTTCGGCCGGGTGAACGGCTTTGATGGTAGAGACTTTTCCAGGGGCTGACCAAGTCGTCGATAGCTGCAAATCTCGTGAGCGTCGAAATCGTATGAAGGGATGGTATTCGAGATGTTCGGCGGTATCTTGATAAAGGAGTAGAGATTCTAGGGGAGATGGAGGCATTTGTTTTTTTTTTGCAGAACGTGAAAGCCATACGCGGAGGTCATCGCGGAGCGATGGCCGGAGTTGTATGGGCTGCCTGGTTCGACTCTTTCTTAAATACTATTTTTTCGGTACGAATTTTGTCTTTTTCTGTGACTTTGGCGAAAACAACAAATCGATCTTTTCCTTTTCTTTTGAATTCGAACTCGAGTGGCCACGGGAGTTCATCTACAGATCTGAAGTTAGCTCTTCCTGATTCATTCGTGACTATCTTTCCTTTTATCTCTCTTCCCCACGTTTCAACTTCGCCATCCTCTTCGATGATACATGAAAACATTGTGAGGTATGCGATGAAGTTGTCGTCACGAACCGATACTTCTAGCCAAGTGTTGAAGCCGACCATATCATCGGTCGTGTAGGTTCCTTCTGCGAGATACGGCTCTTCGGCAGCGGTCAAGGAAACCGCTAGGAGAGAACAGACTGCGAAGATGATTTTCATTTTTTCGTCGAACGCCAAGACCATACGACGAGGCCTAGGCTTGGCCTCCATGTCTGAGGTCGTCGATTTCTAAAGGTTCGTTGTGAAAGGGGCGGGCGTTTGCCGAAGTTGTATGCGTCGCCTTGTTGGCATTTTCTTTCATTAGATTGATACCCAAAGTAATAAGCATAAAAGGAGTCCAATGGAGTTCAGTGCTGGGTAAATGCCCTTGGTCTTTCGACTAGTGATGAAATACAATAAAATCGAACATATCGAAACAGGAATGTAGGCGAGGTATGAATACAGGAATACTTTAGAAAGTGACGTTCTAGCAGGTTCGTTCAGGTGGATGAAAAGCATGATCCCCACGATTATTGCGGTGGTGGAGAATAGTGTGGTTCCAATCCAGAAATCTGAAGAAGCTACTTTGTCTTTGGTCATTTTCTTTCTGCCAACGCAGAGGCCATGCATGGAGGCCTCAGTTGAGGTTTTACTTAAATTAGGGGTTGATTTGTCTCTGGTGGGATTGAAAGGGCGGGCGTTTGCCGGAATTGAATGGGCCGACTTGTTAGCCTCTTGTAGGTAGTCTCCAAAGCCTCCATACACAAGTTGGTTTAGTTGGAATGCTTCGGGCCTTGTAGATTGAACGTAAGGTTAGGGTTCTTCGCCTGAAACCGAAGCTTGAAATGGCTAGGTCAAGAAGTTCTACCGTCTGTTCGGGGTGCTGCATCCTTCGATTAAGTAGACCAATTTCCATAATTATATTTTCGGCTAACGCAGAGGCCATGCATGGAGGCCTCAGTTGGGGTTTAGCTTAAATTAGGGGTTGATTTGTCTCTGGTCGGATTGAAAGGGCGGGCGTTTGCCGGAATTGAATGGGCCGACTTGTTAGCCTCTCGTACGTAGTCTCCAAAGCTTCCATACACAAGTTGGTTTAGTTGGAATGCTTCGGACCTTGTAGCCTGAAAGTAAGGTTTGGGTTCTTCGCGTGAGCCCGAAGCAGGAAATGACTAAGTCAAGAAGTTCTACCGTCTGTTCGGGATGCTGCTTCCTTCGGTTCGGTAAACCAATCTTCATAATTATATTTTCGGCTAACGCGGAGGACATACGCGAGGATCAGCGCGGAGCGCTGACCGGAGTTGTATGGTCCGTCTGGTTAGATTTCTTTATCTTTAATCCAATATTTCTTCTTCAGCTTTTCTTTCACGACAATAGCATCTTGAACCGATTTCTTCGGCGATCCTTCGTAATTGGTGCACTCCACGACTATCTCCATGTATGGTGTTTTCGTGGTAACAGAATCTTCGCTCTCTACCCAAGGAGTCTGAGAATATGTAGTGCCGCTCGGCCCACTGTTTTGAATAGCCGCTGGTCTACCGGCACTGAACAACGCGTCGTCTTCAATATTCGTAGTCGTGTAGGTTGTTAGATTGCTCAGGTCCTTGATCTCGAAATGAGTAAAACCGTTCTCTAGTGCTATTTCGGCAGCTTTTAGGCGAGCTAAGTCGAAGGCTTTCCTCCCCGAAGAATTCCTTTCGCCCCGATAGGTAACTCGATAGAACCCGCCACCTAAATCCACATGGCTGTAACCAAAAGGTTGCTCAGGAGAAATCGGAGAATAATACGACACTGTTTCGCAGGAGCTGAGTAGGGTGGCTGAAGCTATGGCAATTATGTGTAGTAGTTTCATTCTTATCTAACGTCGAGGACATACGCGAGGATCAGCGCGGAGCGCTGACCGGAGTTGTATGGTCCGTCTGGTTAGATACTATTTTTTATGATTATGAGGATAAGCGGAATCGCGATGGAAATGAAAAGCATCGTCTTGATCATAGTCTCCTTCGATTGATATTCTTTTTTTCTTATCGCGAGTTCCTGACTTTCAAAAGACTCATCGTTTTTCAAAAATATTCGGGCTTCTTTTGTATTTGGTGGTCTGTAGATTATTTTCCATTCATCTGAGTGGTGAAACCCCATGTAGCGGATGAAGTCTTCCTCCACTCTCATGTGCATCAGGATCACCGGTGTCATCCCAATGCCACAAGCTAAGATAGCTATTTTATTGGGAGCATAGAAGGCAAACAAGACGCTGATTGGGAGAGCAGCGTACCAAACCAGTAAAAGTCTCTCATAGCTCATTTCCTTCATTTTTGATCTAACGTCAAATCCACACGATGGCGGCTTCGGTTGAGGTTCCAAGTCTGTTGAGGTTAGTATTCATGAGGTCGTTACGAAAGAGGCGAGCGTTTGCCGCCATTGTGTGCGATGCCTTGTTAGTCTCGCATGTTTTGAATCTTTCTAATTGCTTCGCACCTGCCGCCCTTGAAGGAACACTCCCCAATAATCTTGTTTAAACATAGAGTCAGGGGGATCTTCCAGTTAGAATAGAATATCTTTTCCAGAGTCTCTGGGATTTCGATGATGTCGTTAACTTTCTTCTTCCAAGATTTTTTTTGGTTCGGGTCTAGGGACGCGAAATGGCTCTCCAACTGAAAGTCGATGTGTTCCAGATTGTGAACAAGCTTGTTGCGTAACTCTGAATACCATCGAATGAAACTCCTCAGTCCAGAGTCGAGTAGCCCGAGGTCTTTTAAGAGTACGACTTTTCCAGATTCGCTATCGGATAAAGGCATCCTCTTAACGAACTTGGTCATTTCAGGTTCACCGATTCTTCGGATCAATAAATTGGTGACTGAAGCTTCTATTAAAGCGTGGGATTTTATAACAAATGACCAATCGTCTTCTTCCAGGAGTTTGATTAGAAAATCACCGTGCTGCTTCAATTCTGAACCAACTTCATTGTAGACTAGGTCAACGAATTCTTGATTTGCGGTCATTCTTTTTTTTCGACTAACGTCGAGGACATACGCGAGGATCAGCGCGGAGCGCTGACCGCAGTTGTATGGTCCGTCTGGTTGGACTTCTTCTTTTCTTTTGTGAATTGTGTCATTTTAGAATGGATGCTTCAATCTCTCCTTTGGGTCGTTTTTCTTCTTGTATCCATCTTCTCCCCAAATCATTGAGTCCATTTCTTGACCCTCGACGATTCCGTAGTAGGAGGCGATGAATCCGGTTGAGGCTACCGCAAGGAAGAATCCAACTAGAATGTAGTACTTGAAGTTCGGTACCCCAAACTGGAACAGGATAAAGATAGTAAAGACCGTCGGAACGATGAGAATGAGAGCTGCGTAGTGAATGCAGAAATACAGATAAGCTTTCTTTCTGTTCTCTATGGAAAGCGTCGATTTTATGACTGAAAGCCGTTCCTTTCTTGGTTCGACGAATCTTTTCTGGAAATCGTGGACAATGAGGAATGTGAATCCTCTGAAGATGAAGTAGAGAATGGACAAACCGTAGATCACGAAGAAGTCGAATCGTACGTACTTCTTGTACTCATCGAGAAGGTATTCCTCTTCGTTTTGGTTAGTCATTTTCTTTTGTCCAACGTCGAGTGCATACGCGGAGGCTAGCGCGGAGCGCTGGCCGGAGTTGTATGGCACGACTGGTTCGAATATTCTATTTATATACGTCCTTTGAAGACTTCTATGTGTTTCTTCAAGAAGTCAGACTCTAAGTTTAGTTCCATTTTTAGGTCGTATTCTTCTTGTGGTGAAAACCTAGAATAGATGTAAACCGTAACAAGATTTGTACCTGCTATTTCTGTAGACGTAATTCGTGTATCAGGATCATCTATGTATTTGCGTAACCAGTTGGCTTTAGCCAATAGGGACCGGAAACTAAAATGAGCGGAGTAATTGAAGTCTCTAATGTCTTCTTCTATTTTTGTTTCTGGATATTGCAAATTCGTAAAGATTTCCAAGAGGGGTTTGTCTTCCGGATGGAAGACGATATGACTTAAGTGCTCTTGTCTTATTTGTTTTATTTTTTCGCTTCGAGAGTCGGTAGTGTTCGCTATGACGAAGAGAGGCAGAAATAGCGACAATAGTAGGACTCTTGCTCGGGGCGGTTGTGGTGTTTTCTTCAGTCGTCTGTTCATGACTTTTTCTTCGAACGCCGAGCTCAGGCGACAAGGCCTAAGCTATCGTTTGAATTTCTGGGGTGGTTTATTTTCATGTGGTCGTAGTGAAAGAGGCGGGCGTTTGCCGCAGTTGCCTGGAGCGACTTGTTCGCATGATTTTATAGCTCAATTCCTGCTCTCTTCATTTGGATATCAGGATCCCAATCCTTTTCTGGCTTCGTCCTTTTGCACCACCAAGATCCGTCTCTTCCGATTCGCCATTCTTTTCTTAATTCTGTAATTCTTTCGTCGGTTGAGTTTTCGTTGTATTCGTAGCCGGACTCGCAACCACAGCAGGAGCAGATCTCGAAAGTCGAACAGCCGTGACTGTCGAAGGCGTCAATTCCCTCGTATCCACAAATCGGACATCCTTTCGTTTCGATCATCTATTTTTTGCGAACGCAGAGGCCATGCATGGAGGCCTCAGTTGGGGTTTAACTTAAATTAGGGGTTGATTTGTCACAGGTCGGATTGAAAGGGCGGGCGTTTGCCGGAATTGAATGGGCCGACTTGTTAGCCTCTTGTAGGTAGTCTCCAAAGCCTCCATCCACAAGTTGGTTTAGTTCGAATGCTTCGGGCCTTGTAGCTTGAACGTAAGGTTAGGGTCCTTCGCCTGAAACCGAAGCTTGAAATGACTAGGTCAAGAAGTTCTACCGTCTGT